>JAAVEX010000001.1 GCA_014801065.1 Barnesiella sp.
GCTTGCCGGGATCGTATCGCTTTGTGTATCCGCCGGCAAAAATCGTCCTGCCGGATGGGGCTGGTGGCTCATCTGCGGTGTAATCAATATGTTTGTAGGCTTCATGCTTGTCAGAAGCATTGTTCTTTCTGAAATCGTATTCCCCTATTTCATAGCCCTCGTATGCGCCATGTGGGGTATTGGTGCGATCTTCAGCTCCGTCAGTCAGCGCGAGCGCCGCTACTGGTGGATCTATCTGATCAACGGCATCTTACTTCTTGCCATTTCATTCCTGCTCATCGAATCAGGATATACCCAGGAAGCAGAAATGGTAAGCATTCTCGTTGCTGTAGCCTTCGTTTATTGGGGAGCAACGCTCTCAATGGTTGCCCTCGACATGCGTCCCCTTGAAATAGATGACAACAAATAGTCTGTCAACCTGAAATAAAACAACAGCGACTGTGTCGTTACCACTTAATGACACAGTCGCTATATTTGTTACATTGTTAATATGTCATAAATTCACCGTTATATCTTCGCAAACAAAATGAAGATTGCAATATAATTCCTATATTTGTAAAATGGGCATCCGATATGATTAAACTTCTACATGCGTCCGGTGTCTAATACATAACAATTATTGCAAAGAATACATCACATAAACAATTAACAGATAAAACTATGACGATGAAATCAAAACTTACCACCCTGCTTGCCGCAATGGCTCTTTGCAGCTATAGTTTTGCGTCGGCACAGGGCTATGACGATGACGATATCTACTATAACCCCTCCAAGGCAAAAAAGACCGAGAAGCAGAAAAAAGAAACCACAACCTATACCACGGATTTTCCATCGGCCGACACCTATACTGTAGATGATGGTAAAGGCCTGAATATCGACGTTGACAGTTACAATCGCCGTTATATGGGCGTGCAGGATTCGACGGATCTGAAACGCTCTCAACCTCAAACGGGCGACTTCGCTTACACCAAACAAATCGAGCGATTCTACAACCCTCGCGTCGTTGTCGAATCGTCAGACGAGGATGTGGCCCGCTATTACTATGAAGAGCCGGTCACGACAGATGTCAACATTTACATTAACACGCCCGGCTACTGGTCATCGGCCATCTATTCTCCCTTCAATTATTCCACCTACTATTCACCTTGGTATTGGGGCACACCCCGATCTCTATGGTACTACAACACTTGGGGCTACAATCCCTGGTATTGGGACTTTGGCCCGTCATGGGCATGGGGCCCGTCATGGGGCTGGGGCCCGTCATGGAGCTGGGGAGGATATTATCCCGGCTACTGGAGACCGTCCTATTTACCGTCACGCCCATCATGGGCTAATCGTCCATCCGGCAACAACCGGCCGGCATATCGTCCGGGCTCCGGTTCAGGACATTATAGTGGATACGGCAACAGTCGTCCAAGCTACCGACCCGGACAGGCCGTAACCGGAACCTATCGTCCGGGACAAACCACCACTGCCGGATCCGGCTCAAATTCCGGCTATCGTCCCGGAAGAAGCGGATCATCGCGCAGCAGCTCCTCGTCAGGCTATTCACGTCCAAGTACAAGCAGCCCTTCCACACCGAGCTATCGCAGCGGATCCTCACGCAGTTCTTCAAGCTCCGGATACGGCGGCGGCAGTCGTAGCGGCAGCTCCGGTGGCAGCCGTGGAGGCGGCGGAGGTGGACGTGGCCGTCACTAATCAGATATCAAACAATAGCTTTTTAACTTCAAATGTCAGTATATGAAAAAGCGAATTTTAATCGCAGTTGCATCAGCGCTACCGGTCATAGCAGGCGCTCAGACAGCCGTTGATGCGTATCAGCTTTCGCGTTACGATCTTCGCGGAACAGCTCGATTCATGTCGATGGGTGGTGCGTTCGGTGCCCTCGGAGGCGATCTTTCAACTCTCAATCAGAACCCCGGTGGCATTGGCGTTTACCGCAAGAGCGAGATCGGTTTCACACTTGATATCAATATGCAGTCAGCCAACACACTGAGCACTATTGCTAATGTGAAGGACAACCAAACCAAAGCGCAGGTAAACAATGTGGGCTACGTCGGCACAGCATACACGGGCTCCGATCTGATGCCTTATTTCAACTGGGGATTCTCCTACGGCCGAACCACTTCGTTCAACCGTCGCTACAAAGGCACAGTAGACATGAATGGTTCGCTATCAAACTATATCGCCGGTTATACTTCTCAAGATGGTTGGAGCTCCGACTATCTCATAAACAACGACTACAACTACTGGGACCGCAACCACGCCCCATGGATGAGTATTCTTGCCTACAACTCATATATGATCAATCCCGTTGCCGGCACTACCCAGTATAACGGACTCTGGGGCAACGGCACCTATGGAGTTTCCGACTTTGACGTAGAGGAAAAAGGATTTATCGATGAGTATGAAATTAATGTCGGCGGCAACTTTGCAAATAGCGTCTATTGGGGTATCGGCGTTGGCATAAACGACATTGATTATCAGCGCAGCGTTTACTACGAAGAATACCTGCAAAACGCCAAGATCCCGGTGATCGATGAATCAGGACAAGTGGTCTCAGGCCCCCCGACACAGACTCCCAACGATGTCGGATTCGGTCTTGACAGCTACAAGCACATCACCGGCACAGGCTTCAATTTCAAAGCCGGTTTGATCGTTAAGCCTATCAACGAACTCCGTCTCGGTCTGGCCGTTCACACCCCCACATACTATAACCTGACAGAAAGTTCGGATGCAATTGTCGACTATGGTTACGGCTACACCGATCGTCCACTTGCTCCCGGATATGTCCAGACCCCGGCAAGTGTGATCAACTGGAAACTGCGTACCCCTTGGCGACTGATTGCCAGTGCGGCAACCGTGATCGGATCAAAAGCAATTGTAAGTGTCGANTATGAATANCGTCCCTATCAGAACACNACCGTTAAAACAGAATATGGCGACAACATAACTGACGTAAACAATGATGTGAAAGACTACTACAAAGCGGCCAACATCATCCGCCTTGGTGCTGAATATCGTGTGAGCAACAATTTCAGTGTCCGCGCCGGTTATGCCTATGAATCTACCCCTACCGGCAAAGAAGTCATGAATCAGCAGACCATGGTCTACACCTCTAATCCTGATGATTTCGGCACGATGCCTTCCTACACNCTCGACAACGAAACGCAGTATATCACNTGTGGTGTCGGNTATCACTACAAGAGCTTCTATGCCGATGCTGCNTACGTTCATAAATCGCGCAAAAGCGAATTCAACCCCTACACGTCCAACAACTANACGGCAANCCCCTACACAGCCGANGTAAAAAGCACCGACAATAANATCGTGCTTAGCATTGGATTTAAATTCTAACCCTCCCANTCTATCTTATATGGCGGCATGAAGGAATATCACATTCCTTCATGCCGCTGCTTTTACACTCNCCTGNAANGAGNCCTTCGNCCGGCGCAATGCGACCTTTGTGCCTGCCTGTAGCCCCAGAGTATATCAGCCATATCCGAGTCTGAATAATCTCCGACCGAAAACATACGACCGTCCGCAATCTTGCATATCACCCGGAATATTGCCGAATCTATACACTCATTGCCCACCGAATGAGCCACCACCATCATCTGCGTCAATATCGGATCCACAACACCACATATATATTGCCACACACGCTTTGACTTACTGCGGTCAGCCCCAATCACCGGACAACTCACTTCAAACAAGTTCGACTGACCGTTTCTACGAAGCAGACTGCGAGGGCGCAATTTTCGGCTGAACGATTCAAACACCGCCGTCAGCAAAGAATCCCAATTGCTATCTACAATGAAATATTCTATCTCCTCCATCTCAAATTTAAATTCAAACTCTCTTATTTTTTTGCAAAACTATGCATGGCTATGAGTCCATATCACCCACACAATTGCAAATAAAAGTTAATTGAAGCATACCCCACTATCTGAAAACAGTCTCGAAAAATACTTTTTTANTNCNTTTGTAGGTCCACTATACACAATCCACGGATTGTCAATGATAGTTCGAACAATTGTAGTATAGTCACANCNACAACAACGAATAGAAAACTCTTACTAAAACAATATAGTCAGATGCCGAAGATTTCAGAGCGTGGCGAACGAATGCCCGCCTCCCCGATTCGTAAACTTGTCCCGCTGGCCAACCAGGCCGAAGCACGAGGAGTNAAAGTTATCAGANTCAACATTGGTCAGCCCGACCTTCCCACTCCCAAAGAAGGCCTGGATGCACTNAAAAAGATAGATCGCACCATTTTGGAATACAGTCCGTCAGAAGGATTGCTATCANTACGCAAACGCCTGGTTGACTACTATAAAAGCTTTAATATCAACGTAGATGTTGATGATATCATCATCACCACCGGCGGTTCTGAAGCCGTACTTTTCACATTTATGGCATGTCTCGATCCGGGAGATGAGATCATTGTTCCCGAACCGGCTTATGCCAACTATATGGCCTTTGCAATATCGGCCGGAGCAAAAATCGTTACCGTTCCATCCTCCATTGATGAGGGATTTGCACTCCCTCCGGTTGAAAAGTTTGAAGAACTTATCACTCCACGCACAAAAGGAATCCTGATCTGCAACCCCAACAATCCCACCGGATATCTCTACACTCAAAAGGAGATGAATCTTATCCGTGACCTTGTCAAAAAATATGATCTCTTCTTATTCTCGGATGAAGTGTATCGGGAATACTGCTACACCGGCGCTCCCTACATCTCTGCCTTCCATCTTAAAGGGATCGAAGATCAGGTGGTGTTGATTGATTCCGTTTCCAAACGCTACAGCGAATGTGGCATCAGAATCGGTGCACTCATCACGAAAAATAAAGAGCTGAAGAAGAACGTGATGAAATTCTGTCAGGCACGTCTGAGTCCGCCACTNTTGGGNCAGATCGTGGCAGAAGCATCGATCGGCACAAGCAATGAATACATGCTGATGACCTACAACGAATATGTTGAGCGACGCAAATTTCTCATTGACGGNTTGAATAAAATCCCCGGATGCTACACTCCGATACCAATGGGAGCATTCTACACCGTAGTCAGNCTGCCGGTCGACGACGCCGACAAATTCTGCGAATGGTGTCTGCGCGAGTTCGAATACGAGGGAGCAACCGTGTTTATGGCTCCGGCATCCGGATTCTACACCACTCCCGGCATGGGACGCAATGAAGTCAGAATGGCCTACGTTCTCAATCGTGAGGATCTCGCCCAAGCACTCAATGTATTGGCCCATGCACTAAAAGCCTATCCGGGCTATACCCTGAAATAATNGCCTTTCGATCAGCAGAATGAACGTTGCNCTCCACATCGCCCGACGACTTGGACTGAAAACCGGCCGAANCCGCAGGCTTTCTCCCGGNATCGTCGTTGGGTATGTCGGTGTGGCCCTGGCTATCACGATCATGCTGCTTTCGATGTTTGTGGTCAACGGATTTAAAAAAGATATTCGGGAAAAACTATTGGGATTCAATGCACCCATAACCATTTTGGCCCCTGAGAATGTCGAACACCCGGCATATACAGCCGGTATCCGACTGACCGACACACTTCAAAACACTATAAAATCTGCCATTCCGAATTCAACCACAGCACTTACCATCAATCAGCCGGCCATTTTCAAAACCGACAACGATTTTCAAGGCATAGTGCTGAAGGGCATCCAGCCGGGAGCATGGGACTTCTTTTCACAAAATATAATCGATGGCTCAATACCAAGTATCGAGGATGAAACCGGCGATAATTCAGTTGTAATTTCTGCATCTACAGCTAAGAAACTCGGTATTAAAACCGGCGACCGACTGACAACCCATTTTCTTGAAAACAACAATCTCCGAACCCGAAAACTGACCGTCACCGGAATCTTTGAGACCCATTTCCACGAGTTTGACAACACGTTTGCAGCCACTCCCCTGCCCTTGCTACAGAATCTTAACCATGTCGACTCCCTGACAGCGACATCGATAGAGGTCAGAGGCATCCCATTTGAATCCATTTCGGAAAATGCAGAGAAACTAAACAGGCAACTGCTTAATGAGGCCATTGCCAATCCCCGGAGTTTCAGCATCGCAAAAGTGTCGACCATTGAAAACACATGCGGTCAGTACCTTAATTGGCTCGATCTGCTTGACACCAACGTAATAGTCATTGTGATACTGATGGCGTGTGTGTCCGGCTTCACTCTGATATCAAGCCTTTTCATCATTATACTCGAACACGTCAACACGATCGGACTGCTAAAAGCCATCGGTGCGACAAACGGGCTGATCCGACGCATATTCATCTATATGGCTCATCGACTTGTGGTTGGAGGAATCATCGTTGGAAACATATTGGCAATCACTCTGGCTCTAATCCAGAAACACTATCAGATTTTGCCACTCGATCCCGAAGCTTATTATCTGAACAATGTGCCAATCGACTTCAATTGGACGACAATTCTGATTGTAGATGCTGCCGCAATCCTTGTTGCCGCAATCATACTCATCCTCCCATCCCATCTTATAGCCCGATTATCACCCGCCACAAGTCTGCGATATGAATAGCCATAACTTTTTTGGCATAAAGTTTGTTACTAACTGCGGATAGATTACTACAATCTGATTTTAATTTATTACTTTTGCAATTCATATATTATAAAGTAAATGACATCACAGACATCAACAAAACCATCCGACATCAACATACCGAAACTAATTGTTGAAGGCATACAGGAAAGAAAAGGACGAAAAATTGTCCATATAGATCTTTCAGGGATCGAGACTGCGGCCGCTTCCGACTTCATCATCTGCGAAGGATCAAGCACAATGCAAGTTTCAGCAATTGCCGACAGCGTGCGCGACTATCTGCTGGAACATGGTGGAATTAAACCATACAACTACGACGGCTATCAAAACTCTCAATGGATAGTTCTTGACTATGGCCACACTCTGGTGCATATATTCTTGCCGTCGGAACGCGAACGCTATAATCTTGAAGATCTCTGGAGCGACGCGCCTGCCAATATTATACCCGACTTAGATTAATCAATCATTGAAATATAACCTTTCCAAATCAAGATGAGCACTTCACCTTATAATAATAATTCCGGAGGCAAAAAACCTCGATTTGCCTTCAGCATGTACTGGATGTATGCCATTATCATAATCATCCTCGTAGGGATGCTATATCTGGACCAGGACACGCAGAAACACCCCGTCGATTTCTCCGAACTGAAAGAGATCCTCGCTAAAGGAGGCGTTAAAAACATCACCATATTCAACAATAAAGGGGTAGCTGAAGCAGAGGTAACAGATTCCGTAGCCAAAGCTAAATTCCGCGATTATCAGCAAGGAATGAAAACTGTTGTTGAGTGTGAAGTCCCGGCAACCGTACTTCAGAACTACATTGATAAGCTTGTAGATTCAGGCATCTACCGAGGCAACATCAAATATGAGAATGGATCTTCATTTATGTCTTATATATGGTCTTTCGGACCGATAGTGCTTCTGATCGTGTTCTGGATATGGATGATGCGGCGCATGGCCGGCCGCGACAGTTCCGGTGGTGGAGTGTTTAGTGTCGGCAAATCGAAAGCCAAGATTTTCGATAAAGATGGCCCCGTACAGGTGACGTTCAAAGACGTAGCCGGTCTTTCCGAAGCCAAAACAGAGATCGAGGAAATTGTTGAGTTTCTTAAAAATCCGCAGCGCTACACCAATCTTGGAGGTAAAATTCCTAAGGGTGCATTGCTTGTGGGCCCTCCCGGAACCGGTAAAACTCTTTTGGCCAAGGCTGTGGCCGGAGAAGCGAATGTCCCGTTTTTCTCACTTTCAGGTAGCGATTTTGTCGAGATGTTTGTGGGCGTCGGAGCATCGCGTGTTCGTGATCTTTTCCGTCAGGCAAAAGAAAAAGCTCCCTGCATCGTGTTCATTGACGA
This sequence comes from Barnesiella sp., assembly GCA_014801065.1. Classification (GTDB taxonomy): domain Bacteria; phylum Bacteroidota; class Bacteroidia; order Bacteroidales; family Muribaculaceae; genus Paramuribaculum. The sequence continues at coordinate 7,947 of JAAVEX010000001.1, forward strand.
GATCGATGCCGTAGGACGTGCCCGAGGACGCAATCCGAATATGGGATCGAACGACGAACGCGAAAACACACTCAACCAACTCCTCACCGAAATGGACGGTTTCGGAACCAACAGCGGTGTCATTGTGCTTGCCGCAACTAACCGTGCCGACATTCTCGACAAAGCCCTTCTGCGTGCCGGACGATTTGATCGCCAGATCTATGTTGATCTTCCTGATCTCAATGACCGCGTGGCCATTTTCAATGTCCATCTGCGCAAAATCAAAACCGATGAGAATCTCGACGTTGAACTTCTTGCTCGCCAGACTCCCGGATTCTCCGGTGCGGATATTGCCAACGTATGCAATGAGGCAGCACTTATTGCCGCACGACACAACAAGCAGGTAGTGACACGACAAGACTTCATCGATGCCGTCGATCGTGTGATCGGCGGACTCGAAAAGCGATCCAAAATCACTACTGACGAAGAGAAGAAATCCATCGCTATTCATGAAGCGGGCCATGCCACCGTCAGCTGGCATCTCCAGTATGCCAATCCTCTAATAAAGGTGACAATCGTACCCCGAGGAAAAGCTCTCGGCGCTGCATGGTATCTACCCGAAGAACGCCAGATCACCCCCACACAAGCTTTGCTCGACGAAATGTGTGCCACTCTTGGCGGACGCGCTGCTGAAGAATTGTTCCTTGGACGAATCTCTACCGGCGCGGCAAACGATCTTGAACGTGTCACCAAACAAGCATACGCTATGGTGGTTTATTACGGAATGAGCGACCGTCTGCCAAACCTTAGCTACTACGATTCGACCGGGCAGGATTATGGATTTTCCAAACCCTACAGCGATGATCGTGCAAGAATGATCGACGAAGAGGTGTCACGCATAATCAACGAACAGTATGAACGCGCTAAGGAAATCCTCCGCAAATATGGCGAAGGTCATGGCAAACTCGCCGACATTTTGATTCAGCGCGAAGTTATCTTCACAGAAGATGTTGAAGAGATCTTTGGCAAACGCCCCTGGACTTCACGTACAGAGGAAATCCTCGCCCATCGATCTTTGCCGGAAAACACAGACTCAACTCCCGACAAAAAATCTGACGAGCCCCGGGACGTTCAGTTTACTGAAGTCGAGACAACCGCCGAAACTGAAGCCAAGTCCGACGACACACAAAACTCACCTGAACCGCCGCCACTTCCCGATGAAGAATAACAACTAATAATAAAATAGCCGCGCCATCTCTTAATGATAGCGCGGCTATTATTTTTTTTGGGGGGTAAGGAATCGGTTCAGCTATGCTAGATAAAGCTGATAAAGATAGCGCTTGATCGATCGCTTGGGTGTCTTTTCAAACTCCTCACTCATCAGCTTGACTCTACTCACTCTTGAATAGGACGGGATCTCTTTATTAAGCGCTGCAAGATTCTCATCCATCAATCGGGTAAGCGCAACATGATCCATACCGCTTTTCTGGGCAAGATCATAGTCCGGATAGACAAGAGCCACCAACTGCCCTCCATCACTTATCACAACTGATTCATTGACAAATGGCAGATTATTCAACACCTGCTCTATTTCTTCCGGATAGATATTCTGACCCGACGGACCAAGAATCATATTCTTATCCCTGCCTCGGAGATAGACGAATCCGTCTTCATCGATCACACCAATATCACCGGTGGAAAGCCACCCGTCGTTCGACATAGCATCTGCCGTAGCCTCAGGATTCTTATAATATCCTAACATAACATTATCGCCCTTGACCCAGATCACACCGGTCCCGGTTTCAGGATCAGGATCAGCCACGCGCCCCTCCATACGATCGACAATCTTGCCGCAAGAGCCGGGACGCGTAACATCCCATGGAGCATACGAAATAAGCGGAGCACATTCCGTCATGCCATACCCCACTGTGAACGGGAAATTTATCTTGCGCAGAAACGATTCTACATCCTTGTTCAATCCCGCTCCGCCTATAATCATTTCCTTAAGCTGACCGCCAAAAGTCTGCGTCAGCTTATCCTTTATTTTTGCCAAAAGATGATCGTCGACCAATGGCACATGGAGAAGTATCTTCATCAATGGCTTATCGAGCATGGGGAACACCTTTGTCTTTATTATCTTCTCTATGATGAGTGGCACCGACACGATCAACTTTGGCTTTACCCGCTCAAAAGCAGCCATTATCACATGAGGCGACGGTATACGCGTCAGAAAATGGATGTGGCATCCTTTTACAAACGGATGAAGTAGCTCCACGACCAGTCCATACATGTGGGCAAGCGGAAGCATGCACACCATTCCGTCGCCCGGCAGCAGAAACTCAAGCTTATCGATTGTAAACTGAACATTCGACCATAGATTCCGATAAGAAAGCATTACACCCTTCGATAGCCCCGTAGAGCCGGAAGTATAATTGATCAATGCCAGTTCATCAGGATCGTCTTCGGCAAACACCGTCAGATCTTCGGGCCTGAAACGCTCAGGATACATATTGCCAAAATATTCATTAAGGCGATGTCTTGCATCCGTAAGCAGGTCAGACCGCGAATCGAAAAGAGAAAAATCCGTCAACTGAAACACACCAATCAACTCCGGCATGGACTCAAAATTAAGATTTTCCCAAATGTATGCATCCGTGAAAAGGAGTTTGGCTCCTGAATGGTTGACAAGATGATGCACGGTGTCAGCCTTGAATTCGTTTAAAACAGGCACTGCCACCGCACCATAAGTGATCGTGCCAAGAAAGGCAACCGACCATTGCGATGAATTTTTGCCACACAATGCAATCCTGTCGCCCGGTTTTATACCGCTACGACTATAAAGAATATGGATCTTGGAAATCTTACGGGCCACATCCTTATAGCTATACGAAACGCCATCAAAGTCCGTCAGAGCCGGAAGCTCCCAGTTCTTCACCATCGAGCTCCGGATATATTCATTCAATTTAGTAAAATGCTCCATCTTTAATTCATTTTTGGCAAATATAGCATGATTTCACTAATAAAAACACATCATTTATTATATTTTCCTCTTTTTTTAAAAAATAGTTCAGTAAATTTGCAAGTAAATTCATTAATCAATTTATTTCGAGCAAATGATAACAAAATTATTTCTTGGCGCATTTTCGGCCCTCCTGTCTGCGTCGTGTGCAAACGCAACCGATCCCGCCAACTTTTCATTGAAAGTTAACCTCTCGCCCGACGAGGATGGTATGACCGTATATATAACTGACTTCGATTCCGGAAATAAAGTTGACAGCGCTATGGTGAACAGCGACGGAATTGCTAAATTTAGCGGCTCCGTTGACAAGCCATACTACGGACGTCTGCTGCTTGAAGGTGAACGTCTCGGTAATATCATTGTTGAATCAGGAGATATCGAATTCTTCCCTATGGAAAATCGTCGCGTTGAAAGCGACGGCACGCTTAACCGCAAAATGAAAGATATGTCGGTTAAGCTTGAAGACCTGTCCAAAAAATTTGCAGCACTCCCCAATGACTCGGCAGGCATCGCAGCCAAACAGGAGATCTACAATCGATACAATGACATTATGGCGCAGACTCTTGATGAAAACGCTGATAATCCTATCGGCTATATGATCTTCATTGAGCAGTGCTCGCAAATGGATCTTGACGAATTTGATAAATATCTTGCAAAATACCCTGCTCTCAAGGAATCGACCAGAGTGCAAAACGCCCGTAACCAACTCGTGGTCAAAGGCGAAACCTCAGTGGGCCACAAATACAAAGATTTTGCGATCACCAACGATGGCAAAACGCAGCGTCTGAGCGACTATGTCGGTCCCGATCACTACACTCTCGTTGACTTTTGGGCAAGTTGGTGCGGTCCCTGCATCCGTGAAACCGAGGTGATCAAGAAGCTCTATGAAAAATACAATGGCAAAGGTCTCGAATTCCTTGGTGTTGCCGTGTGGGACAAACCCGAAAACACTCTTGAAGCCATTAAAAAATACAATCTGCCCTGGAACATGATCATCAACGCTCAGACCATCCCCACTGACCTATATGGCATTTCCGGAATCCCCTGCATCATCCTTATTGCTCCCGATGGCACAATCGTGAGCCGCGACAAACAGGATGAAGAACTCGTTGCTGATGTCGAAGCAGCAATGGCCGAACTCAAAAAAAACAAATAATTTCATATAGCGATGATTGAAAAAATCAATAGTCTAAAAGAAACTATAGCTCAACTGTCGGCTTCCAACGAAGCCGAGGTGGAAGCACTCCGTATTAAATACTTAAGCAAAAAGGGTGAGATATCCCTGCTTTTCAACGATTTCCGCAACGTTCCCGCTGAACAGAAAAAAGAGATCGGTCAAGCGCTTAACATCCTTAAGAATCAAGCTACCGAACGCATTAACGAGCTCAGGGAAGCTCTCTCGTCAAGCGAGACAATCGACGATAATCTTGATCTTACCCGCACCCCGTCGCCGATCAAACTCGGATCGAGACATCCACTCTCTATCGTGCGCAACGAAATCATATCCATTTTCTCGCGCCTTGGTTTTACAGTGGCCGAAGGTCCGGAGATTGAGGATGACTGGCATGTATTCTCTTCGCTTAACTTTGCGGAAGACCACCCCGCACGCGATATGCAGGACACTTTTTTCATCAGCCGCAACCCTGATGTTTTGCTCCGCACCCACACATCGTCAGTGCAAAGCCGCGTGATGGAACACACTCAGCCGCCTATCCGCATAATTTGTCCCGGTCGAGTATATCGCAATGAAGCGATATCAGCCCGCGCCCACTGTTTCTTCCATCAGGTAGAGGCTCTGTATGTTGATAAAAATGTGTCATTTGCCGACCTCAAGCAAACATTGCTCTACTTCGCACGCGAAATGTTCGGTCCCGAAACAAAAATCCGTCTGCGCCCCAGCTACTTCCCCTTCACCGAACCCTCGGCCGAAATGGATATCTCCTGCAATCTTTGCGGCGGTAAGGGATGCTCATTCTGCAAACACACGGGATGGGTGGAAATTCTCGGATGCGGAATGGTTGATCCCAATGTGCTCGATGCGTGTGGAATTGACTCGAAGATCTATAGCGGTTTTGCTCTCGGCATGGGTGTTGAACGCATCACCAACCTCAAGTATCAAGTGAAAGACCTTCGAATGTTCTCCGAAAACGATCGCCGTTTCCTTGAACAATTCCAAAGCGCTCACTGATGATTTCACTCCCCGACATCCTGCTTGTTGGTGCCGGAGGTGCAGTCGGCAGTATTTCAAGATATTGCCTTGACTCTATAAAACTATTTCACTCTGCCAATCACAACACGATTGCCATAAATCTCACAGGATGTCTGCTTATAGGCATCCTGTGGGCTATATTTAACCGTTTCGGAAACACCGACAGTCACGCCTACCGCTTGCTGGTGACAGGGCTTCTCGGAGGGTTTACAACATTCTCTACTTTTGCACTCCAACCGGTCAATATGATGCGCCAGGGCAATATGTTCGAGAGTGTGTCATACCTGTTAATTTCCATTGGCGGTGGCTTGACATTATGCTGGTTGGGGATCATACTGACTCAAAAAATATTTGGCGACTAATGACGGTAGATGAACGATACAAAAAAGTGATCGAATGGTTTGAACAGTCAATGCCTGTGGCGCAGACCGAACTCCATTACGAAAATCCATACCAACTGCTTGTTGCAGTGATCCTCTCAGCCCAATGCACCGACAAGCGCATCAACATGATCACTCCTGCACTATTCGAAGCATATCCCACCCCGCAATCTATGGCAGCCGCCTCTGTTGACGATATTTATCACTATATAAAAAGCGTGTCATATCCAAACAACAAAGCCAAAAACCTTAAAGGAATGGCTATGACACTTACAGAGCGATTCAATGGNGAAGTGCCTGAAAACATGGACGACCTTTTGACTATCCCGGGCGTGGGACGCAAGACGGCCAATGTTATTCTTTCCGTAGTGTTCGGAAAGGCAGCGATGGCTGTTGACACCCACGTGTTTCGAGTGAGCGAACGNATCGGNCTGACCACCGGCAGCAAAAATCCGCTTCAGACCGAAAAGGAACTGCTCAAACATATACCTCAGCATCTCGTGGCGAAAGCCCACCACTGGCTGATATTACATGGCCGATACGTGTGCAAAGCGCGCAAACCGGANTGCTTGAATTGTGGACTGACAAGCGTGTGCCGACTTTTCAGGCAAGAACGATGACCATGAATACAATCNTATCCAAAGTAAGCGAATATATTTCGCAACTGCAACTCNTGACTGACCGCGAGCAGCCCGTAATCNTCGGGCTCAGCGGAGGCGCNGACTCNACGGCTCTGACCCTCATACTTCATGATCTGGGNTATAAAGTGATATGCGCTCATTGCAACTTCCATCTTCGCGGCGAAGAAAGCGATCGNGATGCCATTCATGCCCGGGAGATAGCCAATATTCTTGGNCTCGAATTCTTATCAATTGACTGGGATGTAGATTCCTATTGCCTCAAAAATAAAGTATCAGTCGAAGAAGCATGTCGTCAGCTCAGATATGATTGGTTTAGCAAACTACTCATAGAAAAGCAAGCTCAGAAGATCGCCGTGGGCCATAATCTGAACGACAACACTGAAACATTCCTTTTCAATCTGCAACGAGGCACGGGCATAGCCGGCCTTATTGGGATCCCCGCCGCCAACAATCGCAATGTGATCCGTCCGTTGCTCTGCCTGCGGCGCGATGAAATCGAACAATTCCTGCATCAGCGAAATGCATCGTTTGTAACCGACAGCACTAATCTCCAATCCATCTATAGCCGGAATAAAATCCGCAACATCCTACTCCCTACTTTTCGATCGCAATTTCCGAATGTTGATAACGGTATTCTCAAAACCATATCTCATCTTGCAGAAGTCGACGAGGCCTACCGTCAGTTCCTGACCGAAAAAAAAGCAAAATATTCCGACTCCGCCGGCAATATATTACTACATACACTTGTCAGCCGGGAACCACTCGCCGAACTTATGCTATACGAATGGCTTAAAGACGATGGATTCACTCGATCGCAATCAAAAGACATCACTTCGTCATATCAATCCAGNGGTGCGAAATTCACATCGTCAAAATCTCGATATATCATAGATCGCGGAATCCTGACCAAACTATCCGATGTGGCTNCACCTTTNGATNTCGNCGCGCATTTCNCAATCGATCTATTTCCTCGTCAGTCNTTTGAGCCGGTCAACTCTCCCGATGTCACATACTATGACCGNAGCCTGCTCGACGGTGACCCGTTGTACGTAAAATTCTGGGAAAAAGGTGANCGGNTAAGGCCATTTGGAATGTCCNGATCAAAAAAACTNAGCGACATTTTCAACGACGCCAAAATATCCGCCGCAAAAAAAACATCCGTCCCNCTACTATGCAAGGGNGATAAAATAATATGGATAGCCGGNCTTCGACGGTCGATATACTATCCCGTTACCGAAACAACAACCGAAATAGTCAGCGTCAGGTATCTCAAATAGCCATCAGCATCTCCCCTCCCCAAACTTCTCCCTACATAAGATTTAACACCTTTTTGTCATTATTTTAAGCCAACGTATCATATTTGTTGCTATCTTTGTAAGTGTATGTCCGGACAATATCGCCCCCGACCGGACAACGGCGCGGAATCAATGTAACATCCGCCATTCCACATCAATAGCCAATTATAATTATGAATCGCAAAGGCAAACTATACTTCCGTTACGGAACAATGGGATCAGCAAAGACCGCACTACTTCTCACTCAGGCTTATAACTTTGAAGAGCGTGGGATGAGCTACGTGTGCTTGAAACCAATCATAGACACACGCGAGGGACGTAATGTCATTAAGTCCCGACTCGGAATCGAACGCGAATGTCGCTGGATATACCATGACACCAACATCTACAAACTGGCCCAGGATCTGTTTGAAGAAAACATGATCATCATTGACTGGATCCTTGTTGACGAAGCTCAATTCCTAACGGCCGAACAAGTCGACCAACTGGCACGTATAGTCGACGATTTCGGCAGTAATGTGATATGCTACGGCCTTCGCACCGATTTNCAGAGTCATCTGTTTGAGGGTTCACGACGTCTCTTTGAGGTGGCCGACACCATCGATGAGATAAAATCCACATGTCATTGCGGCAGAAAAACGATCATCAATGCCCGAATCGACTCGCGTGGCGACTTCGTTGAAGAAGGCGCNCAGGTTGAGATCGGTGGCGACGACAGGTATATTGCCGTGTGCCGTAAATGCTGGCGCAACAAGCGCATCGAACAATCNAACCGCGATGCACTCCCCTTTCTCGAACTCAACGCCAGATCAAAATGAAACGCTTTCTCCGGTTGATCTTCCTGCTGCCAATCCTCTTTTCAGCGATTGCCGGCAACGCCGTCACCATAGGCGAACGCNTGAACTATAAAGTGGTGTATCGATGGGGGCTTGTCAACAAGCAGGCCGGTCGGGCCACNTTNTCTTTGCGCCAGGGCTCCGGAGGNAACGTGACAGCNACAATGTATGCACGCACCGAACCATGGGCCGATCACNTTTATACCGTGCGCGATACTCTGATCTCGCATTTCAATCCCTCCACNTGCCTCCCATCCTCATATCAGCGAATAGCTCACGAAGGAGACCGCTACGCCAACGATAAGGTTACATTCTTCAACAACGGCACCCCGACAACATCGGCCAAATGTGTCCGNCTTCGNAANAAGAAAGACAGCAAGACCACTGACCGATCTGAATCATCACTCTCCGCAAAAGGCGATGCCGTNGACCTCCTGTCNTCATTTTACTATCTCAGAAATCTCAATTTCTCAAAAATGGNNAAGGGNACCACAAAACAGCTCAACATATTTTCCGGAAAGAAAAAAGAGATCCTAAAAATAAAATACAACGGCNTNGAGGAAATAAAGATCGATGGGGTTAAACACAAAACTCATTATGTGACATTCACATTCACATCTGATCAAGGCAAAACCACTTCAAAACCGATCAANGCATGGCTCTCTATCGCCAGCGATCCTATTCCGCTTAAACTTGTGGGTGAACTTTCAATTGGCCGCGTTGAATGTATCTACACCGGTAAATAAAATGANTAATGACTAATGACTAAACATCTCACCATTTTACTAATTATCCTTATGGAAACGGCTATGTCTTTAAACGCCNACTCGGCCGACAATCNGGATCTGATCATTGCTTACACCACAGATGTTCATGGTCATTTCTTCCCCTACGATTTCATCAAAGGAGATCCCGCGTCCGGAAGTNTGGCNCGTGTATCGACAGCNGTTGACAGCCTCCGAGCCCGCTATGGAACTGACCGCGTAGTGCTTCTTGACAATGGTGATATTCTNCAGGGCCAACCCACCGTATATTACTACAACTTCATTGACACGNTANCNNCCCATATCGTCACNGATATTTATAAGTTTCTCGGCTATGATGCNACATCAGTAGGTAATCACGACATTGAAACCGGCCACGCCGTCTACGACCGTTGGAAATCAACCGCTGAGATTCCGG
>JAAVEX010000002.1 GCA_014801065.1 Barnesiella sp.
TTAATTGAATTAATGCTCTATGACCCATATGCAAACCATCAAAATTGCCTATTGTGACTGCTGTAGGTTGTTGTTGAGTAATATTTGTATCTGTTATATGTTCCATAATAGACTCCTTTAAAGCAATATTTTTAAAGGCTTCATGCATAGCCTATTTTTTTCTTCTGTACGAAGCCTACGTAGACATCGCCCGTGCGCTGCGACGACGGTGTCTGAGACCATGCGTCGGGCATAGTGCCCAGGCTATATGTTCCGTCAAGGGTCAGGTTGGGATTTTCGCCGAAGATATTGGGTGAGTGCACCTGCTGACCGTCCTCATAATTGAGAGCTCCGGCCGGAAGCACCTTGCACTCCGACTGCGAGCTGAGAAATTCAACAGCCGCAATGCGTGGATAGCCTTCAGCATCCTTATTCTTAATATTGTCAACCACTCTGATCTTTGCGAGCGAACGGAGAAGATTGATATCACCGAGATAAACACGATCCTCCGGGCGGCTTAAATAGAGGCCTGCCTCAGTGACAGCAAAAGCATCCGTGCCAAACATCGGGATATGACTGTCGTTAGTGCCATAGAAGGCATCGACACCGGGTCCGCCATCAGCGGTATAGATATCGCTCATGGCAAAGTTCCAGTCAGAGAGCTGAGACAAAACGGCAGAAAACGTCTGACCATTGACGGCATTCCACATAGCGGTGGGATTAGCCGACACGGAGCCACAGTTGGCCACGAGCAAAATCCTGAACGTAATGATCGACTGACCCTGGGCCGAGATCTCATATCCGCCAAGCACATCCTTAAGGTCGTCCTTGCGTATCATGAGATTGACGAAATAATTTCCACCGTTGCCCACGATGCTTATGCGTCCGTCGTCATAATCGAGAAGATTGGTCAGCTTATAGATGAGTTTCTCTTCAGATGTGGTCCCGGCGATTTTCGCAAAGATAAATATTCCGAGATCACCGATATCGACACCATCCTCGAAGTTGCGGAACTCGCTGTCGATCTCCTTATGCCCCTGATCGTCGGCACGAGAGCTCGCCGTGATCGGAGTGTTAGCAACCATGTTGAAGCTGAGCGACACGCAATCGCCCATCCCGCTGAAATCGGCAGGATCATCGGACGCAGAGCATGCTGTCAGCAGCAACAGAGCCGGCAAAAGGAACAAATATATATCTCTCATCTGATTCATTGGAATCAATATTAAAGCGGATTAGTTTGCGGAGGCACCAGCGCCCAACCGCAGATGTAAATACCGGCAGCAGTGTACCAGCCCAGACCATTGTCAACGAAGAAGAGAGCCGAGTAATCGCTGCGGCGGTCGAGATATTCCTGGTCGGTATAATAGTCATAACGGCTACCCTTAGCCAGTAAGAAATATTCGATAAGGGGTATGTGGATGATGCATTTGCCGTCTGTGTTGCGCACGATATCGAGATAGGCATTGCCGTCGACCATAAGTCGGCTCACCGACATTTCATAGAGAACAGTGGAGCGCACGGGGCTGTTATCATCGGCATCGCCATCGGTTGGCGCAGCAGGGCCATACCCATTGGTTGATTCACCGTAGAGCGAGCTCCACGGCGTATAAGTTACAGTCGGACTTTGGTCCATGACTGCGTTGTTCCACGCCAACCAAGAGTCAGCGTAGGTGAAGGTGACGGTGAAATCTTCAGTTTTTAAAGCCGTACCGTCAACATTTACGAGCATCACGGCGATGTCGTTGGTATCCTTGATAAGAGGAATAGTTACGGTGGTGATAGAGGGTGCGGTAGGATTGACCTTATGTTCCACTTGTGTTTTCATTCCATGGAACAAAGCTTTGAAATGCGACGAACTTTCGGTCAGACCCTCTTTTTCAATAGTGTTAAGCGTCACTTCAAGTTCCTCCTTGCTTGCCGGAGTATACGTGGCAAGTGAGAAATCATCATTGTCATCAAGTCCGCACCACGCCACGAAATCATAAGTGCCCTCGCCGAGCGGTGTTTCAAACCGGAAGTCGGGGTCTTTAAGGATATCGCCTGAAGCAGAACCGTTCCAGACGAAATTTCCGGCCTGATCGAATGCCCAAACATTGACACTGTGGACCTGTTCGGCAAAAGCTTCGCCACGGTCGAGCGTGTAGTTGAACCGGAACTTCACTATGAGCTGTGCCGGACATTCAGTTAGATCATCGTAGATAAACGAGTCACAACCTGTCATTGTCAGACCGGCGGCCAAAGCCACGGTAATCAGGCTAAATATGTTGCGGAAAGATGATAGAAGCATAAATGAAAAGGTTTAAAATAGCCCGGAGGGAGGGGTCACTCCCTCCGGGAGATTTTTGTATGTTACACCATGCAGGATGTTCCTGCCCGGTGTGAGGATAGCTTGTTAGAATCTGTTTAAGATCTATGGGAATTTATTCGCACATAAATCTAAACACTCTCTTAGAGTTGAACATTCTGTTCAGGAACGACGGCCCACTTAAGGATATTCACAGAATAAGCCATGAAGTAGTCTTCAGTGGTCGACGGGGGAACGATCGGGGTATCATCGTCGCCGATACCGGTAGCAAGACCTACGATTTCGGTTACGTTCATCTGATAGCTGTGGTTGCGGACCATACCGAAGTCGCCCACGCGCACGCGGTTCCAGTCGATCTTGGTGGCGTTTTTCTGTTCGTTGCCGTTACGATACCAACCGAAGTGTTTAACGGGGATCGAATAGTAGGCATGACCGGTGGTGTAGTAGTAGGAGAGACCAACCTGACGCATGAGAGCCACGTTGGCATCGGTCAGACGGATCTGAGTGTTTTCGTCGAAGCTTGCATCGGGAGTGTTGTCGGGCACGATCTGCATGTAGCCGCCACCGGTCACGATATAGATACCGTCGGCATCCTGAGCGCTGGTGAACTGGAGCGAGCGAGCATTGTTCTGAAGTTTGAGCACGGTGCCGTTGTTGCCGTCATACTGCTGCTTAACGAAGTCGGAGATCTCAGAAACTCTGAGAGCGTCGAGCATCATGTTGCGGTCAGATTCGTTGGCGATAGTCAGACGAGTGTATTCGCCGGCAGCCTTTTCTTCGTCGGTAGCCGATTTTCTGTAGAGGATAGTCGACTGAGCGAAGAAACGGAGAAGCATCGACTCGCCACCGGGCACGGCGCTCTGAATGCCATTGCTTGTGTTGAAGTAGATGTACGGACGGTCTTCAGTCACACCTTCGCTCGGCACGTTGCCGGAGAGATAAGTGTAGAAGCTGGTGCCTTCGGGAAGGTCGGTGCCGTCGAGGTTAAGTTTGTACTGACCCACATAGATCACAGAAGCGACAGCAGCATTGGGGTTTTTCGAGTTAAGGCCACGATAGCTCACGGTCGTTTCACGGAAATACTGGGGAGCAGTGTTGTTGGCTGCGAAGCCGATACCGTTAGTGTTGTCCTTAAGTTCGTTGTAGGAGATGTATTTCTGGTTCACGGTGAGATCCTTGAGGTCGGACGACACTTCGGGATATTCAGCAGTGAAGTAGGCGGGCGACATGCCCCAGAACGAACGGTGAAGATCGGGGTTGTTCCAAGCCCAACGATTAGCGGCAGAGAGCACGTTGGCGCCTTCCGAGTAGTCCCAGCTGTTGTTGGCCTCAACGTAAGTGGCGGGATTGATGCGGGCATTCAGATTACCGAAAGCATAGTTGTTGGCAAGAACTTCGCCCGACTCAGATTCCTGACGGAACGACTTGATAACGTAAGTGCGAGTAGATTCAGCATTGACGGCCCAATACTGGGGCACGAACGACAGGGTCACGAGCTTGGTAGTACTGCCGGTGGTGGAAGTAGGATTGTCCGAGGTCAGGTCGTAGACACGGGTAGCAGTAACATAGTTAGTGGGGTCTACAGCCTTGAAAGAGAGCTTGGAAGCATAACGCTCTACGTAGATATTGAGAGTGTTGTTGGTTCCGAGAGCGTCTTCAGCTGCCTGTTCGGAGGTGTAAAGATAGGTTTCAGGGATAGGCACAGCAACCTGGGGCAGACCGTCGTTGGGAGCAAGACCGGTAGTAGCACCCTCGCTGCGAGGATAGTAAACCGAGTTACTCATGGCGAAATACTTGGTTGCGCCGCCGCCGATGGTGCTCCATGTAGCGGTACGTGAGATAGTCTGAATCACGCTGAGGGGATTCTGGAGAGTAGAGGGAGAAATGGGGTTGATGTAGCAGATCACCTGGGCAGGCTTTTTCTCACCCTTCTTAACGCTGACCGGCACTACCGATTTGTAAGAGCGTTCAACGGTTGAATTTTCGGTGATGCTTTCGCTGAGGTGAGAGTCATCGAGCTCAACAGGAACGATATCGCCAACCACGTTGCCGTCTTCATCATAGAACACGAAGTAGGCATTGTTGATCTGATTTTCGGAATTGGGAGTACCATCTTCGAAATCATCGCCGGGAGAAGGCGTGCCGTTATCACCGGCTGCGCGCGACTGTGAGTCAGAGTCACCTTTGATGTTCATGCTTACGTAGAATGTCTGGTCGTTTTCCACAATGTTATTACCATTCTGGGGACCATCTACAAGCACATCGTCGGAACAGGATGCGAGCATAATCACTGCAAACGATCCTGCGTAAAGAGACTTGATTTTCATTGTTAATGGATAGATTGATTATTAAATTAATTTATTGTATGATTCGTTGTAATGCTTCAGATTGGTTTTGCCGATGAGGCCCGACACTCATTTTTTCGATTCCTTGTTCATGATTTTCTGAATCTGGGCGAGAGCATCGGCGGCCTGAGGCATAAGCTGCGCTATCGGTTGGAGTGTGGCTGCCGCTTCGGCATATTTGCCCCGTAACGCCTGAAGGATACCGCGGGCATAGACAGCGTCGGTCGATTCGTCGGCACGCGAGAGATAGTTCTCGGCCTTATCGAAGTCGCCGCGACGCATACTGATCACTGCGGCATTGAGATTGGCCACGGGGTCGGAGGGGAACATCACCACAGCCGTTTTAAACACTTCGGCATATTCATCCGACTGCGGATCGAGCGTCTGAGCCAACAGCATCAGCTCGTTGAGCGAAAGCTTCGAAGGATTCGAACGCATGATCTCGGCGATCTCGTTGACATCGGTAAACGAGCGGATCACGTAGTCGACCGTATAGTCCGAGTGGCGCAGCGCAGGATATACATTTTTCAGCAGGTAAGCATAATCTTTCGGGAAAGTCTTCTTCAGCTTATTATCCTTAGCGTCGGGAGCGAGATCAGAGTCGATCACACTGAGCATGGCATCGCGCGATGCGAAATCGGAGTTTGCAACAAACTTGCGGAGTCCGGCCCAGTCCTCAGCCTCCCAGTCGGAGTGCATGATCGAGGGATTGAATGCGTAGAGGCCCTGCACATAATCGCGCAGTGTCTGCGTACGTCCCTTGGCCAGGCGCACATTATTATTATACGGACCCTCGGGCGATGCGTAACCCTTGATAGTGATCTTGGTGATGATTGCATCAGGATCGTTGCGCACCAGATCGATCGAGGATCGGATCGAGGCAAGCTCTTCGGGGTTGCGACGATAGTTGGGATAGAGTTCGGTGCGATTGACGGGGAAGTCCACGTAGGCNGAACCGTTGAGCTGGCGTGTCTTGACACCGGAGGCCACAGGAGCCACTGTGACGAATTCGGGGGAGAACACCAGCGGTGTAAGGTCAATCGGGATCAGGGGCACGGTGTAATGATCGATCGGCGAACATGCACATCCNCGCAGATCGTAGGCCATATCGAGCGAGCTCTGCTCCATCCAGGGCTGNAAAGCCACTGTNGCGGAATAAGGGATAATGGTTTTCGATTTCAGNTTGACNAGCGAATCNGTAGAGNTGACATCGGCATCNCGCAAATGGATCAGATAGCGGCTGCGGCCGGCGAATATAATACCGGGAAACTCNACCTGATTGCCCAGCGTGTCGGAAATCACGGGGCGTGCCACTATTTCGCGCGACGAGGCGAGGCTCAGCTGCGAAGGATCGATATCCATNAAAATGGTGAGCTTGTCGTTGTTGCGGTCTATGTTAACATTATTGACCGGAACATTGACGGCAGCGGGCTTGGTGGCCGACACTGTCATTGCGGCCGCAAATGTGGCAGCGGCAGCGAGGCTGGTAGTGAGAAGTTTGCTCATTGTTTCGGTAATGTGTTAGTTAAAAAACATAGATTAGACTGAGAGCCGCCTTAGTGGGGCCGAAATAGTTGTGGGNCTTNTCATTCTGGATCTTNGAGCCACACTGCGCACAAGGAAAGCGATCATATCTTGTGTAGGCCCATCCGATACCTANCTCAGCTTCGGCCGACCAGTGTTTGCCAAGAATCCAAGTGTAGCCATAGGCGATNCCCGCACCTGCAAACCATCCCTGCACGCGGGTNTCCTCAAGAGTAGAGAAGTGTGTTCCGAGAAAATCAGGCAAACCGGAGATGTTTCCGAGATTGTATTGGCCGCCGAGGGCATGAATGCCGAGGAAGTGGCCGCTGAAGCGGTCGCAAAACCAGTATCTGGCTTCAGGCTGGGCCAGCCAATGCTTCCAGAGATGATCGTTGACCGACCAACTGTTAAGGTTGCCCGAAAGGTCGAGTGACCATTTCTTTGCCAGAGGAAATTCAACGCCAAGGTTAACCGTGGCCGTTGCGTCGTAGAGAAGGTTGGTTTTCAACCCAACCTGAGCGTTCGAGATGCTCCATGAAGCGATAATCGCTATCAGAGCCGTGAGGAGTCGCGGAATGGATCCGCAGGAAATAACTGATCGCTTTTTCATTTCGTTAAACTTGTCAATCAATGTAGAGAAAAACGGATCGACCTCTGTCGTCTCCAAATATCGTACCTTTGGAAGTGTGCTTTCTAAAAGCTGTGTGTCGGTTGATTAGCTGATAATTACTATTTGCTTCCTCTACACTATATTTTATTTCGTCTATACTGATGTGGTTCTTGCGTTAGAATCACTTTTTTCTATATGTGATATTCTTTGGCATGATAAAAATCGAGTGCAAAANTAACCACAAAATTTTATTTNACCAAATCTCTCTNATCCCTTNAAAATTTAATTTAACANAAGCNTATCCGCNAAATGCNAATGGGGGGGGGGTAAAATATTAATTTTCAATTTATTATACATGAAAATAACACCACCCATATCAAATAATCATATTATACAAACCATTCTTATTAATTATTTTTAACTTTGGACCAAATTGAACCACTATAAGTATGTTAAATTTTTTGAATGTGGTCAAATTTTTCACTGTGTATTTTGAAATATTTCATAAATTAGCTGATCAAATGGCCGCGTATGGCGGCCGGCATTACATATGAAGATACTATACGTCATCCACAAACCGATATATCCCGTCACGGGGGGCGACTGCATACGCATGTCGCAGATACTCGATGGGCTGTTGCAGCTCGGAGAGGTCGACGTGATGTATCTCGTTCACGACAAGCGGGAGAAAACGCTGAGAGAGCGGAATCCGGCCATAAATAAGGAGTACAGAGTGGAGGCCGGACGCTTGCGGCGGCTGATGCGTGCTGTCGCCACGTTGGTAAATCGCAAGCCGCTGCTGGTCAACCTATATCGTCACGGCAGAATGAGGCGCAAATTGATGGAGGTGGCCCTGCAATATGATGCCGTGGTGCTCGGTTCGCTGGGCACGGCCCACTATTGCATGGACCTGCAAGCTGCCNGAGCTAACACATATCTTGACCTGACCGATTCGCCATCGATGAATCTCGACAATGAGGCTGCGCTATCGAGCGGGTGGCGCCGGCTGTGGGCGCAATTGAATGCGAGCCGGATGCGACGACTCGAAACGTTGTGGCGCGCAGCGGTGCCCACGGCGTTTATCTCGGAGGCGGACCGCGGCTTCCTCCCCTGCGGGGACAAACCATCGGCAATCGTGAGCAACAGTGTGGCGCCGGTGCCGCAGGAGATGCTATGCACGCATGAGAATGCCGCCCGCCTGCTGTTCGTCGGGCAGATGAGCTATGCTCCAAACATCACGGCCATGCGCAGATTTGTGGCCGAAGTGTTGCCACGCGTGGCCGCCACCGTAGCCGAGGTGAGATTACACATCGTAGGGAGCGGTGCGGGCGATGACATACGCGAACTTGCCCGCCACGACCGGCATGTAGTGGTGGAAGGATATGTCGAGAACCTTGGTGTCTGCTACCGTGAAGCGGGCATTTTCGTTGCGCCGATGTATTCGGGGTCAGGGATTCAGAATAAGATTTTGCAGGCCATGGCAGCAGGTTGCTGCGTGGTGACTACGCCGATCGGGGCGGAGGGACTGGATGCGACGACCGACGCATTTGTCGTGGCCGGCAGCGATGAGGAGATGGCTCAGACCATTATTCGGCTCGCTGGCGATCCCGAGCGTCGCCGCGGTTATGGCCGGCGCGCGAGGCGCTATGTAGCTGAGGCGTTTAGTGCCGCCGTAGCCTCGCGCCAGTTGCAGCAATTCATAAATTAGAAACTAAATTTTATTAGCCCTTGCACTCGGTTGGCATCGCCGCTCAGACCATTGACATTGGTTCGGCTGCCGTGGAGATACTCCAGCCCAACCTGCAGATCGGCGAAAACATTATAAAAGGCGCTGACCGTGGCATATTGCGCCCTACGAAACGAGTCGGCTCCGAGTTGCGACGTGCCGTAGACACGATCCTGGCTATATTCACCGGTGAGAAACAGCTTGGGGGTGATATCGTAGCGCAACCCCACCTCGTAGGAAGTGGCGCGCGGAGCTTCCATCTGTCCGGCAGTAGAGCTCTGCACCAGATCGTAGCCGAATCCGGCAAGACCGTTGATATACGCGCCGTAGCCTCGGCCGTAGGCCCCCTGAAAGAAAGCCGTCAGCGATTTGCCTATCTTCACCTTACCGCTCAGCTCCACAGCCCAACCCGGACGGAAACGATTGGTCTGCGTCACCAGATCGCGGTAGGAAAGATCGCGGAACAAGCCCGACAGGCGCACGTGGCTCTGCGATCCGTTCCATTCATACTGAACGTAGGCCGGTATGTCGGGGCAGCGCTGATTGATCTGCTCCACGGTTGGCTGCGCATCGCCACCGGCCGCCGGGATCATCGTCATAGATGTCTGAGGCACTTCGACGGCTATTGCTGCCGAGAGATGTTCTGAAAATCGCGGGGCATAGCGCACCATTATGTTTTTACACGACATTTCGCCCGTTGGTCCCGTGTCGGAAATCACCGGAACGGCGGCTGCCGGATCGACAAACGTGCTGTTGGTCAGACCGGCCGTCACATAGCCCACCTTCAGATAGGCCTGAATGAGCTTCAGACCGTAGGCTTTGGGGGTGCCACCTGAAAATTCGGTCTGCAGATACATCTGATAATATCCGAAACGCGTGGTCTTACCCACGAGCTCGAGAAATATCGTGGAATGGTTGGCATTGCCATAAAACTGATTGCGCTTGGCCGGGTCGGCGGGCACAGGTATGTTAAACGTGTTGAAGCCGGCCCCCTCATCCGCCGTACCGCCAAAGTCATATTGCATCGTCCCCTTGACATAGCCGCCTATACCGAGAGCCACCTTGCCCTTACGATCGAGAAAAAGAAAGCGCGGCGCGGACGGCTCGGAGAAGTGCATTTCGGAAGTGTCGTAGAGATAAGCTATGAGCGATCCGGAATTTTCCTTGTTGCCGGAAACCACGATAGCGTTCTCCGGGATGATCAGAGTGTCGGCATATTGCTTGGGGCGCAGAGCTGATGCGTCGGGCGACAACATGGCGGCGGCCGAGAGGATGGAGAGAACGGTTGCTTTACGTAACATGATGACGGGGTTTTTAGGAGGTGGGATGAATAAGCGAAAATAAAAATTAGAAACGACAATATATCAACGCCCTGCACTCGCTTTTTGTTCCGCGAAAAAAAACGAGAGGCTGCATCAGACATTGTTCTGACACAGCCTCTGTCCTATTGATGGATGTGGATGGGATGTAATGTGAAAGAGGGGCGGGTTGCGTTAGTCAAAAAGTCCTTTCACGGCGTTGACTCCTTTCTGGACACCTTCTTTGGTCTTTTCAACTCCTTTTTCTACGCCTTCTTTAGTCTTTTCATAACCTTTTTCAACACCGGCNTTGGTCTTTTCATAACCTTTTTCNACGCCGGTCTTCGTTTTGTCAGTTATATCCTTGGCCTTGTCGACCACTTTATCTTTGAAAGATTCCTTTGCCTCGGATGCGGCTCCGGATGCTGCACTTTTCACGGCATCAGTGGCGGCACTCTTAGCTGATTCGACCGCTCCGGAAGGATTCAGACCCTCAGCCTTGCCGAGCATCGACTCTACCGATTCGAGCGCTCCGCCCATGCCCACCTTATCGGCGTAGGGCTTGATCTGATCAAGATAGCCTTTGGCTTCTGAAAGCTTGCCGGATGCCACAAGGCTTTTTACATAGGCCACGGCCTTTGCCACATTTTCCTTCGAAGCTGCCGATTTGATGTTTTCAAGCAGTCCGGAGGCTTCAGCTTCCGTTGCCGGCGCAGCTACCGAATCAGCGCCTACAGTTTCTACGATTTCGGTCATTTCAACCACTTCCATAGCCGAGTCGGCCATTGAGGTTGAATCTGCAGACGATCCCTTGTCGCTGCTGCCGCATGATGCAAGCGAAAGCGCTGAAATTGCGGCTACGGTCAGAAAAATCTTTTTCATGTTGTGTATCGTTTATTAATAGTTGTTTTTACTATTGAATACAACAAGCCCGACGTCGAAATGGTTCAGCTCCCGGTCAAAAAACGAATATGACACTCCGATTTAAAACGAATATGACACTCCGATGGCCGGCGCAAAAGCGTGCACTTTATAATCGGCCGTAAACGTCTTGTGATAGACCGATTCAGGCATATTGGCGCCACGGAGCAGAAGATCGTCGTAGCTGCAGGAGGCGTTATCCTTGCCCATACCGTGGATATACATCAGGGCCACATCGATCGAAAGCTGCTCGATAGGGCGGAACGAAAAGCCCACCGTTGGCTCGATCTTGGTCATGCCGGGTGTTTCGGGATTGTAGTGAAGATCATTGACGGGCGATGTGTCGATGGTCAGACCGGCGCGCAGATCGCAGCGCGGAGTAGCCGCCCACTGACCGCCCGCTTTGAAACACCATGAGTTGCGGTAGCGCTTTTCTATGTGTTGATTAAACGGTGTGAGCGGCTCGGGGAAGTCGACATCAAGCTCCCGGTAGGCCTTCCAGCCGGTGAGCTGCGCGTCCAGCGCCACGGTCCAGCGGTCGGTCGGTCGGTATGACACCCCGAAATTCCACACATACGGACACGGCATTTCCGACGAGAAGTTGGATTCATTGATCAACCCAATCTGCGATTCGAGCACGCTCTCGGCCATCTGATTGGCATAGCTGACGCTCGCTGTGCCGGCATCCACCTTCATCATCATCTTGCTGCGGAAATCAACGCCCACGGTCCACTGACTGTTAATATCATACATAGCGCCTACATTCACGCCTACGGCCACCTTCGATGTGCCGGACAGTCCGACCGATGCGGCGGCCGAATGGCCGAGCATCGAAGGGATCCCCTGCATTGCCATCACCTGATCAAACGTTTCGCCGCTCACGAGGGCTTTGTGGAGATCNACCTCGCCCCATGAGATCATAAGACCCGCACCAACCGAAAGACCGGGAAGCACACGCCACGCCACCGTGGGTTGCACCGTGTAGACTTTCAGCGACACCCGCTGGCTNAGCACCGATCCNGGCCAGTTGTTGGTCCAATTGATTGCGCTGCCGTAGGGTGTATAGAAGCTCAGGCCGGCCTGAAGATTATCGTAGATGCGAAATGCAGCGTTTACGGCCAGCGGCGTTGAAAAGCCATTGTCGGTTTTATATTCGGTCNTGCCGTCGGAAACCGGCCNACAAGTTGCTGTGGCCTTGATTGCCGTCAGCGATGCGGTGATATCGAGTTTTCGATCGGAAAAAGCGAGCCCGGCNGGATTGAAAATCATGTTTTCAGCGCCAAGTTTGAGGGCTGTGCCTGTGTGGCCCATTCCAAGCTGACGGGCACTGAGAGTGTTGATTTGATAGCCTTCGGCCATCGCGGTCGTTCCGGCAAAAAGCACGGCTGCGGCTACAAGGATTTTTTTCATAATGGATTGAAAATTGGTAAAAATTTCCACAAAGATATGGTTAACATAATCATTATCACAAATTTTTGCACACCAAACACACCAAGTGCGCAATAAATAGTGTAATTTTACAGCCGGATTTCAAATTTAGCTATCACATACTGTCCTATGTANATCTCTAACTTCTACTCTCGTCTTTGGACGTNTGCGGCCTCTATGCTCCTCGGCGTTCTCGGAGCACAGGCCGGTAGAGCCTCCCTCACCTCCCCATCCGGAAATATAGCCATCGATTTCAACAACGACTATGGCACAGCGCTCTACAGTGTGAGAGTCGACGGCCGGCCATTGATATCTCCGAGTTCGCTCGGCTTAGTGACACGCGAATGGATTCCAGCTACCTCCGGCGATTTTGAGATCGAACGCCTGACAGAGGACTCGGAGTGGCAACAACCCTGGGGCGAAAACAAAACAATCCGGTGCAACTTCAATGAAATGGCCGTGCGTCTTGCCGGCGGCCGGTTGACCATACGCTTCCGGGCCTTCGACGATGGCATCGGTTTCCGCTACGAGCTCAACTCAGATGCCGATCAACTGACCGTCACCGATGAACTGACCGAATTTCGGTTCGCCCCCGACGGCATGTCGTGGGCCATTCCGGCAAATTTCGAGACTTACGAGCTCGAATATCGCAATCTACCCATAAGCAGCGTGAGCGATGCCAACACCCCTTTCACATTCCAAACCGACGATCAGGTCTTCGGTTCGATTCATGAAGCGGCGCTCTACGACTATCCNGAGATGAANCTGCGCCGATCTCCTTCGGGGGCGCTCAAAACCGATCTNGCTCCACTCCCCGATGGCGTAAAGGCCTACNTTCCGGGGCGCTTCAACACTCCATGGCGCACCATCCAGATAGGCCCCTCAGCCACTTCGCTCATCAATTCATCGCTCATTCTCAACCTCAATGAGCCTTCAAAAATAGCCGACACCGAGTGGATCCAACCGCAGAAATATGTGGGCATCTGGTGGGGTATGCACCTCGGTACTCAGACTTGGACCATGGGCCCGCGCCACGGCGCCACNACCGAAAATGCCATTCGCTACATCGACTTCGCACGCGAAAACAACATTCAAGGTGTGCTTTTCGAAGGTTGGAACGAAGGTTGGGAAAACTGGGGCGGAAACCAACACTTCGACTACTGCAAGGCCTACGCCGACTTCGACATTGACTCGATCGCTTCCTACGCCCGTCGCAACGGCATCCAACTCTGGATGCACACCGAAACCGGAGGCAACATACCCGAATTTGAGGAAGCGCTCGAAAAGGCGTTTGCCTACTATGCCTCNCTTGGTGTCCACACCGTAAAGACAGGCTATGCCGGCGGTTTCAAGGGAGGATATCTCCACCATTCGCAGTATGGTGTGCGTCACTANCAGAAGGTGGTCGAGACCGCCGCACGCTACAACATCATGATCGATGCCCACGAACCGATCAAGGAAACCGGCATTCGCCGCACCTGGCCCAACATGATGACCCGCGAGGGTGCTCGCGGCATGGAGTGGAACGCTTGGAGCGATGGCAACTCAGCCGATTATCTGACCACTCTCCCCTACGTGCGTCTGCTTTCCGGCCCGATGGACTACACGCCCGGAATCTTCGACATTGACTATAATCGCGCTAAGGCCGACTCCGGACGCATCGAATGGAACGGACCCAACGCCCACTGCTCCATCAAGACCACTCTCGCCCGTCAGATTGCCAACTGGGTGATCATATATTCTCCGCTCCAGATGGCCGCCGATCAGATTGAAAACTATGAAGGCCACGAGGCGTTTCAATTCTTCCGCGACTTCTCGGCCGACTGCGACTGGTCGGAAGCTATTGCCGGGGAGATAGGAAAATATATCGTTGTGGCCCGACGCTCGGCCGACCGCTTTTTCCTCGGCGCCGGAACCGACTCCGAGGGTCGAACAGTGTCCGTCCCACTCTCTTTCCTTGAACCTGACACNGACTACACGGCTACAATCTATGCCGATTCGCCCGACTCACGCGACAAGGTGGAGATAAGCCGAATCCCGGTCAACTCATCCACTGTTCTTCCCATAGTGATGCAGCCCACCGGCGGNCAGGCCATAACCTTCACTCCTTGCCGCTAAGGAATCANNCCG
This sequence comes from Barnesiella sp., assembly GCA_014801065.1. Taxonomy (GTDB): domain Bacteria; phylum Bacteroidota; class Bacteroidia; order Bacteroidales; family Muribaculaceae; genus Paramuribaculum. The sequence continues at coordinate 14,267 of JAAVEX010000002.1, forward strand.
CCAAGACCACACATTATTATATATAGGTCCGGTTTCTGCATGAATCCTCAACCATCACCACTCACCGACAATGGATCATAAACCCACCGACGCCCNTCANCACATCAAAGCCCGAAGAGGTCTGCTCGCCCTATCNCCGGCGGTGCTGTTTCTCGCCCTGTATGTCGTCGTGTCAATCGCCATTTCCGACTTCTACAAGATGCCGATAGCCTTAGCTCTCCTCGCAGCATCTATCTGGGGCATAATAATCTATCGAGGCCGGTCGCTTCAGGAGCGTATCGAAACCTTTTCCAAAGCCGCCGGACGCTCCTCCATCCTCTACATGATCTGGATATTCATCCTCGCAGGAGCGTTTGCCGCCCTCGCCAAGGGNATCGGGGCTATAGATGCNACCGTCAGNCTTGCCCTGCGCTTCTTNCCTTCTGACTTTCTGCTGCCCGCAATATTCGTGGCCGCATGNTTCATCAGCATGTCGATCGGCACATCGGTAGGCACAGTCGTTGCCCTGACACCACTCGCCGTAGAGATNGCCGGGACCGATCCCGACACCATCGCTCTGTTTGTNGCCACGGTGCTTGGAGGCGCTTTTTTCGGCGACAATCTCTCGTTTATCTCCGACACCACCATTNCCGCAACGCGCAGCCAGGGATGCTCGATGGCCGATAAATTCCATGCCAATATCCGCATCGTTGTGCCGGCAGCCATCATCACCCTCGGTGCCTGCATATTTATCGGNTCAGAGCTTCCGGCACCCATTCCCGATCCCTCGGCCAACTATTGGCTGATCATCCCCTACATCATAGTGATATGCCTTGCTCTCTGCGGATTAAACGTCACCGTGGTATTACTCACCGGCATCCTATCGGCCATGATCATCGGACTGCTGCTNACCGANATCTCCCTGCTCGACCAATGCTCACTGATGGGAGCAGGCATCGACTCTATGGGCCAGCTCATCATCATCACCCTTCTCGCCTCCGGCATGCTCGGTCTGATCAATGCNATGNGTGGAATCGACTTCATGCTTCAGTCGCTCACAGCCGGCATCCGTTCGGNAAGGGGCGCACGATGGTGTATCGCCGCACTAACCTCCGTGGTCAATCTTTGCACCGCCAACAATACGGTGACAATCATCACCGTAGGATCCGTGAGCCGNGCCATTTCCTCCCGCTATGGCATCCCGCCGCGCATATCAGCATCGATCCTCGACACCTGCTCATGCATTGTGCAGTGTCTGATCCCCTACGGTGCCCAGACACTGCTGGCCACATCACTGGCAGGACTGTCGCCGGCAGCCCCNTGGCNATATCTTTTCTACCCCTGGGCACTGATTATTTGCGTGGCCATATCACTGACTTTCAGGGCAGGAACGAAAAGCTAAAACGTTAAAAACGGNTNATTTTCAATTCGACTGTAACTTTTTCACTATTTTTGCGTCATATATATCAAAACAGCATTTTAAGCGTTTCACTATTTGCACATAAGTAAGTATTCAAATTTAATTTATGCTATATGCGCACTTATTTTTTAGTCAATTTCAGTGCGGAGCGAAGGAGNTTAGCGAGCTAAGCGACTGAACGANAAACTGAAAGTGNCAAAAAAAGAAGTCGCAGAGAGTATAAAAGATTTTCAATCGCTTACTATCGGTTAAATTTGAACACTTACGTATAAGCTAAACGTCAATCATTTACATCGAAACAATTTACTACTTACATACTTTAACCTCAATCAGATGAAAAAAATCTTTAGAAGTCTGGCTCTGCTTTTGGTAGCGCTGATGATGGCTCCTGTTGCCGCCAACGCTCAGCAGATCCCGCCGATCCCCGCCGACAATGATGTCCGCATCGGCAAACTTTCAAATGGTCTGACCTACTACATCCGCCACAACGAATACCCCAAAGGACAGGCGGATTTCTACATCGCTCAGAAAGTAGGCTCTGTGCTTGAAGAAGACAACCAGCGCGGTCTGGCCCACTTCCTCGAACACATGTGCTTCAACGGCACAACCCACTTCCCCGGCAAAAACCTCATCAACTGGCTTGAAACTATTGGTGTGAAGTTTGGCGTTAACCTCAATGCCNAAACAGGCGTTGATATGACTCTCTACAATATCTCCAATGTCCCCGTGGCTCGTCAGGGCGTGCAGGACTCTTGTCTGCTGATCCTCCACGACTGGGCCAACGATCTTCTTCTCCTGCCCGAAGAGATTGATGCCGAACGCGCTGTGATCCACGAAGAATGGCGCAGATCAATGGTTGGTTCGATGCGTATCTACGAATCGATNCTCCCTACCATGTATCCCAACGAACGCTACGGCCACCGTCTGCCCATCGGCACAATGGAAGTGGTCGACAATTTCGATCCCCAGGCTCTCCGCGACTACTATGAAAAATGGTATCGCCCCGACCTTCAGGGCATCATCGTGGTTGGCGACATCGATGTAGATCGTATCGAAGCAAAAATCAAGGAGATGTTTGCCGATATTGAAATGCCTGAAAACCCTGCCGAACGCATCTACTTCCCCGTGAGCGACAATGAAGGCACTATCTATGCCATCGGCCACGATAAAGAGCAGAGCAATTCGATAGCTCAGCTCTTCATCAAAACCCAAGCTCTCCCCCGCGAGTTGCGCAACACCGCAGCACATTATTCCGTCGACTATATTACCAGTCTGATCACTCAGATGCTCAACTCGCGCTTCGATGAAATCGAAAACAAACCGGGAGCTCCATTCGCTCAGGCCGGAGTGGGCTATGGCAATTTCTTCATCGCTCAGACAGCCGACGCTCTGACCCTCTACACCGCAGCGTCAAGCTCTGAAAAACTCCCCTCTGCTCTTGCCGCAGCCTACCGCGAACTGCTTCGCGCTTCGCGCAACGGCTTCACCGTGACAGAATTCGAACGTGCAAAATCAGAAATCCTCTCCGCTGCCGAAAACGAATACAACAACCGCAACACCAAGCAAAACGAAGCCTACGTCAACGAATATGTAAGCAACTTCCTCGACAACGATCCNATCCCTTCGAGCGAAGATANATANAAGATGATCCAGCAGCTTGCCGAAATGATTCCGCTCGCTGCAGTCAACCAGACGCTCGCTCAGCTTGTCACCCCCGACAATCGCGTGATGATCGCCCTGATGCCCGACAACGATGCCAACATCTACCCCACCGAACAGCAGTTTGCCGATGCGCTCGCTGCNGTCGACGGTGAAGAGATCGAAGCCTACAAGGAAGAAGTCAAAAACGAACCCCTTATCGCAAAGATCAACAAACCGGGCAAAATCAAATCCGAAACCCACAATGCGCAGTGGGATGCCACCGTCTGGACTCTCTCCAACGGCGCTACCGTGATCGTTAAGCCCACCAAGTTCAAAGANGACGAAATCCTCTTCTCGGCTCAGGCTCTCAACGGCACATCAGGCTACGGCAATGACTACGCAAACTCCCTGACATTTATGCCCGCGGCTCTTCAAAACGCAGGCCTCGGCACCTATACCCACACCGACATCAGCAAGTATCTTTCCGGCAAGCAGTGCTACGTTGCCCCCTCGTTCTCTCTGCAGACCCGCAACATGTCAGGATCATCTACCCCCAAAGATCTTGAAACAATGATGGAGCTCGTCTACATGAATTTCACCGATGTAACCCTCCTGCCCGAAGAATACAAGGCTCTTCAGGACAAATACGTTGCCCTGATCCACAATCAGGAATCCAACCCCCAGTATATCTTCCAGAAGACCGTGCTCAACTCGCTCTACAATTCGCCCCGCATCCAGGCTCTCTCGGCCGAAGTGGTTGAGAAAGCTAACCGCGAACAGATCCTTAGCGTGGTTAAGGAGATGACCAAAAATGCTGCCGACTACACTTTCACTTTCGTTGGCAACATCAACATGGAGCAGCTCCGCGGTTTTGTTGAAAAATACATCGCTTCTCTTCCCGGCAACGCCAAGAAAGCCAACAAGACCCTCGCTCCCCTCCCCGCTCAGTTCCTCATGGTGACAGGTACAGGCACCGACGTGACCACCTGCCCCATGCAGACTCCCCAGACCTACGCTCTGATCGAACTCTTCGGCGACGAACCATACACAATGAAAAACGCCCAGATCGCAAGCGCTGCCGGACAGATCCTCTCAAAACGTCTGCTCGACAAGATCCGCGAAGAAATGGGTGCTGTTTACTCTATCGGCGCTTCCGGCTCGATGGACCGCATCGGAACTCAGAACGCTTCAATCTCCACTTCATTCCCGATGAAACCGGAAATGAAAGATCAAGTGCTCACCGAAATCCGCAGCATCATCGGCGATATGGCTTCCAACGTAAGCAAAGAAGAGCTTGACAAAGTAAAAGAATACATGGTCAAGAACTACACCGAAAACCGCGAACTCAACGAAGGATGGTTCGGTGCAATCCGCGGATGGCTCATCAACGGCGTTGACACCTTCAACGGCAACATCGAGTCAATGAACTCAATCACCACCGCCGACATCACCGCCTTTGTGAAAAATCTCCTCGCCCAGGGCAACTACCGCGTTGTGATTCTCGATCCCCTGACCAACGCTGCCGAATAATCCCCCGATTAAGAAACAGTTTCTAAAACTTCTCCATATAGAGAGGCTGCCGTCACATCTTCCGTGACCGCAGCCTCTCTTTCGTTTGCATACTCCCGACGCTTTTCTATGCGCAATATTTTTCGTAAGTTTGCACACCAAACCAATCAATCATCAGAATCTGTTTTAAATGAAACTACTGCTGTCGCTTCCGCCAAATCTCGTCGACTCATTCCGCACTGCATCTGACCGCCTGCTCTCAGACGACATATTCGCATCTTCCGACCCCGAAGGGTTGCCGCTCGGTTCGGGTGGCGGCACCGTGTGGCTGCTCGACCAATGGAAANNATACTGCAACAGATACTGCCCCCCGCATCATAATCCATGCCGGCGGACAGTCGCGCCGACTTCCCGCCTACGCTGCCACCGGAAAGATACTCACCCCCATCCCGGTGCTTCGATGGGATGTAGGCCAGCAGATCGACCAAGATCTGCTATCGCTTCAACTCCCTCTCTACACAAAGATTCTTCAGCAGGCCCCGCCGCAACTTCACACACTCATTGCGAGCGGCGATGTCTGCCTGCGATGCGATAGACAGCTCCCGGCCCTCCCCGACGATGCCGACGTGGTGTGCTTCGGACTCTGGGCCGAGCCCACCCTCGCCTCGCGCCACGGCGTGTTCCTCGCGCGTCACGATGCCCCCGAAACTCTCGACTATATGCTCCAGAAGCCCGACACGGAAACACTCAACCGCCTGTCGGCAACCCACTATTATATGATGGACATTGGCCTATGGATCCTCAGCGACCGCGCCATCAGCCGTCTGCGAAAAAAATCCATCGACCCTTCGGGAAATTATCGCTTCTACGACCTTTACTCTCAATTCGGATGCGCCCTTGGAGCCCACCCGTCGGCCCCCGATCCCGAGCTGGCCGACCTCAAAGTGGCAATCCTCCCTCTGCCCGAAGGAGAATTTTATCATTTCGGCACCACACGCGAACTGATCTCATCCACCCTCGCTCTCCAAAACAAAGTAGTGGATCAGCGACGTTTCATTCAGCGCAAATCGCGCCCCAATCCGGCCCAATTCACCCAAAACTGCATCCGGAAGATCCCCCTCACTTCTCAAAACGACTGTATCTGGATCGAAAACAGCTACGTCACCCCCGGTTGGTCACTGACAAGCCACAACGTGGTGACCGGCATCCCCGACAACGACTGGACCATAACGCTTTCCGATGGCGTATGCCTCGACGTGCAGCCTATCGGCCCGTCGCAATGGGCTGTTCGCCCCTACGGTTTCGACGATCCAATGCGAGGAATGACCGACGATCCGTCAACGCTGTTCCTCGGTTGCTCTCTTGAACAGTGGCTCCAAGAGCGCAACCTGACCCTTCCGGCCCCGGCCTCCGACATTCAGTCGGCCCCACTCTTCCCGCTCGTCGATTCAGTCACCGACATGGGCCTCCTGGCCCGATTCATGACCGGCGAGCCCGATCTGCAAGAAGGGCGATCGCTCTGGCTCCGATCTCAAAAAATTTCTGCCGACGATATATGCCGGATGGCCAACATCACCCGATTGATCGCCCAACGCCGTTCGCTTCTCAAACTCAACCTCCCGCAACTTGCCGACAATTGGGCCGCCAGTGTATTCTACCAGCTCGACCTCGACGACACTGCCAATAAATTCGAATCATTCGGACTGCAACTCCCATCTCCACTCCCCGATAGCGCCCCGATCGTCGACCGCATGCGCAATGCCGCCATGCGCCGCGACTCATCAGCCGCCTCCGGCCTGCTCAGCGAAAGCATCCTCTCGACCATCGACACCTCCCGGGCCGTGCCCCACTCCGACATCCACTCCGATCAGATCGTGTGGGCGCGCTCTCCCGTTCGCATCGACCTTGCCGGCGGCTGGACCGACACTCCGCCCTATTCGATGCTCAGCGGTGGCAACGTGGTCAATGCCGCCATCGAACTCAACGGACAGCCACCTCTGCAAGTATTCGTCAAACCGGCGGCACAACCCCACATCGTGATCCATTCAATCGATCTCGGAGCATCCGAAACCATCACAACTTTCGAACAGCTTTCCGACTTCCGACACGTTGGCTCGCCATTCTCCATACCCAAAGCAGCTCTCGCTCTGGCCGGATTCCTCCCGGCGTTTTCCGAACGCCGTTTCAACTCCCTCCGCACGCAGCTTCTCGACTTCGGCTTCGGAATCGAGATCACGCTACTCTCTGCCGTGCCCGCCGGATCGGGACTCGGCACCAGCTCCATTCTCGCAGCCACAGTGCTTGGAGCCCTCAACGATTTCTGCTCATTGGCGTGGGACAACAATGAAATATGCCGTCGCACTCTCGCGCTCGAACAGATGCTCACCACCGGAGGCGGTTGGCAAGACCAATATGGCGGTGTGTTGCAAGGCGTTAAACTCCTCCAGACCGAACCGGGCTCCGATCAACGTCCGCTCACATCATGGCTCCCCGACGCTATATTCACCGACCCCATGCTCTCCCCCTGCCATCTGCTATACTACACCGGGCTTACTCGCACAGCTAAAGAGATCCTGGGCCAGATAGTGCGCCGCATGATGCTCAACTCAAAGCCTACGCTCCAGCTTCTCAACGAGATGAGAGCCCACGCCCTCGACATGGCCCGCGCCATCCAGCAGTGTGATTTCACCGACTATGGTCGTCTGATCGACTGCTCATGGCAGCAGAATCAGCGTCTCGACAGCGGCACCAATCCCCCGGCCGTCAGCCGGATCATCGACCGTATCGCCGACCTCACTTTAGGACTAAAACTTCCGGGAGCCGGTGGCGGCGGATTCATCTACATGGTGGCCAAAGACCCCGAAGCCGCCGCACGCATCCGCGCGCGTCTCACCGAAGATGCCCCCAACCCTCGTGCACGATTCGTCGACATGACCCTCTCATCCACCGGTCTACGCGTATCCCGCTCATAACCGGCGAACTGCATTAATGTAAATCTAACAGCATTAACAAAGGTGGGGGGGGAATGGGTCTAAAATTTCGCCTTAGGCTTGGTCCCCTGAAAGTCTTTTAGATAATTTGGTGTAGAATAAGCGAGATCGATAAACTCACGGCGATGATAGGCACGCTCCGACAGAGCTATCATATCAGTGGCAAGCGGAACAATATCGCTGATAAAATGCGCCGACGGCGATGTGATCACCTCGCGCGCCTTGTCGCTGCCATTGCCGAAAAAATAGACCGGACCGCGCTCAAGAAGCTCCCCGTAGGGGTCGCCCTCGGTGAGAATCAAAGGCTGCGGAGCCATCACGGGTTGGAGAGAAAAATCATAAACGGCCGTGTACACCTCCATGCGCCGCGCGTCGATCATAGGAGCCAAAAGTCCCTCAGGATCAATCTCATGATTAAACATCACGCTGACGGCAAGCAACTCAAGCGTGTCGACACCGATTAGCGGCACGTCAAGCGCAAAAGCAAGACCCTTAGCCTCCGACAGACCGATGCGAAGCCCCGTATAGCTTCCGGGACCCATCGACACGGCCACAGCATCAAGCTTCATTTCATGTTCACGCGCCCAGTCAAGACACCGCTTCACATAGCCGCTAAGCAATGCTGCATGATTCTGGCCCTTAAAATCTTCATAGTGACAAAGCACCATTCCTTCGGCTGTCAATGCCGCCGAACACACAGTTGTCGAGGTTTCAATATTGAGAATTACCGCCATACTTAAATTTTTATATGCAAATTTAAGCATATTCCCGCTCATTTTCATTAATTTTGTAAAAAATCCGAATTTCGAAGACGATAAGCTATGCTTTTATCCATGACCGGCTTCGGCAAAGCTACTGCCGAGCTACCCAACAAAAAGATCACCGTTGAAATAAAATCGCTCAACTCAAAGCAGCTCGATCTTTCCATGCGCATGCCCGCAATACTGCGCGAAAAAGAGATCGATATGCGCGCCATGATAGGACGCAGACTTGAGCGTGGCAAAGTCGACGCCAACATTTTCATCGAATCCACTTCGGGCGAAAGCCCTGTGCAGTTCAACCTCCCTCTGCTCGAATCATACAAAGCGCAAATCGAAGAGATGGCCCAGAGACTCGGAATATCGATGCCCGACGATTGGTATGCCGTGCTCCTGCGTTTCCCCGACACGATGAAGACCGACACAGCCGCCGCTGCCGACGAATCCGATTTCGGTGCCACCTATCAAGCTATCGAGCAGGCCCTCGAACAGCTTACAGCCCATCGCCGCGCCGAGGGCGTTAAACTTGAGGATTTCTTCACACTGCGCATCGACCGCATCCGCACCCTCCTCGCCGAGATCCCTGCCTACGAAACTCAACGCGTCGAACACATCCGCTCTCGCATCGTCGATAATCTCGCATCGCTTCCACATGTTGAATACGACCGCGCGCGTCTCGAACAAGAGATGATCTTCTACATCGAAAAACTCGACATCAACGAAGAGAAACAGCGCCTCGCACAGCATCTCGACTACTTCATGGAAACCCTTGCCGGCGATCCCGGACAAGGCAAAAAACTCGGATTCATATCCCAGGAAATGGGACGCGAGATCAACACCCTCGGATCGAAAAGCAACCATGCCGAAATGCAGCGTCTCGTGGTCCGGATGAAAGACGAACTCGAACAGATCAAAGAGCAGGTGCTCAACGTCATGTAACCGCGACTCCTCCACACACACCACCCTTCACCCCCATCATCCCGCGAATAATGAAACAAGGAAAAATCATCATAATATCCGCACCGAGCGGATGTGGCAAATCCACCATTATCAACGAGATAATGAATCGTGGCAACGTCGATCTGCGTTTTTCGGTATCGGCCACCAACCGCCCGCCCCGCGATGGCGAAAAAGATGGCGTTAACTATCATTTCCTCTCCGACGAGCAATTTCGCCAAGCCATTGCCGACGACGATTTCGTGGAATACGAAGAAGTCTACCCGGGCCGATTCTACGGAACGCTCAAGCGCGAACTGATCGAACGCACTGCCGCCGGAATCAATGTGCTTCTCGACATCGACGTCAAAGGCGGTGTGAGAGTCAAGGAACTGTATCCCGAACTCTCCCGATCAATCTTCATTATGCCACCGAGCATCGACGAACTGCGCCGACGTCTCGAACACCGCGCCACCGACTCCAAGGATCAGATCGAACAGCGGGTTGGCAAAGCTGAATTCGAGCTCTCGTTCGCCCCGCGCTACGACGTTTCGATCGTCAACGACGACCTCTCCCGCGCCGTTGATCAGACCGAAAACGAAATCCTCCAATTCATATCACGATAATGGCCCTCCCCGCTCGACTGATCGGTATAATGGGCGGATCGTTCAACCCGGTCCACTCCGGCCACATCATGCTCGCCTCATGGCTCGCACAGTATGCCGGCATCGACAGCGTACGGCTCATGCTCTCTCCCGCCAATCCCCTTAAGACCGACCGTCACGACATGGCATCCGATAGCCACCGCCTTGAAATGCTTCGCATCGCTTGCCGAGGCTACGACCGCATTGCCCCGACCGATATCGAACTGTCGCTCCCAAGGCCATCCTTCACCATCAACTCTCTCAACGAACTATCACGCCGACACCCCGACTGCCGCTTCCGGCTCATCATCGGCTCCGACAATTGGCTTATATTCGACCGCTGGCGCGACCACTCCGAAATCATAGAGCGCTACGCTCCGATCATTTACCCTCGTCCGGGCTACATCGTCGATCCCTCTGCCCTCCCTCAGGGTGCGACACTCGTCGATGCCCCCTCGATCGAGATAAGCTCCACATTCATCCGCAGCGCAATAGCCCGCGGCGACGACATGAAAGCCTTTCTCCCACCCGGAGTCGACGAATATATCCGTGTCAACCACCTCTACACCAACCCCTAACACATCACCACCATCGGATATGACACCCAACCAGATAACATTTATAGGTCTCTGCAACGAATTCTGCACCGCCATCATGCGTGCACCCGAAACCGAAACGGCTCTCTTCGTGGCCGAAATGACCCGTCTGCTCCCCCGCCTCTACATATCAGCCGCCGATCTCCCCGCCGACATCGAGCCCGACCTGACCATCGACGATGCCATGGACGAGGACCACTACGACTCGATCCGCCGATCGCTTGAGATCGTTCTGGGCGAAAACGACACCTATCTCGAAGTCTTTGAAGAAGATATGAAATATTCCGACACCCCCATCGGAGCAAGCATAGCCGAAGGGCTCGCCGACCTGACCCAGGTGTTTTTCAACATCATCGAAACCGTCCGCGAAGCCCCCACAGAGGTGATCCCCGAAATGCTCGTGGCTGCCAAAAACGATTTCGAGACATATTGGAGCCAAAAACTCGTCAACGTGATGCGCCCCCTCAACCAAATCCGCTATAACAACCTCCCATGAAACATACTGAACTGATCTCCGACCTCATTGAATTCCTAAACGCCTCCCCGGTCAATTTCCTTGCCGCAGCCGAAACCTCTCGACGCCTTGACAGCAACGGCTTCACCCGCCTTGACCCCACCCGAAAATGGGATCTGAAACCCGGAGGCAAATATTATATCACCAAAAACGACTCTGCCGTAATCGCCTTCATCCTATCCACTGCCGGCCCCGACGCTCCCTACAAGATCATATCAGCCCACAGCGACTCACCCGGATTCCGCATCAAACCGAAAGCCGAGATGAGATCAGAAGGCGGTGTGGTCCGACTGAACACCGAAGTCTACGGCGGACCGATACTCTACACATGGTTTGACCGCCCGCTATCCATTGCCGGGCGCGTCATTCTCCGCTCCGACGATCCCCTCAATCCCGCC
>JAAVEX010000003.1 GCA_014801065.1 Barnesiella sp.
CTATCTCGACCGACAGGTGTTGGTGGAACACTCTCCCGATTCAACAAGCGGGTTTAAGCCGGTGAGATCGCAGCTTGATCTTGCCGGACGAAGTGTATGGGTGGTAGCCGGTTCGCCGACCGTGGGTAGGCTGCACAACCTTATGTCGGAGATCGGCGATACGATTTACATTATGTCGGATCCCAATTATAGTTCCGAGTTGCTGTATATGCTGACCTCCATAGGTGAGATAAAACTGTGTGTGGTCAATGAACGTGTGGCAAAGTCAATGGAAGAGAATGGGGGAGGTGCAAAAATAGCATCCGGAGTCTCTTTTACCCAATTTCAGGGATGGATGATTGCCAAGTCAAATGTGGCGCTGAAGCAGCGGTTGGATTCTGCACTGAACGTCTATCGTCGTGGTGAAGAATATGAACGCCTGTGCGAACGCTATGGTGTGAGAAAGGTCGAAGAGTAACTTTTCCGCTAAAAATAAACCGATGCGTCAGGTCGGAATTGACTTGGCGCATCGGTCGATGTTATATGGAATCTTATTTGCTATTTCGATCTATTTGCAATCAGAGCAACGATACCGAACGGCGAATAAAGGCATTGAGGTCGGCACCTCGCAGCAGACCGTTTGCAAGCAGTGCGAGGTCAATCGTCTGTCTTACTACGGGTTGTTCTGCAGCATATTCTGCCGATTCCTTCTTGATGACGGAACGAAGATGGCTCACGGTTTCATCATTGCTTTTGATTTTGTTTTGCTGATCGTCGGTCGGAGTGCCGTCGGCGGTTGCTTTTCTGATATCTTCCGATTCGGCGTTGCGGGCGTCGATGTCAGTAAAGCTTTGGTCAAGTTTCGGCATCAATGTTTCGTCGGCCGAAGCAATAATCTGTTTGATAACAGGACTTCCGGTATTGATTATAAGATTATAGCTGTCGGGGAGATTGCCGTAGAAGCTCATGCCGGGTTGCATTGCTGCCATTTCTTTCATTCGACGCATATACTCGTTTTGAGTGATCAGAATAGGATTAGCCTCGGCCGACAGAGCCTCGAAGCTGACAAGAAATTCAGCACCCTCCACTTTGGGAAGCTGCGAACGGAACATATCAGTCAGCATGTCGCGTTGACGACCTGTCAGATCTACACTTGCGCGATCAGCTTTCGGAATGAGATTGTCGACAATATCGGAGTCAACGCGTACAAACCGGGCCTTTTCGATCTTGTTTTCAAGCAGTCCGATGAAGTGGCTTTCTAACTGACCATCCATCACGAGAACGCTATACCCTTTTTCGGTCGCATCATTGATGTAGGTGAACTGAGCTACCGGATCGGTAGTGTAGAGATAGACCACATCACCATCCTTATCGGTCTGCGAACCTTCAATAAGAGTGCGGTATTCTTCGAGCGAGTAGTATTTGCCTTCGGTGTCTTTGACGAGTGTGAACTTCATGGCGGCATCGCAGAATTTCTGATCGGTCAACATTCCGTATTCAATGAATAGCTTGATGTCGTCCCATTTCTTTTCATAGTCGGTGCGATCAGTGCGGAAAATTTCATCCATTCTGCCGGCCACTTTCTTAGTGATATAACCGGAGATTTTCTTAACAGCGGTGTCACTTTGCAGATAAGAACGAGACACGTTGAGCGGAATGTCGGGAGAATCGATCACACCCTGTAGAAGCATCATGAATTCCGGCACCACGCCTTCAACGGAATCGGTCACGAACACCTGATTGCAGTAAAGTTGGATGCGGTTTTTAGTTACTTCGAAATTGTTTTTGATCTTCGGGAAGAAAAGTATGCCGGTGAGATTGAACGGGTAGTCAACGTTAAGATGGATCCAGAACAAGGGATCTTCCTGACCGGGATAGAGTTCATGGTAGAAGTTGCGATAGTCTTCGTCGGTGAGGTCGGCCGGTTTGCGAGTCCATATTGGTTCGGCGGAGTTGACCACGTTGTCTTCTTCAGTATCCACATATTTGCCATCCTTCCACTGCTGTTTTTTGCCTGAAATCACAGGCACGGGGAGGAATCGGCAATATTTCTTAAGCAGAGCGTTGATCTCATTTTGTTCAAGGAACTTCTTGCTTTCATCATCGATGTAGAGGATGATATCAGTGCCTCGTTCGGCTTTATCGCAAGCTTCCATCACATATTCGGGCGATCCGTCACATTCCCAGCGTACGCCCGTTGCTCCTTCTTTATACGATAGGGAGCGAATCTCTACCTTTTTGGCCACCATGTAGGCGGAGTAGAATCCAAGACCGAAATGACCAATGATGGCATTGGCGTTGTCTTTATACTTTTCAAGAAATTCTTCGGCGCCTGAAAAGGCAATCTGGTTGATGTATTTGTCGACATCTTCAGCTGTCATGCCAATGCCATGATCGCTCACGGTCAGGGTGCCGGCTTCCTTATCTATGGTCACTCTGACTTTCATATCGCCAAGCTCGCCCTTGTAATCTCCGAACGACGAAAGCGTGCGGAGTTTCTGAGTGGCATCAATGGCATTCGATACGAGTTCGCGGAGAAAAATCTCCTGATCTGAGTAAAGGAATTTTTTAATTACAGGAAAAATGTTGTCGGTAGTTACACCGATCTTACCTTTTTGTGCTGTCATATTTAAAGTGTTTTTTTGGTTTTTCTGTTTATAAAACAAATGTGCAAAAAAAATGCCACATCCGGAAATGTGACATTTTAGTGAAAAATCTAAAAAATAACTGACAAAATTTACTCCTGTTCAATGACACGTGTAGTGATTTTGTCCGCCTCTTTATCGTAGTCCACCTCGATGAGGTTGCCTTCCTGAAGCTTGTCGTTGATAATAAGTTCGGCAAGATTGTCTTCGAGATATTTCTGAATGGCGCGTTTGAGCGGACGTGCGCCATATTGTGAGTCATATCCTTTTTCAGCAATGAAGGTTTTAGCTTCATCTGTGATCCGCAGGGTGTAGCCCAGATCAGACAGCCGCTTGTAGAATCCTTTAAGCTCGATGTCGATTATGCGGAATATCGCATCTTTGTCAAGCTGATCAAACATGATGATATCATCGATTCGGTTAAGGAATTCCGGAGCGAATGCTTTCTGAAGAGCTTTCTGAAGCACACCGTGGGTATAGCTCTTATCGTCGGCCGACGGTGTGGCGAAGCCAACACCCGTTCCGAAATCCTTGAGCTGCCGTGTGCCGATATTGGATGTCATTATTATTATGGTGTTCTTGAAATCCACTCTTCGTCCGAGGCTGTCGGTCAGTCGGCCTTCATCCATCACTTGAAGAAGAAGGTTGAACACATCGGGGTGTGCTTTCTCGATCTCATCAAGAAGCACTACGGAATAGGGGCGGCGGCGCACTTTCTCCGTAAGCTGTCCGCCTTCTTCATATCCCACGTAGCCCGGAGGCGCTCCGACAAGACGAGACACCGTGAATTTTTCCATATATTCGCTCATGTCAATGCGGATAAGCGTGTCGGCTGAATCAAAGAGATATTCGGCAAGCTTTTTGGCCAAATGCGTTTTGCCAACGCCTGTCGGACCAAGGAACATAAACGTGCCTATGGGTTTGTTGGGGTCCTTAAGGCCAACGCGATTGCGCTGGATTGCCTTGACTATCTTTTCGATTGCATTGTCCTGGCCGATAATCTCGCTTTGAAGTTTGGGTGTCATGGACCGGAGTCTCATTCCCTCGGCTTGAGCTATCCTCTGAACGGGAACGCCGGTCATCATGGCAACTACCTCGGCCACTTTCTCTTCGTCGACGGTCTGGCGGTTGGCAGTCAGCTGTTCTTCCCAACGGCGGTTGGCCGTCTCGAGATTTTTTTTCAGCTCCTGCTCTTTATCGCGGAATCCGGCCGCTTTTTCGAAGTCTTGCTCCTGAGCTGCTTTTAGCTTTTGAGCGGAGGTGTCTTCTATCTCTTTTTCAAGCTGTTCAATCTCTTCCGGAACATGAATATTGGTGATATGAACCCTCGAACCGGCTTCGTCCATAGCGTCAATAGCCTTGTCGGGGAAGTTGCGGTCCGAAAGATAGCGTTCGGTCAGATTGACACAAGCGCGAAGAGCATCATCGGTATAGTTAACATTATGATGGGTCTCATATTTCTCCTTTATGTTATTAAGGATTGTAAGTGTTTCTTCGCCGGTGGTCGGTTCAACCATTACCTTCTGGAAGCGACGTTCGAGCGCACCATCTTTCTCGATATTTTTTCTATACTCATCAAGAGTGGTGGCCCCAATACATTGGATTTCGCCTCTTGCAAGTGCCGGTTTAAGCATATTGGCCGCGTCCATGGATCCGGCGGCATTTCCTGCACCGACAATGGTGTGGATCTCATCAATGAAAAGAATCACATCTTTGTTAAGGGCAAGTTCGTTGAGAATAGCTTTGATGCGTTCCTCAAACTGTCCGCGATATTTCGTGCCGGCCACTATCGAGGCCATGTCGAGTGACACCACGCGCTTGTTGAACAATACACGCGACACCTTTTTCTGGACTATGCGCAGGGCGAGCCCCTCGACTATGGCTGATTTGCCCACGCCGGGTTCGCCGATCAGGATGGGGTTGTTTTTCTTTCGGCGACTGAGAATCTGTGCCAGACGTTCGATTTCCACTTCACGTCCAACCACCGGATCAAGCCGATTTTCCTCGGCCGCACGTGTCATGTCGCGGCCGTATTTATCCAGAGTAGGGGTGTCGCCCCCTTTTCTGGCTGTGCTGCTGCGCTTATCGCTGCCCGGCGAGGATGCTGACTCCCGGCTTTGTGAGGGTCCGCCTTCGGTTTCCTCAAATTCATCATCTTCTTCATCTTCGCCGGTAAATCCCATACGAGGCTGGCTTTCGCCATAAATATGTCTGTTCAAAGCCTGATAGTCAATGCCTGCTTTGAGAAAGGGTTTTATAAATTTCATTTCAGTCGAATCTGTGTTGTGAAACAATGCAAGGAGGAGGTGTTCAACGTCTGCTTCCCTGTGATTTCGCTGACGGGCCTCAAGGATGCTGAGTCGCAAAATTCTTGAAGCCAGGTCGTTGAGCGTAATGCTGTTGGAAAGCCTGTTTTCCGGTTTGTTCTGGATGCCCTGCTCATAGAGCTCGGCGCTGAGATCGCGCACAAGATCATTGATGGTCGTATCGTCGGCAATCTTGAGCATGAACTCAACGGCACGCTGCTTTTTATCGCAAATCAGGGCGAGCAAAAGATGCTCGGGGCCGATTATCGAATTATTATGCTGCTGAGCCAAATCGGCGCAACTCGCCAAAATCTCCTTGACATCGCTGGAAAGATAGTTTGTCATGCGGTGTTTATAATAGAGTTTTTTGTAAGAATTCAAATTTTAATGACAGTTAGTAAATGTCCTCTTTTATATTTATGCTGCTTATTATTAGCCGATTTCGGATTGCTGTTCAGTTGCTTAGCCCGCCAAGATACTTTGCTCCGCACCGAAATTGCCTAAAAACAAGCTTGCTTAATGTGAACACTTACTGTTCGGGTTGAATTTATTCTTTTATTGTGTAAAGATAGCAATAATTGTGCCAGTATTATATTATAAACACTTAAAAATATAAAAATGCGTAGTGTGTGATTGAAAAAAATAGTGAGAGCCTGTCATGTCGCCATATCCGGTTGTAATGATTGGTGTGTAACCACCGGAATCGATATTGTATTTAACATTTATTGTCAGAATTATGGCGAAAGTTGTTGGCGAAAATAACTGCCATTGATGAAAAAATCGTTATCTTTGTAACTGATTAGCGCCATTTTTGTGCGGTTTGTGCCGGGCGCGATGTAAATAAATAGTAATCAGTTAATAAAAGATAATATCAACATTTAATCACTATGTTGGAAGAAGATCGGATTCTAAAGATCAATATTGAAAATGAAATGAAGTCGGCCTACATTGACTATTCAATGTCGGTCATTGTGTCACGCGCTCTGCCTGATGTCCGCGATGGACTTAAGCCTGTGCATCGCCGCGTGCTCTATGGAATGAACGAGATGGGTAACACCTCGGATCATCCCCATAAAAAAGCGGCAAACTGCGTAGGTGAGGTGATGGGTAAGTATCACCCCCATGGCGACTCGTCGATATATGGCACTGTGGTGCGTATGGCCCAGGATTGGTCGCTTCGTTACACATTGGTCGATGGCCACGGTAACTTTGGCTCGATCGACGGCGACGGCGCGGCAGCTATGCGTTACACTGAAGTGCGTCTTCAGCGCCTTGGCGAGGAAATGCTCAGCGATATTGACAGCGAAACAGTCGATTTTCAGCCTAACTATGATAACTCTCGCCGCGAACCGGTGGTGCTTCCTACCCGTTTCCCCAATCTGCTTGTAAACGGTGCGTCGGGTATTGCAGTGGGTATGGCCACGAATATCCCTCCTCATAATCTGACGGAGTGTATCAACGCATGCACGGCCTTGATCGACAATCGTGACATGACTGTCGCTGACCTCATGCAATATATTAAAGCGCCCGACTTCCCCACGGGAGGTACAATTTATGGCTACAATGGCGTGCGCGATGCGTTTGAAACCGGTCGCGGCCGTGTAGTGATTCGTGCAAAAGCTGAGATAGTCAATGAAGCTAATCATGAGAATATAATCGTCACTGAGATTCCCTACAATGTCAATAAGGCACTCCTTATTTCATATATAGCAGATCTGGTGACCGACAAAAAGCTCGACGGTATAGCCGATATCAATGATGAATCGGATTATAAAGGCATGCGTATTGTCATTAAGCTTAAAAGCGATGCCAACGCCAATGTTGTGCTCAACAAGCTCTACAAAATGACACAGATGCAGTCGTCGTTCTCGGTCAACAATGTGGCTCTTGTCAATGGACGTCCGCGAACGTTGAACCTCAAAGAAATGCTGGAGGCATTTATCGAACATCGTCACGACGTGGTGACTCGCCGCACTCAGTTTGAACTTCGCAAGGCCCGCGAGCGCGCCCACATACTTGAAGGACTGATTATTGCTTCGCAAAATATCGACGAGGTGATCCATATTATTCGCAACTCCGCTTCGACCGAAGAAGCTCGTCAACGTCTCACGGAACGCTTCGAACTTACTGACGCTCAGACAGCTGCTATCGTTGAAATGCGTCTCAAACAGCTGACCGGACTCGAACAGGATAAACTGCGCGCTTCTTATGACGAGTTGATGAAAGAAATTGCCCGACTGCAAGAAATTCTTGATAACCCCGTGGTGTGCTGGAATCTCATCAAGGACGAACTCAATGAGGTGAGAGATAAGTTCGGCGACGAACGCCGCACTGAAATAGACTATACCGCCGGCGATTTCAATGCCGAGGATTTCTATGCTGATGATGAAATGATCATAACCATCTCTCATTTGGGATATATAAAACGCACACCTCTAACTGAATTCCGCACTCAAAATCGTGGAGGTGTAGGCGCGAAGGGCAGCGATACTCGCGACGAAGACTTTATCGAATATATCTATCCGGCTTCGATGCATAATTATATGCTTTTCTTCACCGAGAAGGGTCGTTGCTACTGGCTTAAAGTGTACGAATTGCCCGAGGGTGGCAAAAATTCCAAGGGACGTGCCATCCAGAATCTTCTCAACATTGATTCCGACGATGCCGTCAATGCAGTTATCCGCGTAAAAGGTCTGCAGGATAAAGAGTTTGTGACTTCCCATAACCTCGTGTTCTGCACCCGCAACGGTGTGATCAAGAAGACTTCACTTGAGGCTTACTCTCGTCCGCGCGCCAATGGTGTCAACGCTATTATTATTCGTGAGGACGACAAGCTTATCGCTGTTGAACTGACCGATGGAAATTCTGAAATCCTTATGGCCAACCGCAATGGACGCGCCATCCGCTTCCATGAAAGTACTGTCCGTGAAATGGGACGTATGTCGACCGGTGTTCGCGGCATGACTCTTGATGGTGATGACGATGAAGTAGTAGGAATGATCTGCATGGAGCCCGGAACTGCCAATAATGTGATGGTCGTTTCTGAAAATGGCTTCGGAAAACGTTCTGATCTTGATGACTATCGTATCACTAACCGTGGTGGTAAGGGTGTGAAGACCATGAATATTACCGAAAAGACAGGCCGCCTTGTGGCAATCAAGAGCGTCAACGATGAAAACGACCTCGTGATCATCAACAAGAGCGGAATCACACTGCGCATAAAAGTTGCTGATTTCCGTGTGATGGGTCGCGCCACTCAGGGTGTTCGCGTTATAAATCTCGAAAAGCGTAACGATGTTATCGCATCCGTATGCTGCGTTAACTCAGAATCAGAAGAAGCAGTGGAAGAAGAGGTTGCACAGTTTGAGAATGGAGATGCCGACAGCTCGGCTGAAGGCAAGGTAGTATTCGATGTTGATCTTGACACTCCCGATGCCACGACTGATGAGCCGGACAGTCCGGAAGATTAAATTCAAATAGCATTTAAATCCGGTCAAGGTTAAATATAACAATTACTTAGCAAAACTAAAAATTATATTATTATGAAAAAATTGATTCTCATCGGTGTTGGCTTGTGCGCTTCTTTTGGCGTTATGGCCCAGACCGATTTGGTGAAACAGGTTGAGCGTAGCATAAAAGGTGCCAACCCCAACTATTCGCAGGCCCTTGCTGATATTCAGCCTGCTCTGACCAATAGCGAAACATCCGGACAGATGAACACATGGTATGTTGCCGGCAAGGCAGCCTTCGGTGTGTTCGACGATGCGTTCAAGAAAGCTGCTTCCGGTCAGGAACTTTCCAACGATGAAAAGAAAAAAGCAGGTAACGCTTATGTGAATGGTTTCGACTACTACATGCAGGCTCTCTCTCTCGACAGTCTGCCTGATGAAAAAGGAAAAATCAAACCCAAGAAGAGCAAAGAGATCCTGAACACTATCAAGGGTGCTCAGCCGTATCTCAACTATGCTGCCGGTTTCCTTTTCGACACCAATGACTATGATAATGCTTATCGTGCTCTCGATNTGTACATTACCACTCCTTCTAACCCCAAACTTGCAAAAAATCCTCCCGTGCAGCTTGCCGACTCCGTTCGCGGCCAGATGCTGCTCGCTGAAGCTCAGGCTCTTCTCCTTAGCAATGAGGCAAACCCTGACAAGTTAAAAGCTCAGAAAGCTCTCGACGTTCTCCGTCAGATCCCTGCCACAGGCTATGACAGCGAAAACACTTATCAATTTGGTCTGATTGCAGCTCGTGCCGTTGGTGATAAAGCCGCCAAAACTGAATTTGCTCAGGCTGCTTATGATAAATATGGTGCTTCAAACGTGCAGTATATCGGTGAGCTTATCAACGATAAGCTTGATGTAAGCGACTACCCCGGAGCGCTTGCTCTCGTTGATCAGGCTCTGACTGTCGTGACGCCTGACAATAANGATATGCTGTCTCAGCTCTACAACATCCGCGGTATTATCGACCAGCGCGGTGAAAAGTTTGATGACGCAGAAAAAGATTTTACAAAGGCCGTAGAATACAACAGCGAAAACTTCGACTCAATGTTTAATCTTGCCAACACAATTCTGGCTCAGATCGATGCGAAGATGGCTGCTAATGACAATCTGACTTCAAAATCCTTTGAATCAGATCTTCTTAAGGCTGCAGATCTTCTCGAAAAATGCTATAATCATGACGAATCNCAGTTCAGCAATGCTGCCTACTCGCTCTATCGCATCTATTACAACCTCGGCGCTAATTATGTAGATAAAGCTAAGTACTGGGAATTGTTAAAATAATCCCCGANAATGCTCCGTCGGATCCNNCCATGTAATNATAACGTGAATGGATACCGAGTGAGAAAAATATGACAAGTGGTGTGTAACTTTTATGTTCACACCACTTGTTGCTTTAGGGGGGGGNGTTCTCTTGTCCGATGAAAATATGCGTTGGNGTGAATTATCTGTTAAATAATGTCAAATTGCAAATCCAATTATCTATATTGGTGTTATTTAAGTAAAAGACATAAAATAAGTAACACACAATTAATATTTACAACTATGAAACTCTTAATCGTTTTAGCTTTTATTTTTGCATTCCTGGGTATAGGTTTTCTCGTAGCAACCCTTTTTGCCCCCGGTGCATCAGTNNTGCTTCCTTCTATNNGAGCAGGTTTATCACTCGTAGCATTTATTCTCGTATTTGTTGGTTATGTAAGCCGTACTAATAAATAAGGAGAGTTAACCACCACTCTTGTTAAGAAATTAAAGACTGTATCGAAACAATAGGTTTTGATACACTCTCTTTTTTTGAAAAAATAATTGTACTTTTGTAGAAATAGTAAGAAACTGTTTATAAGAGGCTGGCGAAAAAAGCGGTTGCCATGAAGCAATGCGTGCCGTAGCGTCTGAATGATTCAGCAAATTCAACTATTCAAACAATTATTAGAAAATTATAAATATAGATATGGATAAGACCAATCATCAATTTGATCAGGCGCTGAGCCGCTGTCGTGAGATATTCTCCAAGAAATTGCAGGACTATGGAGCATCATGGCGCATAATGCGTCCGTCGTCGATCACTGATCAGCTTTTCATTAAAGCGAAGCGTATTCGCACTCTTGAAAGTGGAGAAAAAGCTTTGGTCAACGAAGGGATTCTCCCTGAGTTTATCGCCATTGTCAATTATGGAATTGTTGGCTTGATTCAGCTTGAAAAGCAATCGACCGACAAGGTGGATATTGATGCAGACAGTGCGATGGCTCTCTATGATAGCTTTGCGAGGAGTGCGCGCGATCTGATGATAGCCAAAAATCATGACTACGGCGAGGCATGGCGCGATATGCGTATCAGCTCCTACACAGATATGATTCTGACAAAAATCAACCGCACCAAGCAAATTGAGGACAATGACGGATCTACTATAATTTCCGAGGGAATTGATGCCAACTACATGGATATGATCAACTATGCGATTTTCGGTATAATCAAGCTTACTGAGAAATAAGGTTATGACCGTTAGATCTAAACTCAGAAACATTCGTCCGTGGATCGTGTGGATTCTTCGTATTCTAGTGGGCACAACATTTGTTGTTTCCGGACTTTCGAAGAGTATCGACATCTGGGGTTTCGCCTATAAGATAGAAGAATATTTTCTGGTGTGGGGCATGAGTGTGCCTCATACGCTCTACGTCATTGCAGCCCTGCTGCTGGCCACTTCTGAATTTGTTCTCGGCGCGATGCTGACACTTGGATGCTATCGAAGGACTGCGGCCTGGTTGCTGTTGCTTATGATGCTTGGGATGCTCCCCTTGTCGGCTTATATTTACGTCGTGTCGCCCGTGGCTGATTGCGGGTGTTTCGGCGATTTTATCCACATAAGTAATGGCGCCACATTCGTAAAAAATATATTTCTCACGCTTGCTTTGATATATCTTTCGATAGTGAATAGGCGCGTCAGTGGGTTGTATAATCCTTACTGGCAGTGGCTTGCAGCAACAGCTTGTTTTGTCTACTGTGTGGCCGTCGGATTGTGGGGATATAATGTGCAGCCTCTTGTAGATTTTCGATCTTTCCCGATCGGGACCTCATTGATCAGCGATCAGGATGGCTCTGACGATGATATTGAGATAGGATTTGTCTATGAAAAAGATGGTGAGCAAAAAATGTTTTCCACTGATAGTCTGCCTGATTCCACGTGGACTTATGTCGATCGCCGTATTCTCAGCGGAGAGATAGACAATAAGGCAACATTCTCCATCACTGAAGACGGGGAAGATGTTACGGAGGAAGTGATTGCTACTGAGGGTCAGCAGCTTATCATTACTGTCCCTGACCATCACCGTGCCGGCATATCGTTCACTTACACCGTCAACGAACTGAGTCAGAAAATGGATTCTATCGGTGGCTCATTGATTGAGGTTGTGACAATGGATAGTGAAGAAATAGAGCGTTGGAAAGATTTATCAAATGCTACTTATCCCATTTACAAGGGCGAATCTACGATTGTTAAGGAACTCGTCAGGGGGGTGATGGGCGCTGTTTATCTCTCGGATGGAAAAATTGTGTGGAAACGCACGCTGTCGTCCGTTGATCTCGAAGAGGTTGACCGGTCGTTGGCCCGGAGTGGAACACTCGACAGTCTGACCGACGACGGCCATGAACGCCTGCTCGGATGGACGGCGTTGCTGGTGGCCATACTTGCTGTCATTTTAATGGGCGATAAGTGCTTCATGATGCTAAAACGGCTCAAAAAAAATAGTGAAACCAAAAAAAATGAGTAAATTTGTAGTCGCAAATAATATCTGATTTGGTATTGTCAAAATATCAATGAATTTGCCACTTTGTCAAATCGCGCAATAGAATTAATAATCTTTTAATCTATAATAAAATGAGAAAAAATATTGTTGCAGGCAACTGGAAAATGAACACCACCCTGCCTGAAGGCCTTCAGCTTGCCAAGAATGTAAACGAAGCTCTTAAAAATGCCGGTGAAGTAAAATGCGATGTTATCATCTGCACTCCCTTTACTCACCTTGCCTCCATCAATGAAGTGATCGACAAGGAAAAACTTGGCCTTGGTGCTGAAAACTGCGCAGATCACAAATCAGGTGCCTACACCGGCGAAATCTCTGCTCCGATGGTTGCATCTACCGGTGCGACTTATGTAATCCTCGGCCACTCTGAACGTCGTCAGTACTATGGCGAAACATCTGAAACTCTTAAAGAAAAAGTCGGTCTCGCTCTCGAAAACAATCTGACCCCGATCTTCTGCATCGGCGAAGTGCTCGAAGAACGCGAAAACGGCACCGCTTTCGATGTTGTAAAATCTCAGATTGAAGAAGCTCTCTTCGAACTCTCTGCCGACGACTTCTCTAAGCTGATTCTCGCTTACGAACCTGTTTGGGCAATCGGTACAGGCAAAACCGCCACTGATGATCAGGCAGAAGAAATGCACGCTTTCATCCGCGGCGTTATCGCTGACAAATATGGCAAAGAAGTTGCCGACAACACTTCGATCCTTTATGGCGGAAGCTGCAAACCTTCAAACGCTAAGGCTCTGTTTGCCAAACCCAACGTTGATGGTGGTCTGATCGGTGGCGCTGCTCTCGATGCCGACTCCTTCATGGGTATCGTTACAGCTTTCTAATGGATTGAAATAATTAAACGCGAAGAGAAAGTTTGGATTTGGATGATTTTTCAAAAGTTGAAGAAGACGCCATGTCCGCAACGCAACTCTCTCAACGCTTCGGTCCATCCTGATCCTTTATGGTCCTGTCCGTAAGCTTTAACAATAAATATATCTAATCATTAGGCCACAAAAATATATTTTAGTATTTTTGTGGCCTGATTACATTAAAATAAACCTATCCTCATTTCTTGATTGATATGCTTTATAGAAATTGTAAAAATTTGATTTTGCTTTCCGCTCTGTTGTCAGTGCCGGTCAGCTCGTTTGGTCAATCAGTTAAGACGGATATTGGACCTGATTCCACAATCATAGATCATATAAAGGCTTCCGATCATCATGAGATCGATGCCACATCTGATATACTGAAATTATTCTCTCCAATTGCTCCTTCCGCTTCCGACGATAAAAAGACCGGGCCCGTCAAGAAGGGACCGAGGATGCGCACGATCTATCGAGTGCAGATCCTTAGCGTCAATCAATCCGGCAATGGCAGGGCGCTCGCTGAAAAAGGGCGTCGTGCAGTCAGCAGCAGATTTCCGCAATACCCATGTGATCTCGCCTTTGAGGCTCCAAACTGGAAAGTCAGGGTTGGTATTTTCGAAAATCAAAACGAAGCTAATGCCGCGGCATCAAAAATCCGTCAGTCTTTGAGCCAGTATGCCAAAGAGGTGCGCGTGGTTCGTGTAAATATGAAGGTGACAAAATAAGGGGAGAGAAAATGAAGCTAAACCAGGAAGCTGACGATTCGCAAAAAATTGTCAATGAAATTGCATCACACTATCGGGCGATTCTTGAACTGATAGGTGAGGATTGCTCACGCGAAGGTCTTAAAGACACTCCGGTGAGAGCTGCAAAAGCTCTTTACTACGTCACGCGTGGCTACCGGCAGGATATAGATGCTGTGATCCATGGCGCAATGTTTACAGCCCCGTCGTCCGACGACGATATGGTGATAGTGCGCGATATAGAATTCTATTCATTGTGTGAACATCACATTCTCCCATTTTTCGGCACCGTTTCGATAGGCTATATCCCCGGCGAAAAAATTGTCGGGTTGAGCAAAGTGGCTCGAATTGTAGATATGTTTGCTCGCCGCCTTCAGGTGCAGGAGCGTTTTGCCCATGAGCTGTGTGATGTTCTGACGGAGAAACTGCAGGCTAAGGGTGTGATGGTAAGTTGTCGCGCGCGCCATCTGTGTATGCAGATGCGTGGAGTCGAGAAGCAGTCATCATCTACTGTGACGATAGCTTCCTCCGGCATGTTTCGTAAGGATGAATCTTTGCGCAATCAGTTTCTCGCGTCAATTAACTGATCTGACAGCCCGCTCGCTTCCCTCCGACAAGTTAAGAGTTCAATCAATCCCCCTTTTTTTATGTGGGGAGCAGTTAAATTGATTGATTCTGATAATGGGAATTTTCTTCAGGATCGTGATTGCATACCTGTGAGCGACTTTGGAGTAGGTAGGGGGATTTATTTGATAATGATGCTTTCAAGCGATCGCTTCGGTACACATTGTGTGTCGTTCTCGTCACGAAAATACTTGTAGTCGCCCTCATCATTCATAGCGACGATAGCTGCCTTTTCGGAGGCGTAGCCGAGTGCTACAACATAACATGGGGTGAGATGTTTGGGAAGATGCAAAACGTCGCTTATAGATGCTTTAAACGATTTTATTATGCATCCGTTGAGGCCGAGAGCAGTTGCTCCGAGTGTTATGGCTTCAAGATGGAGTCCTTCGTCGCATAGAGGGGCAGTAGTGATTGATGTGTCAAGACACTGCACAATATAAGCCACCGGACGTTCGCTTTCTTTCGGACCGGCCCAGTCAGTATAGTAGCCGGCCCATGCAAGCAAAGGGAATATGGCTAGACATTCTTCGTCTGATTCCACGATACGATACTTTAGCGGTTGGGCATTGCGACCCGAGGCGCATAGCGTAGTTAGTCTGACCAGATCAGTGAGTGTTTCGTAGCTGATCTTTTTTNAATGATCAAATCGGCGTATNGAACGATTGGCTGTCAGGAGAGATTGCAGTGTTTTGAAAGGTGTCATGGTCGGGATGCGAAAGNGGGTAGCGGTTCTTTATTGCGGACGATTGAATTATTGGTTGGGGACGAATGATTCAAAACTNTTGTCGCTATAGTATATGATTATATTGACGATCTTTTTAGACTCGTCGGGATTGAATGTGATCGTGGCNGGAGAGGCAGGGGAGATCGGGGTTATCTTATTCTTATGGGTTGGTTCGGTGCTGAATTCGGTCGGAACCGAAGTATTATGTGTTCCGGAACCCACAATATCGTTTTGAAATTTATTTGAGGGTTTTGCCGTGAAATCTTTATTGAAGTCGATGCTTGGNGTAGAGGTCTCTTTTTCAGGATTTTGCCCCGTCGAATAGTTGAATATAGACTCGTTTTCAGGCTCTGAGACTGCGATATTTCCACCACACAGCATATCTCCCTCGCCAAACATCAGCCAGAGGACCGAAAGGTCNGGGAATGTGTCGTGAATTTTTCCGATCAACTCATCACTCACTTTTTTATTGCGCCCATTTAGCAGCTGAGATAGGGTAGGGCGAGGGATATTACAGCTGTCGGCAAACTGTGTTACCGGAATNCCCAAATGACTGATGAATGTTTTCAGACGTGAAACGATNTCCATATTGTAAATTTTTATTCGTAATTACATGTGCAAATGTAATTAATAAAATTGAAATATGCAAATTTAAATTNGAAAACCCAATTTACATAGGTGTATAGTATAATTGCAAATGTGAATTTAAGTTTGCAAATGAATTGTTATAGCTTAAATTAATNCTCTACATGTAGTTGTTTAATATATTAGTATATTGTATGTTATGTGGTATAAATNCANGAAAAANGGNNCGATTTTGCCTATNCCNGCCATAATCGAACCTTTTCTTNAAGTNNTGCTTTTAAAATATTTNNATAGCTCATTGATTTTCAGTNTATTTACGAGNTATGTTAATGAAGTATAATGNATTATTTATTACTTTTGTTAATCGATAANTGCAATATTAAATCCGATATNTGGGAAGCCTCTTTGTAAATTTGAATCTGGAATTTATATTGAATATGCAAACCTGAAGTGGTGTTTACAATTCTTAAATTAATTTATTCCTAAACTCCCGAATGTTAAAGTAACATTGCTTNACTCCATCATTTCAATTGTAAATTCTCTGTTTTGTAACCTCTAATACATTCTCGTGTAAAAGATGTTACAAAGATATAACATTTCNGTTTAAAATTGGTTGNTNTTTAATAGTTAATTGATGTTAATANAATGAACAATNATATAACACACTNAATATTAGNNNTTTATTTTNTTNCCAACGATAATTTATTTTATGTATGANNTTGCTTTTTTATNNTTTTCGNTGNGAAAACCGGGNNGAATANTNAGCTTGGCNACTNATATANGCTTNAAAACTGAGAAAAAGAACTGCTGAGAATGTAATAATTACTGTAATAGAGGGTTTGTATTTNAATTATTTCGGCTCAAAGAGAGATTTTAGAGTGATTTTTTTTAATTAAGAAGCAATGTGAGCATTGCGCCTGATGAGTGCTTTGAAAAAGCGCCCAAAAGATCTTGTGTGATGAAATAAATAATTGAGAGCCGTTCTTTAATCTAAGAAGAGGCCTTCTGCCTCGGTATTTATAAAAATATGTTGGTTGGATATTTTTAGGCCCCGCCCCCATATTTATTAATGCTGAGGCCGCATATCCATGAGTAACAATGCAAGAATCGCCGGAGAGATGAGTCTCGGTATTAGTAAATATAGGGGAATGGGGTATATGGTATGGTCTGATATAAGGGCTTCGGAGAGAAATATGTGACTATTACTATTAATGTTTGTTTATATGCGTGTGAAATAATATTGCCCATCTATGATACTACTTTTGCGTATGGATAATCTATCGGTTATTATCGCATGAGGAGCATTGGATAGCTCTCGGTTAAAGTGTTTAATTATTGGTTTTTAAATTATTGATGGATATGGATAGCTCAGTTGTTATTTCAAAAGAAGTGATTA
>JAAVEX010000004.1 GCA_014801065.1 Barnesiella sp.
CAAATCCCCCCAACCCCCAATCAGCCAATAAAAAAAGCAATCTAAAAAGCGGCAGCTGCCCCCGCTCCCCAAAGGTAAAACGGCAGCAAGCGCCCCTTGAAATCCTTCCATCCCCCCATCCGCCGCCCAAGTGGGAGGGACGACGCTTCAGCCGTCACCTTGAATATCAATAAATTATCTCAGTAAAAAGGGACGGCTAAAGCCGACTCTCCCACCGCCCCCCCCCCAAAAAAACCTCAGCCGACCGTCGGGTCTATCGGCCGTGCTCGGCCGATCCAACCAAACAGCCAAATCCCCGGCCGTCCGCCCATCCCGCCTTAACAAAAAAAGAGACAGCAAAAGCCATCCCTTCCACAACCGGCTACCATCAAATCCGACAGCGCCGGCCGGCTTAATAAGTGTTCAAACACTCTCTCAAAGCTCCTCCGGATACTTCCGGTAATATTCCTCAAGCAGATGATGGATATTAAAGTAGTAGCCACCCGCAGAGTCGCCGGCCTTGTTGACCACAGTCAGATATTCATAATAAGGATCGTCGAAAAGGTGATTGGTCACGATATAGCCCATTGAGTTGAGGAGTATATATTCATGCTGAGGCTCAATGACAAACCAGGCATTATCCTGATCCAGTCCTGTTCCGGTCGACACGATCGCCATCAATATATAGTTGAACTTATATTGCCAGATATCAGCGAGACTATCCTGTCGTTTCTGACGAAGGGCTTGAATGAGAAACGACATCTGCTGCAGATCGAATGGATTGTCGGCAAGCGCGGCTCGGGCGTTGGCTATGATCTCGTCGCACTCGGCAGGAGTCAGNCGTGCNCGGTTCACGTTGAGCGATTCTTCGATGCTTTTGTTTGATGATCTATAGGGGTTATAATCTTCCTGAAGCGCATAGCCGAGATACAGATAGCGATACTTGTCGAGTTTCATCACGGTATCATTNTTCTCAAACTCTTGCATCAGGCGTGGATAATAATAGTCAGAGGTGCGNTCGTTGATCGCACGACGTATTTCTGTAAAGTTCGGCTTTTCGCGTTTGATCTTGTCGAAATTGGTCTGCGCCTGCACTGCGATGGNTGTGATCAGGAGCANNATTGCCGGAAAAATGTAGCGTTTCATTTTCAAGAATTTGTTAGCGAGATAATATAGGAGATTGTGATTCCGNCTATGACGGCTGTGATGACGGCCGACATTCCTTTGGCACACACNTAGTTGATAAATTTACGAAATGGATGGGCTATTGTNGCTCCGCTGCGCGTGCGGCTGAAAGCNANTGCCCCGATCAGCGCCCCGGCTATCGCTCCCACGATCATGGCCGACTTAAAGTTCATGACCATGCCTACAAACATGCCNGCGAGNGNGGCTCCGGCTATATATCCTTGGCCGGTGCGTGAGTCGGTNACTGCTGCGGGGAGCATATAGTTGATTGCNGTNGCTATAGCGGCTGCCGCTCCCCAGAANCCTACNGTTGAAAGTCCNGGCACTCGTGCATCGGCAAAATAGAGCAACGCCAGGCTCAGCCATGCTGTGGCCGGAGCGGGNCGCTGACGCATCANCATNAGCCATAGCGATGCCAGCAGCGGAATTAACGACAGACAGATAATAATAGTGGTCATAGCAGCCTATGGTTGGATCAGTGGNTTAATTGTATTACTAACGCGTCGGTTGGGTTATTGGTTGGTTTGGTCGGCGCTTTTTTCATCGTCGGCCGTAGAGCCGGAGTGGGGCTTGACAGCTTCGGGATAGGATATGCGCGAATGATACATGGTGCGAAGCGTCGATGCAAATGATTTTTTGATATTGGTGATGTCGCGGAACGATATCGGAGAGTCGTTGTGCAACCCCTCGTTGACTTGCGAGTCGATTATCTTGTTGACCAACGCATCGATTGCTTCCGGACTATGATCTTTCAGCGAGCGCGACGCTGCCTCGACGGAGTCGGCCATCATGAGTATCGAAGCCTCGATGGTCTGCGGATTAGGACCGGGATAGGTGAACGGAGTCGGATCCACATCTTCATCGGGATGCTGATTGCAATAAGTGGTGTAGAAATATTTTGCCCTCCCGCGGCCATGATGCTGCAGAATGAAGTCGCGCAGCTGAGAGGGAAGTTTGGCTTTATCAGCTCGGCGCACTCCGTCGGTCACGTGGTCAATCACTATCTTTGCGCTCTGAATGGGCGATAGCGAATCGTGAGGATTTATTCCGTGTTGATTTTCGGTAAAGAACGCGGGATTACTGATTTTACCTATATCGTGGTAGAGCGCGCCGGCTCGGATCATCTGAACGTTGGCGCCAAGACGCGAGGCTGCCGAGGCTGCCAGATTGCTGACGGCCATTGAATGTTGAAACGTGCCCGGACATTCCTCGGAGAGCTCGCGGAGCAGCGGATGGTTGATGTCGCATAGCTCTACCAATGTCACGCGTGATATGAATCCGAAAGATTTTTCGATCAGGAAGATAAGGATATAGGCAAACGAGATCAGCAGCCCATTGATGAAAAACGAACCGAACATCGCGGGATCGATGCTCTTGATCGATCCGCTCTGCATGATCTCAATCGATGAATAGACAAATGAGTATGCCAGAAANACATAGGCGGCTGCGCGAAGCAACTGGGAGCGCTTGCAGAGATCGCGTATCGACACCAGCGCCACGAATCCGGCCGCAAACTGAAGTATGATAAACTCCCAGCGATAAAGATTGACGGCAGTGCATAGCAACAGCGTTGTCATGTAGGTGAAAAATGCCGTGCGAGAGTCGAGAAACACCACGAGCAGAATCGGGATCATGGCAAACGGAACTATGTAGATGCCACGGGTAAACGATTCGGACAGCACTACCGAAAGGACCACGAAGGCTGTTACGGTAAGCGTCAGCAGCATCACGATGCGGATATTGGCGAAATAGTCGTGACGCAGGATATACAGGTAGCTGTATAGAAGTCCGAGCATTATGCCGATCAGAAGCAGTGTGCCCCCGGTAGTGGTCAGACGCATCGCTGTATCGCCTTCAGTGTGCAGCGCCATCTCGGCTTCGTATGCCTGAAGAACGGCAAATGTGTGAGGCGTGATCAGATCGCCGCGATCCACTATTTTCGTGCCGGCATGCACTATCTCCGAAACGGCCTGCGCATATTTTTCATAGACGGCAAGCTCGTTCTGGTTGCTGATGCTGTCGTAGACTATGTTAGGTATGATGTTTGGCGACACTTTAGCCACGGCCTTGATGAGTGCAGTGTCGGCCTTGATATCTTCACGCAGTTTACCGTGGGCCGATGCAAAAGTATAGAA
Source organism: Barnesiella sp. (assembly GCA_014801065.1). Classification (GTDB taxonomy): domain Bacteria; phylum Bacteroidota; class Bacteroidia; order Bacteroidales; family Muribaculaceae; genus Paramuribaculum. The sequence goes on from JAAVEX010000004.1 coordinate 3,300, forward strand.
GGATGCAGCCGGCACCGGGTCGCTCACCGAGTCGGGGTCGATATGGAGTCTGATCGCCTTCGGCGCTGCCCCTCCGCGCGAGTCGTAGATGCCTATCTCATAGATTTGTGCGAGTGTGTTGACCAGACGGTTGCGTCCGGCCGCACTCAGATTGAGGTCGGGCGATTCGGCAAGCTCGTTGCGGTATTCTTCGGTGACCTTCTCGGCTATTTCGTTGTTGCGCCGGTAGATGGGCTTGAAGTTGCTTTTCAGCGAATCTTCAATCTGCTTTTGGCGCTCGGCATCGTTAAACACCGGCACATCAATCGATGTGGTGATCGGATCGTAGTTCCATAAGCGNCCCACGCTGTAGTCATATTTGGTGGCGGTGTGTTTTGGAATGATGATATAGATCACTACGAGAGCGGCTATAAAAATCGCCGTGCGCAGAAAACTTTTGCGTGATATGTGGAGTCGGAGCTTCATATTCTTGGTGATAGCGGCTGGATGATTAATCGTTGCGGACAGCGCGTTGCACTCCGTTGATCTTCTTGATGCTTGAGCATAGGCTGTCGATCACTGCCGTGTCGCGCACCAACACACCGAGCCGGGCGTGGAACACTTCGTTTTCAGTCTCGATATGGAGCGAACGGATATCCATATTGAGCTGATTGGAGATCAGTTGTGTCAGTTCGTGGAGGATTCCGTGGCGGTCTACACCCTCGATAAGCACTTCGGCGGGGAAGGTGCTCGCCACCGTTTCCCAGCGTGTCGCAACGATCCGCGGACCATAGCCGGCTTTGAGCACCTGGGCGCGGGGACATGTGAGCGAATGGACTTCCACCTGACCGGCATCGTTGACAAAGCCCATCACATCGTCGCCCGGGATCGGACGGCAGCAGTCGCCGAACACGAAGTTCTGCTCATTGTCGTTGTAGACAAGCGGATAGACCTGCTTGGTGTTGACCTTTTCGGGTGTGGTCACCACACGTCCCGCCTGCGTCTTTTCCGCTTTGGCTGTCGATGTGCCGATGCGGAATATCTTTTTGAGTAGCCCCGGTGAGGTCTTGGGAGAGTCCTTGAACACGTAGCCGTCAAGCGTCAGTTCGCCGGACCCTATCTTATAGTAGAAGTTCTCGCGGTTGTCCACATGGTAGAATCCCATCATCTTGGTGAGCAGCTCATTGGTAGGTTTCAGTTCGGCATCGGCCACGAATTTCTCAACCGTGAGTCTTCCCTTTTCGATGGTGGGTGCCAGCTCATTGCGCAGCGCTTTGCGCAGACGGGTGCGCGCCTTGGCTGAGGCGAGAAAGCTCTCCCATTCAGGCTTCGGTTTCTGATTCTGCGATGTGAGCACCTCTACCTGGTCGCCCGAGTTAAGCCGGTGGGACATAGGGACGAGTTTGTGGTTTACCTTTCCGGCTATACATTTCGAGCCGAGATCGGAATGGAGCGTGAATGCCACGTCGAGCACACTCGCCTTCTGGGGCAGCGTCAGAAGCTCTCCTTTAGGGGTGAAGATCACTATCTCGGCTGCGAAAAGGTTGAGTTTCAGCGTGTCGAGAAAGTCAACGGCGTTGGGATTGGGATCGTCGAGAATATCTTTGATGGTGCTGAGCCATGCGTGGAGCTCGTTTTCCTCCTCGCCCTCGCCCACCTTGTATTTCCAATGGGCCGCAAATCCCTTTTCGGCTATCTCATCCATGCGGCGTGAGCGGATCTGCACTTCTATCCAATTGCCGTCGGGACCCATTACTGTCAGGTGAAGAGCCTGATAGCCATTGGCTTTGGGCGTGGAGATCCAGTCGCGTGTGCGTTCGGGATGCAGACGGTAGAGATCGGTGATGGCTGAATAGATATTCCAGGCAATGGTCTTTTCGTTGGCCGGATCGTCGCAGTCGAATATGATCCTCACGGCGTAGAGATCATAGACCTCTTCAAAGGGAATCTGTTTCGTCTCCATTTTCCGCCAGATCGAATAGGCCGATTTGACACGCGCCTTTGCGTCATAGTCGAGCCCCATTCCGTTGAGACGTTCGAGAATCGGTGCCGAAAAGTCGGAATATACGGCCAGTCGTCTTGCTTCTGATTCGGCAAGCTGTTCGGAGATGCGCTTATGAGCGGCAGGGTGTTCATATTTGAAACTCAGATCCTCAAGTTCGGTTTTTATGTTGAACAATCCGAGTCGGTAGGCGAGCGGAGCATAGATATACAGCGTTTCGCCGGCAATCTTATATTGCTTGTTGGGCGCCATCGATCCGAGCGTGCGCATGTTGTGGAGGCGGTCGGCTATCTTGATCAGAACCACGCGGATATCCTCGCTCATGGTCAGGAGCAGTTTGCGGAAATTCTCGGCCTGCAGCGATGCCTGATCGCCGAAGATTCCACCCGATATCTTCGTCAGCCCGCTGACGAGCTCAGCAATTTTAGGACCGAACTGCTGTTCGATATCTTCAACCGTATAATCAGTGTCCTCAACCACGTCGTGGAGAAACGCAGCGCATATCGATGTGGATCCGAGTCCTATCTCCTGCGATGCGATCTTGGCCACGGCTATGGGGTGGAGGATATAAGGCTCTCCCGATCGGCGCCGTATGCCTCCATGGGCCTTCTTTGCAAATCGGAAAGCGCGTTCGATTATTTCCACTTTCTTGCGGTGGTTGCTTTTGAGGTAGCCCTGCAGAACGTCTTGAAATTCTGCTTCGATGATGCGGTCCTCCTCTTCGGGTGAAAGCTGCTTGTAGTCGATCTCCATAATCAATTTTTTTAAGCCGGGTCTGACGTCGGGTTGATTTGATCCGATAATAGCGACAAAACTACAAAAATTATATGAGAATGGCTAAAAAAATATTAATTTTGCCGATGAAAACCGACTATGCAAAATGGGAAAGTATAATTTTGAAGAAGTCATTGACCGCCGAAACACTGGTGCAATGAAATATGANGCTCTGCAGGAGCTTTTTGGTTGNAAGGACGCTACGCCGCTTTGGATTGCCGANATGGANTTTGCGGTATGCCCTGAAATCACCCGCGCCATGAACGATCGTTTCTCACATGCTGTCTATGGCTACAGTTGCCCCTCTGATGGCTACTGGCAGTCGATCATTGATTGGCTTGGTCNTCGCCACGGCCTGACGGTGGAGCGCGGCGATCTGNCGTTTGTNCCCGGTGTGGTCCGCGGTATCGCTTANGCAATCAATTACTTCACCAATCCCGGCGACGGCATAGTCATTCAGCCNCCTGTCTATCACCCTTTCCGCCTGGTGTCGGAAGGCAACGGACGTAAAGTGATTGAAAATCCGCTGATCGAGAGTGGCGACGACGCTTNTTATCGCATGGATCTCGAAGGTCTCGAACGAATNTTCATCGAGCAAAAGCCTAAAATGATGATCCTCTGCAATCCTCACAATCCGGTCGGCATACAATGGGATGAGAATACTCTGCGCGAGGTNGCCCGACTGGCCCGNAAATATGGCGTGATNGTAGTCTCCGATGAAATCCACGGCGACCTTATGCTTGGCGGACGCCGCCATGTGCCGTTTGCATCGGTCAGCGAGGATGCTGCTGCTGTTTCNGTCACTTTCGGCGCTCCGTCGAAGACGTTCAATATTCCCGGTCTGGTCAGNTCATGGATGATAGTCCGNAATCCGGAGATCCGCGACGGATTCTACCATTGGATGGANGTCAATGAATTTTCNTCGCCCTTCTTCACCGCNACCATCCCTACCGAAGCCGCCTACCGATGNGGCGAGCAATGGCTTGACGAATTGCTGGAATANATCGAAGGCAATATCGANGCCGCTGTTGNNTATGTTGANCGCTACCTCCCCATGCTGAAAGCCATCCGTCCGCAGGCATCCTTCCTCATCTGGCTCGANTGCCGNGCTCTCGGCCTGTCTCAGGCAGAGCTTGAACGCTTCTTTATCGACAAAGCCGGCCTCGCCCTCAATTCCGGCACCATGTTCGGCTCCCAAGGCCAGGGNTTCATGCGCATGAACNTNGCTCTCCCCCGCCAGTCACTCCTCCGCGCCCTCGACGCTCTCCGCGCCGCCCTCAACGCTTGACGGCCCCGCAGGACACACCTCACTGTCCTGTAATCCCTGTAACAACGGCAANCCAGAGTGCAAAATAATGGNATNCTTTCCCGAGGAAGGAGAAAACCCTTAGTGAATGTTGATTTTTTTGATCGATGCCTCAGTCGGCTGTCAATTGAATATCTTCGGCAATGATTGTGCTTTTTTTGACATTGTCAAGGCCAACGAGGTCGTTGAGTTTCTCCTGTAAGTAGTTGATTTTGTCGGTTGAAGAAGATGCAGTTTTATTTCTGCATCTTCAAGTCTTTTNGCCTTGTTGTGTTGATAACTAAAGGATTCCCCCATGAGCAGGAACGCTTGTTGAATGGAGTTTGGTGGNTTGGAAAAAGAAGAGGTCGAAGCGGTTGGGCTTCGACCTCTTTGGTATGGGATCCGGATGGGGATTAGTCAGCGAGTTTGGCTTTTTCGAATTCGCGGTTGAGGCGGGCGATGTTGCTCAGCGGAACGTTTTTGGGACATTCTGCTGCGCATGCACCGGTGTTGGTGCAGTTGCCGAANCCGAGNTCGTCCATGCGGCGCACCATTGCGCGGGCGCGGCGNGCGCGTTCAACCTGNCCCTGGGGCAGGAGAGCAAACTGGCTCACTTTGGCTGATACGAAGAGCATTGCCGAGCCGTTTTTGCAAGCAGCCACGCAGGCGCCGCAACCGATNCAGGTTGCTGAGTCCATGGCCACGTCGGCTACTTCCTTTGAGATCGGTGTAGCGTTAGCGTCGGGAGCACCGCCGCAGTTGAACGATACGTAGCCACCGGCCTGCTGGATTTTGTCGAAGGCGTTGCGGTCAACCATAAGGTCGCGGATCACGGGGAATGCAGCCGAGCGCCAGGGTTCGATAGTGATTGTGTCGCCATCGTTGAATTTACGCATGTGGAGCTGGCATGTTGTGATACCCTGAACGGGACCGTGGGGGTGTCCGTTGATGTAGAGTGAACACATGCCGCAGATGCCTTCGCGGCAGTCGCTGTCGAACACTACTGGTTCTTCGCCTTTTTCTACGAGCTGCTGGTTGAGCATGTCGAGCATTTCGAGGAAAGAGCTTCCGGTCGAAACGCCATCGAGATGATAGTTGACGAACTGGCCTTTTTCTTTAGGACCACGCTGACGCCAAATTTTCAGGTTTACGCTTATTGTTGTTTCCATTGAAATTCGTTGTTAAGAGTTGAAAAACGTGGTGAGAAAGAATCACGACTTGTAGTTACGTGTCTGAACCTTGATAGCCTCATAGTTGAGGGGTTCTTTGAGCAGCACGGGCTTTTCGTTGTCGCCGGTGTATTTCCAGCAGCTGACGTACATGTAGTGTTCGTCGTCGCGTGCGGCTTCGCCGTCGGCGGTCTGGTATTCTTCGCGGAAGTGTGCGCCGCAGGATTCGTTGCGGTGGAGAGCGTCGATAGCCATCATCTTGGCCATTACGAGGAAGTCTTCCAGACGGAGAGCCTTTTCGAGCTCGGTGTTGAGGTCGTTTGCGTCGCCCACGATTCGGAGGTCGGTGTAGAATTCTTTCTTGACATCTTCAAGTTCGTCGAGAGCTTTCACGAGGCTCTGGAGCGTNCGGCCCATGCCCACGAGATTCCACATCACGTGGCCGAGACGTTTATGGATTTCGTCGGGGCTCTTGGTTCCTTTGATGTTCATGAGNTTTTCGATACGCTGGCGAACGGCTTTTTCNGCTTCGTCGAATTCCTTGGTGTCGGTGGTGAAGTGGGGCACCTTGATCTGGTCGCTGAGGTAGTTCTGCATGGTGTAGGGCAGAACGAAGTATCCGTCGGCCAGNCCCTGCATGAGNGCTGATGCACCGAGGCGGTTTGCGCCGTGGTCGGAGAAGTTACATTCGCCGATTGCGAAGAGGCCTTTGATTGAGGTCTGGAGTTCGTAGTCAACCCAGATACCGCCCATTGTGTAGTGGGAGGCGGGGAAGATCATCATCGGGGTTTCGTAGGGGTTGTCGTCGGAGATCATCTGATACATATCGAAGAGGTTGCCGTAGCGGTCGCGGACCACGTCGGCACCGAGGCGTTCGATAGCATATTTGAAGTCGAGATAAACGGCGTTGCCTGTACCTACGCCGAAGCCTGCGTCGCAACGTTCCTTGGCGGCACGCGAAGCGATGTCGCGGGGACAAAGGTTGCCGAATGCGGGATAGCGGCGTTCGAGATAGAAGTCGCGGTCTTCGTCGGGGATATCGGTGGGTTTCTTCTTGCCGGCGCGGATAGCTTCGGCATCTTCTTTCTTTTTGGGCACCCAGATGCGTCCGTCGTTACGGAGTGATTCTGACATAAGGGTGAGTTTGGACTGGTCTTCGCCGTGTACGGGAATACAGGTGGGGTGGATCTGGGTGAAGGCGAGGTTGGAGAGGTAGGCGCCTTTCTTAAATGCCTGGATGGCAGCGGATCCGTTACATCCCATAGCGTTGGTGGAGAGGAAGAAGGTGCGGCCATAGCCACCGGTTGCAAGCACTACGGCATGGGCGGCGTAGCGTTCGAGTTCGCCGGTCACGAGGTTGCGCACGATGATACCGCGGCAACGACCGTCGATCATAACGAGGTCAAGCATTTCGCGGCGGTTGAACGAGCGCACCTGACCTTTTTCGATCTGGCGGTTGAGCGATGCGTAGGCGCCGAGCAGGAGCTGCTGTCCGGTCTGACCTTTGGCGTAGAATGTACGGGACACCTGAGCGCCACCGAACGAACGGTTGGCAAGCAGGCCGCCGTATTCGCGTGCGAAGGGAACGCCTTGCTGAACGCACTGGTCGATGATGTTGTTAGACACTTCGGCCAGACGGTAGACGTTGGCTTCGCGTGAGCGGAAGTCGCCGCCTTTCACGGTGTCATAGAACAGGCGATACACTGAGTCGCCGTCGTTCTGATAGTCCTTGGCTGCGTTTATACCGCCCTGAGCGGCGATCGAGTGGGCGCGGCGGGGTGAGTCCTGGATGCAGAAGTTCCACACGTTGAATCCGAGTTCGGCGAGAGTGGATGCAGCCGACGCACCGGCCAGACCTGTACCTACGACGATGATGTCGAGGTTGCGTTTGTTGGCCGGGTTAACAAGTTTCTGATGAGCCTTGTAGTTGGTCCATTTATCGGCAATGGGGCCTTCGGGTATTTTGGAGTCAATCTGATACTGGGGAAGGGATGCAGATTCGATGTCGGCATAGTCCTTCATGATGGGGGTAGAATCGATCATACCCTCCAGATTCTTAATGTCTGCCATATCTGTGATTGTTTCTTCGTGATTTCTAAATGATTATTATTTGCAATTGCCGCATGCTTCTTTTTTCTCACATGCAGTCTGCTCTTTGCAGCAGTCGGATTTTTTTTCGCCGCAGCTGCTGAAGGGGCAGGGCGCTTCTTCGGAGTCTAAGCAGATTCCGGGATCTCCGAATGTCACTACGGGGAGGGAGTCGTATTTTCCGGTCATGGCATTGTAGGAGAACCAGCATGCTTCAACCACGAAGAGGCCTACAACGATTGTTGTCCACCAGCATCCGATTGTTTTCAGGCGCGACATCCACACGTCGTTGTTCCATCCGGCAGTCTGGAACATAGACCAGAAACCGTGGTTCATGTGGAACCAGAGAGCAACGAATCCGATCAGATAGATCACGAGGGCGCAGGGGCATTTGAAGGTTTGGTAGATAAACCACATTCCGTTGGCGGGATCGCCGGCTTCGTGACATTTGAGGATTTCGGCGAGCTGCATCTTAGCCCAGAAGTGATAGAGGTGAACGATCAGGAAAGCAAGGATAACGATGCCGAGTACGAGCATGTTTTTCGATGACCATTCAACTTGCGGGGGGCGCGAAGTGACCAGGTAGCGGTCGGCACCGCGGGCTTTGCGGTTCTGAACGGTAAGCCAAACGGCATAGCAGATGTGAATGATGAAGAGGGCGGCGAGTCCGATAGAAGCTACCAGGGCATACCAGTTTGCACCAAGGAAAGCGCAGACGGCATTGTAGCCTTCGGGATTGAAGATAGCAACTCCGTTCATCAACACATGGAACGTAACGAATAGGACGAGGCAGGCACCGGTGATGGCCATAACGAGCTTACGTCCTATGGATGAATTAGTTAACCACATAGAAGTAGGGGATTTGTTGATATGATTGATTTAAATAAGAAAATTACGTTGACGATTGTAATTGCAAATTTAAGGTAAATTAACCGATCAAGCAAAAATTAAAGAAAAATTTCGCTAAAAAATCGCGGGCTGTCACGCCTGCATTGCGGCGATCTGATAGATCGAGAGTCCGAAGCGGTTGATAACGGCGTAAACATGGTCGAAGATATCGCTTTGTATCGTTTCGAATTCTTTCCAGCGGGTCTCGTCGGTGAAGAAGTAGAGCTGCAGGGGGAGTCCGGTGGGGGTGGGGTCCATCTGGCGCACCATCATCAGCATGTCGTGTCTCACCCTCGGGTCGCGGGCGAGGTAGGATTCGAGATACCTGCGCAGTAGATGAAGGTTGACCTGACGGGCTGCGCTGCTCATTTCCAGGCCTTCAAGCCATCCTTCGGCCTGGAGGGCTTCTATTTCGTCGGGATTGAGGAATCTCACTGATGCGGCGTTGATCAATATGGAGCGGTCAACGCGTCGGCCACCGCTTCGGCGCATCGGCTGATAGTTTTTAAACGATTCGCTGATAAGAGAGTAGGGTGGGATGGTGGTCACGGAATTGTCCCAGTTCCGCACTTTCACCGTGGTCAGGCTGATGTCGATCACTTCGCCGTTGGCGCCATGGGAATCGACCACAATCCAATCGCCCCGGTGGAGCATCTTGTTGGCGGTCAGCTGCACACTGGCCACCAGACCGAGTATCGTGTCCTTGAACACGAGCATCAGAACCGCTGCCGATGCTCCCAGGGCCATCAGTATCGATAGGGGAGAGCGTCCGATGATCAGGCTGATATTGATCACTACCGCCAACGAATAGACCACGAGGCGGATCATCTGAAATATTCCCTTTACGGCGTAGGGACGAAAGCGCTTGCGGCGTGAGAATGCGTTGTAGAGGTTGGTCAGGAATACGCTTATAATGTAGACAGCGATCCATAATATATAGCTCGAAGTCAGGATGCTGACCCAGTTTACGGTAAGGTCGCGGCTGCTGAAAAAGCGAGGGAGCAGCCAAGCCACTACGATGGCGGGCATCAATTGCGAGAAGGCTTTGAGAAAGCGGGTGTTGAGCAGATCGTCGTCCCATTTGGTAGGGCTTTTATCGATGAAATACATCATGATTGTCTCCACTGTGCGCATGGCATAGTAGGAGGCAACGGCCGTCAGGGCTATTATCGCTCCTTCGATCAGCGCAATGTAGATGTGGGCGTGGGGTCCGGAAATCGATTCGGTGAGAGATGCCGCTAATTGGTTTATCATGTTGCAAATGTAGACATTCTTTGCATAACTACCAAAGTTTGGCTACATTTGCGCATTAATCAAACTTTTGAACTGTATGGATAATTTTACTTATTGTACGCCTACAAAATATGTGTTTGGCCGCGACGCCGAGCTTCATGCCGGTCGTGAGCTGCGCGAACATTCGATAACAAATGTGATGGTGGTCTATGGTGGAGGTTCGGCCGTGAGAAGCGGACTGCTCGACAGGGTGCTAAAGAGTCTCGACGCTGAGGGGATAGC
>JAAVEX010000005.1 GCA_014801065.1 Barnesiella sp.
CGGATAGGATATGAGGGAAAATATCTTTCGACTAAAGTCAACGATCTGGTGACCCACTCCTTCAACCATTCAGCCATCATAGGCATCAGCTGCGAATGGTTCACTCTCTCCTACAAACGCCCGCTTTCAACACAGGCAAAAATAATCAGTGCAACATATTAATATGAAACATATTATATATCTGATGCTGCTATTATTGGCCGCCTCATGCCATGAAATAGAAGAGTTTGACAACGATCCCGAGGGCAACTTCAACGCCCTGTGGACCATTTTGGACGAGCACTATTGCTTTTTCTCTGAAAAAGATATTGACTGGAACGAGATCTATGCGCGCTACCACGCCAAAGTATCGCGGTCAATGACCCGCGAAGAGCTGTTCACGCTATGCTCCCAGATGATCGACGAACTGCGCGACGGCCACACCAACCTCTCCACGCCGTTTGCCACATCCTATTATAAAAAATGGTGGAGTGACTATCCTCAGAACTACGACGGGCGCCTTGTGGAGCAATACTATTTCAACTTCAATTATCGTTCGCTCGGAGCGATAGACTATGGTATTCTTCCCCAGAACATAGGATATATCCATTACAGCACTTTTACATCGGCCATCGGCGAAGGGAATCTTGATTATATCCTTTCACACTTTGCATCGACCGACGGATTGATCATCGATGTGCGCGACAATGGTGGCGGGAATCTCACAAACGTAGAGCCATTCGTGCGGCGATTTATCACTGAGCGTATTCTTGCCGGATATATCATACACAAAACCGGGCCGGGCCACGATGACTTTGACCGCCCGTTTGCCTACCATATAAATCCGATCGGACCGGAACATATTTCCTGGAGCAAGCCTGTTGTTGTGCTGACCAATCGCTCTACATTCAGTGCAGCCAATAATTTCGTGTCGATCATGAAAAATATTCCGGGAGTGACGATTATCGGAAGCACTACGGGAGGCGGAAGCGGGATGCCTTACAGTTCAGAATTGCCCAACGGATGGGGAATACGCTTTTCGGCATGTTCGATCCTCGATGCCAACGGCATGACTACAGAATTTGGTGTTGAGCCAACCGAAGGATTCGCCGTCGATATGACTCCCGAAGAGATCTATCGCGGAGAGGATGCNATCATTGACCGCGCCATCGATTATCTGCTTTCAGAAACNNGAACATCTTCGGACTCTACCGCATCTTCATTGTAAAGCGATCCCATCACCGCTTTTAGAATTGCATTGCGGGGATCAAGACGCGAAAATGCGGCATTGTCGCGCGACGGATTGACACGATTTGTAAGAATAACCACTGCTATCTGATANTCCGGATCGATCCAGAAACAGGTTCCGGTGAAACCGGTGTGACCATAGGCCGATTTTGACATACCCGCAGCCTGAGTAGATTTCAGGCGCGACGGCTTGTCGAAGCCCAACCCCCTTGAACTTTTCGAAGNCTCGGTGGTGAAGCGCTCAACCGTACTANTNTTGAATATACGCCTGNCGCCNTAAGATCCACCGTTCAGCCACGTCTGGCAAAGTTTAGCAATATCACCCGCCGTGGAAAACAACCCTGCATTTCCCGATACACCGCCAAGATAGCTTGCCATCTCATCATGNACAAAGCCCTTTAGCAGCGATTTTCTCATGAAATCATCTTGCTCTGTCGGGGCGATATTCTGCATGTCGGCCGCATGATCCGAAGGGCGATACATTGTGAGATTCGCACCGATCGGTTCAAACACCCGTTCAGCCACCCATTGATCGTGAGGCTTACCGGTAAGCGCNTCCTCCATATCCTTTAATATNCAGAAATTCAAGCAGCTGTAGACGTATTTTTTTTCACCGACACGGCTTCGGTAAATAGCATCGCTCATCACCCGCTTCATCGAATCGCCACCATAGACACCGGGCGCNATCTGAATATTGAAATCGGNCGATCGACGATCTGAAAACAGATCCTTACGCAGCGTTGCATCCTTATGNCCGTAGACCCCTTTTTCNATCTTTATNGTGTAAGGATCCTTGCGGCTGTATTGCAAAAGCTTACCGGAGTATGAATCCCTGTCGGCCATAAGTGAATATGTATTTACAACGGGTGGAATACCGGTGGTGTGATANANAAAATCCCTGACTGTAAGCGATTCCTTATCGCTATTGCGCAACCGCGGCAAGTAGGCTGAGGCCTTACGATCGATCTGATATAAACCATCATCGTAGGCACACATCAATCCTGAGAGCGTAGCCGTGGCTTTTGTCATTGAAGCTATGTCGAAAAGCGTATGCCTGTCAACCTTTCTTGATCCGGCGCTATAATCCAACGTTCCAAAAGCTTCATCGTAGACCACCTGTCCATCTTTTATGACCACGATCTGACAACCCGGAAAAGCTTTTGCCTTGATGCTTGCCTTAGCGATCGAGTCGATCTTGCTCGCCATGGCCATTTCATCAAGATCGCTGACAGCACCTGTATATCCCAGACGGGTNTTAGGATAACTCACTCCGGCTCCCTTTTGCGCAATNCCGGGAATAGCAGCTTCAAGACGATTTTCGGCAGCCATGCCACCGAATATAATCTCAGCAGCTTCTATCTGATCCATCTCATCGTCAGTACCGNCAGCCACAATCGTCTCCAATCCCTTGACCTTGGCAAACGATGCTATCTCACTGTCGGGCATAAAGAAGCANACAATCAGTCTGNGCCCNTCNGCCAGACGCGAAAGCANCTCTACAGCCCAACGCTCGGAGCTGAAAACACCACANATNAGAGTGGAACATTCATCGGAAAGCCGCTCGATCTCCTTCTTGTCGCNCACNGACTCAGCTGCAGCNACAGGCATAGAGAAATAGCGAGTACAATAGTCGGCAAAANAACAATTGTCCTTTTCGCTGCCGATAACGGCTACTCCCCGCCGCCCNCTCTCGCTTCCAAACGATATGGGAAGAAGATGGGCGGANTTTTTTACCACGACAACATCAGCCGAGGCAACGAGACCGANAANTGACAGNAATATTACTGACAGCAGTGAAATCAACCTTTGCGAAANAACGCGATCAAGCATACTATTTAAGAGAGAGAGTTTGAATTTAAACCAAATTAAACATTAAANAATGGNGTATNAATTTTTAAAGAATGGGGCTTTATATTTAAATCAATANGAGATGCCGTCTGANACTTTGCCGAGNCCGGAAAGATTGACCGGAAGTCTACCATTCACCGCGATCTTACCGAAAAGAGCTTCAGCAGCTGCCANCCGCAATTGAGNGATATCATCATANGCCAGCATGATTGCATCAAGATTGTNCAGNCCATTGAATTTCACCACCTTAAAAGGATTGAGGAAAAACACGCCCACTCCCTTTCCGGAGGCAGAAAGCGAAGATAGAGCCTTTTTGGCCCACGCCGCATCCTTATAGACAGCATAAACGACTACGTCGGCCGACTTTACAGCATCATTCACCGCCTGAGGGATCTGCTCACCGCTGACGGTCACTGACACCACCTCACCATACTTCTTACATTGCTGTGGGAACTTGCTGTCGGCCGGTGCGCCAATATTGACCACCGCTATCTTTTGTTTTCCGACGGGGAGAAGATTGCTTTTATTGCGGACCACAGTGATAGCCTCACGTGACATAGCCAAAATCAACGAATCGACCTGCGGAGTGTTGAGACGCGACGAAAGCCCCTTTGCGTCGATCTTCACCTTTTTATCCAACCCGAGAATATACTTATATTTCAACACTTTTTTGCAACGGGCATCAATATCCTCCTTCTTGATCTTACCGCTCTTAACCGCTGCTTCCACAGCATTGAGATCGCTCACCGGTGCGGTGGAACCAAGCAAGATATCGGCACCTGCGAGAAATGCACTGACACAATTGTTTTCGTTGGCACGCGCCGCACCCTTCATGGCGAGCGCATCTGTAAAGATAAGACCTTTGAAACCGAGCTCATCCTGAAGCCATCCAGTGGTGATTTTTTTGGACAGCGAGGAGGGCGTACCGGAAGCATCGAGAGCAGGAATTTTCAAGTGGCCCACCATCACGCCCGGCATACCGTCGGCGATAGCCATGGCAAATGGACGCATATCGACATCGCGCAGCGTTTTCTCCGAGTGATCCACGATGGGGAGCGTCTTGTGTGAGTCGGTCGATGTGTCGCCATGCCCCGGGAAGTGCTTTCCGACAGAAAGCACACCACCCTGCGACATTCCTCTGCAATAAGCCGAGCCGAGACGCCCCACGAGATCAGGATTTTCTCCGAAAGAGCGATAGCCGATCACGGGATTGTCGGGATTGGAATTGACATCGAGAACGGGAGCAAAATTCACCTGAATACCCATAAGCCTACATTCGCGTGCCATTTCACGCCCATAGGCTTCAAGAAGATCCTCATTGTCGGCGGCTCCAAGCGCTATACTGTAGGGGAAACGCGGAGTGCCGGATATGCGCATCGACAATCCCCACTCACCATCGAGTGTGATCATCAGCGGGACGTTGGCCATATCCTGACCCTTATTGATCAGATCGGCATAACTTTGTATCGAGCCCTTGCCGAGCAGAAATCCGCCCATTTTCTCTGTGCCACACATCTGAGCGATCTGTTTATATCCGGCTTGATTATTGGAAATATCGAGACGCGGCACAAAAAGCTGAGCTATCCGCTGGCGCAACGTGAGGGTTTTCATTACAGAGTCAGCCCAACGGCTTGAAGCCTGATCCTTAAGAATCGATTCCGGATCAGGGATGCCGGTCTTCGACTTATCAGAAACCTGACTTTGCGCCTCGGTCTCCATGGCCGACGGCTCGGCCGACGCTCCCTTTGCCTCACTGCCGGAATGAGAATTACATGCCCAAGCGGCAATAGACACGATCATCAACGACCCGCAGGCCAACGATGCAAGATATGTGGGTTTTTTCTTCATATTTTTATTCCTTGATTTTCATTCGGATAGTCGAATCCGGTACCTGCTTTTTATTCTTGAGACGACCTTTTTCGAAAGCATTTATCATATCGTCATACAGATACTTATCGCTCGAAGCCACTATCTTGCCATTTTTCAGTGGCTCCATGCCATCATTTCCTCCTGCGAGATAATTGATCGTGGCCACATAATATATGCGCTCCGGATCGATAGGCCGGGAGTTGACGGTGACGCTCTCACATCTGCGTCGGGCCGGATCGATCACGGCAGAGACATTGCGGCTCACACCATTTCCACCGCCGGCCGCAATGCTGTCGAGGGTGGCGATAAGATCTGACCCCTTGATTTCAAGGACCACCTCATAATTATCAAACGGAAACGATTGCATGATGTTTCCCTTAGTGATATTGCCTTTAAGGAAAGGCGAGCGAATACCGCCGCTATTGACAATAGCCATATCGATCTTATGCTTGGTGAGACGGCGAGCATCGTCGAACACGAAATCGGCCATCCAGTTCATAAGCTCCGGTTTACGGTTGAAATCACCGGTAGCCTTGCCCAGCACGATATTACTGAGCGAATCGACAGGCTGCTTATAGCGCATGAGCGACTCAACAAACGAAGAATCGAGGCGTGAATCCAGACGCCCGTTGACCGGAATCAATGACGACACGATCGTATCATTGTCAAAATCAATCACTACTTTGCCCAGATTGGCTCCATATTTGCCGGTCTGAGCCACTACAACCGGACTACCGTCGAGCGCAGTGAACCGCGAGCGCTTAGCGTCTGNCGACTGTGGATCAATCAGAGTGTGGGAATGTCCGCCGATGATCAGATCTATATTTTCTGTGTTTTCAGCCAGGTTTACATCCGAAAGCTTACCCTGCTCGTCATAGCCGATATGCGTAATTGCCACAACNTAGTCACATTTTTCGATATTTTTCAGATACCATGCCACAGCGTTAGCGGCTTTAACACCGTCAAGAAACACCACTCCCTGACTTTTGTTTTCGTCGATCAATCCGTGGGGATCGACATTGATGGCAAGGAAACCAATCTTTTTGCCGGCAACGGAGCGGGTGGTGTAAGGCGAGAANAGATCTTTCAGATCGGTGGCCGCAAGATCGTAGTTNGANGTGATCCTGTCGGCTTTTAATCCCGAGAGATATTTCTTCAGGGCCTCCATACCGTTGTCAAACTCATGGTTGCCGAGAATCTGAATGTCATATCCAAGTCGATTCATCACGTTTTGCTCCACTTCTCCACCAAAAAGCGTGAAATAAAGCGAACCCTGCAAAACATCNCCGGCATCGACAAGAAGCACATTAGGCTCTACGGAGCGAACACTGTCNATCAACGCTTTTCTNCGAGCCACGCCACCGAGATCATTTTCATAATAAGGGTCAATAATACTATGCGTATCGTTTGTGTGAAGAATCACCAGACGATTATCGGATGCTTGCGCAATCATAACGCCGGCGGCTATACCGACGAGACCCATAAGCCATCCGCGACTCCAATTTATTTTCATATATTTAATACAGTTTTATTATGTTGACTAACGATTGTTAAGTGTATGATTCAAAACCATTTGGTGCGCNTAATTCTCGTCGGGNTTTTCTTTTCGCGCTGATTTGGCAGCGGAGCCAGACGCGGCAACGACAGGTTGAAGCGCAGGGCGAGGATTCGGATTAATATCACGGTGGCCGCACATGAGATCTGCTGCGCGAAGGGNGTGCCGCCCATCTCCATCAACACCCAATAGACAAGCGCACCGAGCAGACATGCCGTTGCATAAATATCGCGCCGGAATATTAATGGCTCCTCGTTGATCAGGATGTCGCGGATCACTCCNCCGAANGCACCCGTGATGATGCCCATCGTCGCCGCCACCCACATCGGATAACCCACGGCAAGACTTTTCTGAATACCGATCACGCAAAACATGGCCAGACCGATACTGTCGAATATAAACAGCAACCGCTCACGGCTCACGAGAATATAGCGGAAAACAATCACCGTGGCCAGCGATAGTGCCGTCACTGCAAGATACCACCATGTCTGCATCCAGAACACCGGAATATCGAGAAGCAGATCGCGCAGCGTACCGCCACCGATTGCCGTGACCAGNCCGACGATATATGCGCCGAACCAATCGAAATTTTTCGATGCCGCCATTCTGATGCCGCTAATCGCACAAGCGATAGTTCCAACCAATTCGGCTAAAAACAAAAAGGTATCTTCCATTATTCCTTACCTTTACGGTATTTCTAAGAAACTGTTATCAAACATTATTTTGACGTGACTTCTTGCATAGCTGACATTGATCGGAAAGTAAACAAAACCGCGATCCAACAACATGCAATCACACTTTCAAGCAAAATTAACAAATTATCTCGGCACCACCAACCGACTAAAATATTTTTAACTATATCACACTAATTCAACTCAATTTCAACGCCAAAAGCCGGTAGCAACAAAAAAAATCAAAAAAAATAATCAATAAGATTTGGTCAATTCAACAAAACGTATTAACTTTGCACTCGCAAACGGAACAAAACAACATGGCTCCGTAGCTCAACTGAATAGAGCATCTGACTACGGATCAGAAGGTTACAGGTTTGAATCCTGTCGGAGTCACTAAAGTTTGCACACAAAAACATATTAACGGCTTCAACGCCAAAAACGTTGGCTCCGTAGCTCAACTGAATAGAGCATCTGACTACGGATCAGAAGGTTACAGGTTTGAATCCTGTCGGA
>JAAVEX010000006.1 GCA_014801065.1 Barnesiella sp.
TCGCGCTCGGCAAAAACATAACTCGTGCGAAATTCCGCTTTGTCTACCTCTACTCCACAGGCAAGATAGCCATCGTAGATCACCTCACTCCAATGATCACCGAAGCTGTCGATCGTACCTCCGTAGTCGAAAATGATTCCTTTAATTTCCATATACTCCACTATTAAGATCATTAAGCATCTTACGACAAATTCTCTCGTGGCGCACCACCATATAGATCATAAGCACATTGAGCACCGTGAACTCAAATGCAAAATAAAGCCATGGCATTCTGACAAAAAGATAGATAAACAGCACGATAACGCGCCAGTTGAACGAAAGTATGTTGGTATACTTCATGAGCGGCAGACTCAGCCGGCGGAATTCATCGCGGAACGCCACAGGAATCTCTCCATCGCCGAATCGCTGGCGCAGTTCGCGTCGCAGCGCCTGCATCGAGGGCGTAGTCTTCTCCTGCTGAATNGTATAGTTGAGATATGTTGACATGATCAACTTTTTCCAGAAGTTGCCACTCCATGTGATCTCATCATACTTTTCCTTTAGATCCGACACATTTTCAAGTTCCGATCCGGATTTTCCNTTCAGGAAGAAGAGATGGAANTGACGGTAGTAATCGGCCATCGANGCTTGCTTTGCATGACATATACCGGTTGCAACAGCNAGCACCCATATAGCCCANTTGTGAGCCATAAAGAACTCTGAAGTATTGACCTCACGCAGACAGATTGCGACATAGATGGCGGCAAACCAAAAATCGCCGGCAAGACCGTCGAGTATACGGCCTATNCGAGAATATTGACCGGTCATTCTTGCAAGCTGGCCATCGGCGCTGTCGAAAGAGTTAGCCCATACCAACAGGATCATACCGATCACATTTATCCACAGTTCATTGAAATAGAAAGCGATTCCGGCCCCTATCCCAAGAAATATGGAAGCTATGGTAATAGCGTTGGGGGTAACACCCAACTTTGCGGCAAGAACNGCCCATGCGTAGCCTATTCGACGATAAAACCAAAGGTCGATATGTTCTTCGGTGTCCATTGATTTCAGACTATCCCGATAGCTTGAAGATTTTTCCATTGTTTATACTGCAAGTGTGTTTGAATGTTTTTTAATATCGGCAAGAATACTTTTTGCGATATGAGGAGCAGCCGCTTGGCGGCATGGCGCGAAACTCGGCCAATCATTGAAATCTATTATCCGGATATCTCCTTCNGGAGAAATAATGCAATCGCCTCCATACACCTTGATATCGAGCAATTCAGCCGCCTGATGGCATATTTCAACAAGACGGTCATGGCTAAATTCTATGCCNCGGCTCTTGCCGTTGATAGCCTCCAGACCATATTTGCTATGGCCTTCATCGTAGGGATAAAACCAGTAGAAAAACTCAGAACCNGCGATGCCATAGAATTTGATCAGATCGCCAACAAGATGCCTGTTGATCACCGCACGGCGAATGCCACGCAAGAAATATTCCTGAAGCACTTCCTGAGCCTCCTCGGGATGGCGCACATAGCTGACATCCTCTTTGTGCATAGCGCATCCGTCGCCGCGCTTTATCCACGCGCCGGTGAATCCGCTTTGCTGCAGTTTTGCTTTCACCACCTCGTTAGTGTCTACGATCAGACTCTCGGGATAGGGAACGTTGTGTCCGAGAAGTATTCTGGTCATACGCTCACGTGTNCAATTTTCAATTCCATAACCGGAATTGATCACAAGCCTACCTTCATCTTCGTATTTCTGCAACAGCTCAATCGAGCGCTGCTCACGACACATATTTACNATTACCGGCTCTTTGACATCACCGGCTATCAATTGCTCTTCGGAATAGACCGTCACTTCGCATCCACGCTTGCGCAACTGCTCCACAACGGCATTGAGAATCGCAGCATCATTCCCGATATGATTGGGCGAAAAGGCTCCGGCCCTCATGACTGCTGCTATCTTAATCTCTGCCATATCTATTATTTAATAACCTGATGCCAAATGTCAGTTAAACAGTTTCTAAAAGATGNATCNNATTGCTAACTTGAATTAGGCTACAGGACAATTTTTTTATTAAAAATATATTTTACTGTTATTCTATTTTTTGTGACTTAAATCAATCTACGGCCGGCCGACCCGTTTTAGACGAACATTAAAGAACCGACTTCAAATCATTCGTTTATAAACAGTTCTGCCTTACGAATATCTTCCTGGTGGTCTACATCGATGATCTTTCCGAGCGGATAGGCCTTTAGATCGAGGCCATTTTCAACGAGCGCNCGCTGGAAATTGCGCATGCGGCTCACCCCNCCGGAGATACACTTGTCGAGCACCTCAAGAGCCTTGCCGTCCAATCCATATATGCCTCCNGAGATATATTTCACGCCCTCAAAAGGCNAATCATAAAANCCTGTGATTCTGAGATCAGGATCAGTCCCGACATAAAGAGGCTTTTCATCGTCGATATAGTCGGTCACGGCCATCATCCCNTCGANGCCATCGGCTTTTGCAAACGCCTCGGCGTAGGGGCGGAAATCCTCTTCCCGGAAAATGGTGTCGACAGTGGTGAGAATAAATCTTTCGCCGTCAAATGCACGACTCACTTCGTAAAAGCTGTGCATGGAGCTCGGAGTGGTCTTCACCACGAGATTGAGTTTGACCGGCAACTCCTTAGCTATCGATTCAAGATAGCTTCTCACTTCCGTCATCTGTTCATTGACAATAACCGAAATCGTCTTAGCGTCACACCTGACGAATATATCTATGAGCCGGCGGATCATCGGCTCGCCATTGAGCGGAACAAGCGGCTTAGGATAAGCCACTCCTTCATTTCTGAGGCGCGATCCCTCTCCGGCCGCAATAATAGCGTAGTTCATAACCTAACATTAAGAGAATGTTGTAATGTAATTTAAACCAGATTAAATTATCTGAGACGCAAATTTAACAATTTTTTTCGGAATCACCGCCGTTCGCAGCAATCATAATGAATGAAGTGGTGGGCCGAATTGCAAAAATGCAGGTCACGATCCACGATCACATGTCGATTGGCCATCGATGCAATAGTCGACATTTCATGCGAAACGAGAACAATCGTTGCCTTCGATGATATTTCGGAAATAATATCGTAGATCCTGTTTTCATATTTTTTATCGAGATAGCTAAGCGGCTCATCGAGAACGAGAAATTGCGGATCAGATACTATCGCTCGTGCAAGCAATGTGCGCTGCAGCTGTCCGCCCGACAGTTCACCGATTCCGGACGATGCATAGTCAATCAAACCTACCCGGTCAAGCACCTGGTCTATCTTCTCCGCGTCGCTGATCCCGGACTTCGACTCAACGCCGTAAAGACCAAGCTTAACGACATCACGCACAGAGATCGGGAAACGCGAGTCAATCATGTTTTTCTGAGGAAGATAACCGATTCTAAACGGCGCGCATTGAGAGTAGACCACACGTCCGGATGAGGGTCGCAGCAGTCGAAGGATGATACGCAGAAACGTGGTTTTTCCGCCACCATTCGGACCGGTCACGGCCAGAAAATCACCTTTATTAATGGTGATATTGACGTCGTTGAGCACGATGCGTTTGCCGTAGCGTTTCTCTACGTNGTGCAATTCTATCAGGCTGAATTTCTCTTTCTCCATACTATTTTTTCACTGGCCGGCCATTGCACTGACCACTTTGTCAAGTTCGTCGATCCAGTCATANGACAGCAGATTCACCTCGACCACTTGTGCGCCGATCTGTCGGGCGAGCTCGTCCGACCTGCGCCTGTCATATTCCGGCTGAATAATAAACACCCTCGCCCGTTCAGATCGAGCCCTGTCGATCTTATCTTTAAATCCGGCAGCCGAGAGCTCTTTGTTTTCCGAATCNACAGCCATCTGGTTCAATCCATAGTCGCGGGCGAAATAGCTGAGTGAGGGGTGCCACATCATGAACGAATCGCCTTTCCTATCTGACAGAGCAGCGGCATATCGATCGTCGAGNGATTGAAGTTCCGCTCNAAGTTTCGCATGGTTGGCGGTGTAAATCGAAGCGTTATCCGGATCAAGTTCGATCATTGCTTTAAGCATATTATCGCTAATGNTCATGGCATTCTTCACGGAGCTCCAGGTNTGNGGATCATACACCACTTCTCCATCNTGATCGTGGNGATGCGAATGATTATCTCCGTCATGATCATGATGGCTATGAGTGCCGCTGATAAGTNCTATTCCNTCAGAAGTGTCAAACATGGCTACCGAGCCGGNCTCCGAAGCTATACGACCTCTGAGTTTCTCTTCAAAAGGAATCTGACCGTTGTAGAAATACGCCTTTGAATCCATCACCGCAGAGATAGCCGAAATAGAAGGATCGAAGCTCTCGGGGTCGCTCCCCTTCTCCAACAAAGATTTCACTTCCCAGTCATCGCCGNCAATACGCTCCAACAGATAGCGCTGCGGCTCAACACTGACGGTGAGAGTCGGACGGNTGTCAGCCTTTCGACATGCCGCAAGCATGATTAAAGGCAATAACACTAATAGATTTACGATTTTCTTTCTCACAATTCACTTAAATATACCACAAAGGTAATCAAAAAAATATTTTTTTGCTACATTTGCAAATATAAACGATTCAAACCTGACAGCATGAAACAGCTATACTTTCAACCACGCCACCGNATTCGTGCGGTTGCTCTNCTGTTTTTTTGCANGATTNCTTTGTGTAATCACTCCAAGGCCGAACGACCCGATTCGATTGGTGGATTGACCAAATCCGACTCTCTCCCCTCATTTATGATTCCNAAGGAGCAGATTCCNGAAAAGATGTCGATTGANCCGTCNTATTCAGAAACNACNAATATAATCTCGCCTCAGTCCTACAGATATTACTCGCCAAATCTCAGCTATAATTCACCGGCCATCAATGCTCTAAAACTCAAAATGCCGTCAACCGACATATTCTCCACCGAGACGCTGTCNATCTACGGAAGCGGCTCTCAGCAGAGCATATTGGGGCTNATGGGAATTGAAAGNGGACGAATCAACGCCGCTGCTCAATTCGGACCGTTAACGCTCACTGCATGGGGCGGAGCGGATAAATACGGCTACTTTCGAGGATTGCAACGGTCGTGGACGTTCGGCGGCACATTGNTGCTCACGCTCTCCGACCGATGGTCAATCACTATGTTTGGAGAGTATCATTCGCCTATCCATCCGCNCACACCNGCTATGGCCGAAATGATGAAAAGCTCGACATTCGGCGGCTATGCGAGCTACAATATCAACGACCGCTGGGGAGTGAGCGTCGGCGCTCAGGCCACTCGCTCTCTCGTGACCAATCAATGGAACGCACAGCCTATTGTCATGCCCTACTACCGCATCAACAAATCCATGTCGATCGGGGTGGACGTCGGANGAATACTTTACAACGTAGCCAAAGACTATATCGATTCCAAAAAATTTAATGACGTCCAACGTCCTGCAGGAGCCGCTCCGGGGGGCCGTCCACCGGTTCCGACCCCGCCGAGATTCGCTCCCCGAAGATAAGTATCGACAGATCAAACAACCACATTATCACCAAGCACCATGAATCAAGACGACCTCACAGTTGATCCTAAAGAGATCATAAACAATATCCTTACGCGTACAAGCGTCAGGGAATATAATTCGACCAGACAAATCCCACAGACAGTGGTAGAAGATATTCTCCATGCAGCCATGTCGGCACCTTCGGGAGTTAACCGCAGGCCTTGGGCGTTTATCACGATTGATGATCCCTCGATCCTTAACGCGCTTGCGTCATCACTCCCCTACGCAAAGATGGCTGCAAAAGCCACATTTGCTATCGTGGTTTGTGGCGATTCCACACGCTTTCTGGAGGGCGACGACGCGACGCTGTGGGTGCAGGATCTTTCGGCAGCATCCGAAAATATTTTGCTGGCCGCTCACGCCAATGGCCTTGGATCGGTATGGACAAGCGTATATCCTCATCCGGATCGACAGAAAGCTGTCAGCAAGATATTGTCGCTTCCTGACCATATCATCCCCTTCAACGTCATTCCGATGGGCTATCCCGAGCAGCCTCATCATTCGATCGATAAGTGGGACCCTTCACGTGTACACCACAACAAATGGTAATAACAAATTAACTACTATTTTTTAAGCAGTGGAAAATAAGAAATCATTTTTTAGAAGATTATTCTCATCTCAGCTATTCGTACGTCCGATCGTTGCCGCATGCATTGCGATGGGATTAATGTATTTTCTGGCATCGGATGTCAACGCCGATCTTTTAATGGGGACACTTTGCGGATCATCGGACATAGAGGTCAGTGACTTTTATAATCGTGTCCGTGCCGGCGGCTCTCAAAAGAGCATCGATGATGATATTATGATAGTCAACATCGATTCAGTGTTCGACCGCGGAGAGCTGGCCACACTTCTCACAGTAATATCCGATGAACACCCAAAGGCAATATGTCTCGATGTCCTTTTCGAAGGAGAGAAAGAGCCGGAAACGGATGAACAGCTCGCCATAGCGCTTATGAGCACACCCAATCTGATCGTGGCCCAGCGCTACAGCGATGCCGACTATGCGCCACTGCCCGATTTCACTTCGGAATATGCTCCCGAAACGGTCAGAGGCATGGCTAACCTGACGGCTAAGAAAGCCCATGGCATAGTGCGCGAGGTGACTCCATTTTTCGGGCCGGAGAAGCAATATCCGGCAATGGGTGCCATAGTTGCCGGCACGGTTTCGCCCAAGGCGATGGATGAACTCAAAAAGCGTGGTGGAGAGGATGAACTGATCCGTTTTCAGCCTGAAGAATTTTATGTGGCCGAGCCATCGGAAATATTCGAAGATCCATCCATAGTCAAAGATAAGATCGTTTTCCTCGGAACGATCACTGACAAGGGCGACCTTCACCAGACGGCTCTCTCCGACGATTATCCCGGAGTGTTGGTGCAAGCCAATATAACATCAATGATCCTGCGAAATGATTTTGAAAACCGCAATAGCCGCACCTATAATCTTCTGCTTGAGCTGTTGTCATGTCTGCTGATCACAGTGCTATATGTCTACCTTGATGCGGCTCAGAATTTTGTGATGCGCGTGCTTCCCATCATCTGGATGGCCGTTGTGGCATATATAGGATGCTGGGCCTTCAACCGCTTTGGAATCTATCTCAATGCACCCCATACTATTTTGCTTGCCGCGCTTTCGCTCGTGGTTCTCGACACATGGTATGCCTTTGAAAAGCCGGTGGGCAAAGCATGGANAAAACTTTTTAAAAAAGAAACAAATAAATGAATATGAAGAAATCTTTAGTCTATTCGCTTATCCTACTGTCCTCGGCTTGTGCTTGGGGAAAAACCTTTAAAGTATATTCAACGGCCGGCAATGTNTCCAAAAAAGAGGGAGCCTCATGGACAGCTCTGGCCAAATCGGGCACCGTCACTGATGCCACAACAATTAAAATCAATCCTGCATCATCGATCCGCATACTCGATGCGGCCACNCGTCAGATCTATACNTTTTCCTCACCCGGAGAGTTCAGCGTGGGCGCTCTTGTNAAGCAAAGCGCCAAGGAAAACAGCTCTCTNACCGGAAAGATCGGTGCGGAATCGCGCCGACAGATGGCGGCTTCCTCCACAAAGTCACATCAGGCTGTCGGAGCAGCCACGAGAGCTACGCTCGACGAGGAATTGCTTGAAGCTCTTTACACATCGCTTGTCAATGGTTTTGGGGCAGGAAAAGATGTCGGGCAGATAAGACTTGTAAAGAATATGGTCGACGGCGATGATCTNTTTACCCTATCGGTGGTCAACGAATCGAGCGAACCGGTNTACGTAAATGTGTTNGCAAAAAGTGGCGACGAACCGTGGAGTGCGGTTTTCAGCTTTTCAAATGACGAAAGTGCGCTACTCGTGCCTCCCGGCGCAACAATTGCGATGGATCATATCCTTCTTGCCGCCATGCCCGGCGATCAATTAGTGGCTGTTGGCTTCGATCAGCCNTTTGAAGCTGAGGAACTGAACGATATGTTTGCAGAAGGATTTGAGCCGGGAGAAACTGCCGCTGAGAATGTTTCGCTCTACTTTATAAAATAATTTGCCCACATCATTTCTTTTATGAACCTATATAGTATTCTTCTTGCCACCGCNTCATTCATGATGCCGCTCGGAGCAGTCTCCTCTCCCCCTCCGCCTGCGCGCTATCTTAAACTTTCGGATGAAGCTCTGGCNTCNGCAAGATATAGGAAAGCATTTGATTATTCGAAAAACTATCTTGAGAATAACATCAATTCTCCCGGTTGCACATCGGAGATGCTTTCACACCACCTTANAAATATGCGTCTGGCCGCAGAAGCGATAGGTCTAACCGATGAATACAAGAATTTCTGTCAGGTCCTGTTCTCAAAGATCGACCCGACATCAAAAGGGACTTTAGTCAGAGCCTTTTTCTTAATCTCTACCGACTGCAAGGGGGACTATAATATCAACAAGAGCAAAGCCCACACATTTTCGCTTACGGGCGACAATTCCGATGGTCTGGCTTTTTTTGATGCCAATTTAGAGCGGCTACCCTCTGATCTGCTTGAAAATAAGCCGCTATTAAAGGTTTGGCTTCCAATCGTCAAAGCCGATCTGCTCGCTTACGGAGAGGATTTCGACGGTGCGGCTGAGGAGATCAAAAAAGCATCGCAGCTTGCCGATGCTCTCCCGACCGATTCTCCCGACCGACTGATCATCGGACTGGCCCGCGAACTGCTTGCAGCGCGCCGGGCCAACTGGAAAGAAGCCGCAGCGATCGGTCAGGAAAACCTTAGGGCTATCGAAGCCAAAGGGGCGAATTCAAAAGAATATTATGCTCAGAATGCGCGTCTGCTTTTTTACTACAATCAGCTTGACGAACATGCCAAGGCAATAGAAGCCGGAGAGAAAGCTGCCGTACGTCCATCGGTATTCGAGGNAGCTCCCGCGCTGATCAACCTGCGTTCANTTCAAGGNCCGGGAGTGGAAAATTCTCCCTCAAATCTGATAGCCGACCGCGATTATGATCTGATAAACATACTTCTGGCCAAATCGTTTTTTNCANTNNNNCAAAATGAGAANGGTGCGAAAAGCGCTGATCGTGTGCTCTACGGACTTCAAAAAGAGATTGCCGGAAAATATGCGGATTTTGCATTCAATCGAGCCGATGCGCCATTGAAAGCCAAAGTCGATCTGCTTGTTCAAAACGCGCCATCGCTTTCGATCCTCGCCCCGGCCGACAGCATGCTGCAATCTCTGGCCTTCGACGCTGCCTTGATCTACAAACAGCTGTCACTNTCGGCCGGATCCCTGTATCGAAACGCCATAGCCCGACTAAACAATCAGGCATTGTCGGCCCGGTATCATGAGCTTGAGCAGTGCAGAATGGCTATGGACCTTGCCNCCGACACGCAAGCTGACTCANTAATAGAGCGAATAGCAGTGTTNGAGTCCAATCTGAGCCGCAATNTGAGCAGTCGTNTGAAAATCTCTCCGGCTGCAATGCCTAAATGGACCGATGTGCGCAGCTCACTGGCTCCCGATGAGGCGGCCATAGAGTTTTCCGTGGCCTACACTCCAAGTGGCGACCGCTATATCGCCTCGATCGTGAAGAAAGATTCTAATTATCCGGAGGTGTTTGATCTATGCGGTGTGGAGCAGATCAACGACATGAAAAATCATTGCGGATCAACCGCCGCCTACGAGACTTTATGGAAGCCGATGGAGGCGGNCCTCGCCGGAATAAACACCATCTATTTCTCCCCGGCCGGCAACCTTAATCTTCTTCCCATTGAGTATTTCCCGATTAATGATAAACAATCGTTCAACGATCGATATACCACGTTTCGCTTGTCGACCACCNGAGAACTTGCCGAACGGAGCGAAACAAAGAAACCGGAATCTATCCTTCTCTACGGNGGNGTGAAATATAACCTTGACGAAAACGAAAAAGCTGCCACCGACAAAGCAGCCGACCAGGCAACCGAACGATTCTTTGCCGAAGAGTTTGATGTCAATGAAGCGTCTACGCCCGGACTCAGAGCCGGTATAGCATATCTACCTGCCACTCTTGATGAAATCAACGAAATTGCAGATATCTTCGCCTCAGCAAATCTGACAACTTCCAGATATGAGGGCGCGCAGGCCACGGAGACAACAATAAAAGAACTCGACTCAAAATCTATACCCGTGGTCCACATTGCAACCCATGGTTTCACCGTGCCTAAAAAATCGAGATCGCGTCTCGGACGTGTACTGTCACGCAACGATGACCGATCGACCTTTGAGGAGCAGTCGCTCGGCCGATCGGGATTGATGATGGCCGGCGCCGCAAACACAATCGACTCAAAAGACAAAAACAGCGNCAATCGGTTTGACGACGGTATTCTCACGGGCCGCGAGATCTCCCGCCTTGATCTTTCAGGCATAAATACGGTGGTGCTTTCAGCATGCGAATCCGGACTTGGCGAGGTAGGGTCAGAAGGTGTGGCCGGACTGCAGCGCGGACTAAAACGTGCCGGAGTCAAGACGCTTGTGATGAGTCTATGGAAGGTATCCGATGAGGCCACCGCAATCCTAATGACAGACTTCTATCGCAATCTATTGTCCGGTCAAAACAGCGCCGAGGCGATGCGGAATGCTCAAAACCATTTAAAAACCATGGATGGCGGCAAATTCTCCGATCCCACTTTCTGGGCTCCGTTTATCATCCTGGATGCAATTTGATATTTTTACTACAAACACTCTTTTAGACTTGTAATCATAATGAACAAATTTCTTTTATCTTTAGCTCTGCTTCTTCCCACTGCCGCTGCCGCTCAGTCGACATTTGAAGTAAACGGTATTGTCTACACCGAGGATCTCTCAGATCCTTCAAAAATGGCAGTGATTGTCGTTGCAAAAAAATCACCCATGCTCATGGAAGGAATGAGCGCCTACGAAGGCGACATCGTGATCCCGTCGACAATCGAACACGATCTCGACACCTATCAGGTGACCGGAATTGCGCAAGGAGCGTTTATGGGATCAGAAGTAGAATCTCTGATAATCAACGAAGGCCCTACAAAGATTTTAATGGGTGCCATTAACTGTCCGAAACTCGAATCTCTAACTTTACCTCAATCAATAGTGTCGGTTGACGGATTGTATGCTCCCGAACTTGAAGAACTCAATTGGGGAGATAATATCAAATCGATAACCAACGGAAGTTTCATCGCATCAAAAAAACTTGAATCTTTAACACTGCCGGCCGCGCTCAAAACTGTAAAAGCATCTTTTTATAACCTTGATGGAATCAGCTCATTAAAGTTTGATGATAAAATTAAAAGTATAGAGCAATCATTCAATGTATTAGAAAATTTGAAATCGCTTAACTTTCCGGCGAGCCTGCGCACATTGAAAATGTCTTTCACCTCAATATCGGCAGTTGAATCAATTGAATTTGCCGATGGTATTCAGAAGATTGAGTCGAGTTGCACGGGGTGCAAGAGTCTTAAATCGCTCAAACTGCCCTCTACACTCACATCAATGTCATATTCGTTTGCCGGAGGAAATCTGGATGAACTGGTCATTCCCGATGCTGTTACGACTATTGACAACTGTTTTTTGGGCACATTCGTAAAGACTATCCGATTCGGCAAAGGTTTTTCAGACATAGCCTCGCTTGATCATTTCCTTAGCACAGCATCCAAAATATACTGCCCCTGGTCAGTACCTCCCGGAATAGCACGTTGTCTGAAATATGGTGAAGATGTCACTGTCTATGTGCCGCGCGATGCCGTATCAGCCTACGAAGAAGCCTGGAACCTTGCCGAGATCAATAAACGCAAACATCATCTCACCATCGAACCATTTGATTTCTAATGAATAAAATATTTTCGTTCGTTTCGCTGCTGATTCTGATATGCCACGGCATAACATCAGCTCAGGAAACAAGAATAAATGTAGCCACCTATAATATACGTCAGCTTAACGGTCGGGATTCGATTAATGGCGACGGATGGGGTGTGCGTGCGCCGCATGTGGGCGATTTGATCCGTTTTCACGAATTTGACATTTTCGGAACTCAGGAAGGGTTTAAATCTCAGCTCGAAGATCTTCGCTCACTTCTTCCGGGATATGAATATATCGGAGTGGCACGCGAGGATGGACACGAACTTGGCGAGCACTCCGCAATATTCTACCGCACCGATCTGTTTGACCTGCTTGACAAGGGCGATTTCTGGCTTTCAGAAACGCCCGATAAGCCGGGATTAGGATGGGACGCGGCT
The DNA here is from genome assembly GCA_014801065.1 of Barnesiella sp. GTDB lineage: Bacteria > Bacteroidota > Bacteroidia > Bacteroidales > Muribaculaceae > Paramuribaculum. The sequence continues at coordinate 12,280 of JAAVEX010000006.1, forward strand.
TGTGTACGCATCTGTTCGTGGGGTAAATTCCGCCACAAACCAACAGGCAAAGAATTTCTCTTCTTTAATCTCCACATGGATCACGTGGGCACTGAAGCACGAATCCGGAGTGCAAAACTTGTCAGAGAAAAAATTGCAGAGATCGGCAAAGGAATGACCGCCTTTGTCACGGGCGACTTTAACGTAGATCAGACACATCGCTCCTACGCAACCATGACCGAGGGCGGCGATCTGAAAGATTCTTTTAAGGTAGCCAACTTTATATATGCTCCTAACGGCACATTCAACAGTTATCAGACGGATGGATTCACCACAAGCAGGATCGACCACATTTTCGTCACTCCGGATGTAGAGGTAAGCCAGTATGGAGTGTTGACTGATACNTACCGGACACCACTGGACGACTCCTNTGTCAGCACCAACGATGCTCCGGCCGAACTTAAAATGAAAAAATATGTGGCTCGCGTGCCGTCGGATCATTTTCCCGTGATGATNNGATGCGAAATGAANTAGTCANTGATTTGCGGGGGTCNGCATCTTTCGCTAAATTTGCACCCGTCAACTATTATTAGCTCAAACAGCAATGAGAAAATGGAAAATTGANGACAGCGCAGAGCTGTACAACATAAACGGTTGGGGACTGAAATACTTTTCAGTCAACGATAAAGGTCATGTGACAGTCACTCCGCGTGAGGGATATGCGTCGGTTGATCTGAAAGAAGTAATGGACGAGCTCCAGGTGCGCGACGTGACATCGCCCGTGCTTCTCCGATTTCCGGATATCCTCGACAATCGTATTGAAAAAATATCCAACTGCTTCAAGCAAGCAGCCAAGGAATACAACTATCAGGCACAAAGCTTTCTGATCTACCCCATAAAGGTGAATCAGATGCGCCCGGTGGTTGAGGAGCTTGTGAGCCACGGCCGTAAATTCAACATCGGTCTGGAAGCCGGATCAAAACCCGAACTTCATGCCGTGTTGGCAACGAACATAGCTGACAACGCCCTGATTATATGCAATGGGTATAAGGACGAAAACTTCATCGAGCTTGCCCTTCTCGCTCAAAAAATGGGACGTCGCATCTATCTCGTGGTTGAAAAACTTAACGAACTGAAACTTATCGCCGCCGTTGCAAAACGATTGAAAATCACTCCCAATGTAGGGATACGCATCAAACTGTCGTCGTCGGGATCAGGCAAATGGGAAGAATCGGGAGGTGATCAGTCGAAATTCGGACTCAACTCAAGCGAACTGCTCGAAGCAATCGAATATCTTAACAAGCAGAAGTTGCGCGACTGCCTTAAGCTGATCCATTTCCATATAGGCAGCCAGGTGACCAAGATCCGACGTATCAAAAATGCACTCCGCGAGGCAACACAATTTTATGTTCAGCTCTCGAAACTCGGTTTTGATATCGACTTTGTAGATATAGGCGGAGGTTTGGGCGTGGACTATGACGGAACACGCAATGCGGCTTCTGAAAGTTCGATGAACTATTCCATACAGGAATATGCCAACGATGCCGTGTCGGCATTGGTCGACGCATGCGTTAAAAACGATATCAAGCAGCCTAACATCATCACTGAAAGCGGCCGGTCTCTCGCCGCCCACCATTCGGTGTTGGTGTTTGAAGTGCTTGAAACCACTCAGCTTCCGCTATGGAACGACGATCAGGAACTCGACGAAAACGCCCACGAACTGCTGCGCGAACTTTACGATATCTGGGACCGCTTGAATCAGCCCCGTCTGTTTGAAAGCTGGCACGACGCGCTGCAGATCCGCGAAGAAGCTCTGGATCTGTTTAATCTCGGATTGCTCGATCTGAAAACGAGAGCTCAGATTGAAAAACTATTCTGGTCAATAGCCAGAGAGGTGGGCGATCTCGCCTCACACATGAAACATGCGCCGGAGGAATTGCGCAAAATAGCGAAGATGGTGCCCGACAAATATTTCTGCAACTTCTCGCTGTTTCAGTCGCTCACTGACTCCTGGGCTATAGATCAGGTGTTTCCGATCATTCCTATCGGCCGGCTCGACGAGCGTCCGGACCGCACATGTACCATTCAGGACATCACATGCGATTCAGACGGCAAGATAGCCAACTTCATCACTAACCACGGCACATCGTCGTCTCTTCCTGTCCATAGCGTCAAACCGGGTGAGCCTTATTATCTCGGAGTGTTTCTCGTAGGNGCTTATCAGGAGATNCTCGGCGACATGCACAATCTNTTTGGCGACACTAACGCCGTGCATATTTCCGTGTACAAAGACCGTTATGAGATCGATAGNATCATTGACGGCGANACAGTGGCGGAAGTGCTGGACTATGTGCAGTATAATCCGAAGCGACTCGTGCGCAATGTGGAAACGTGGGTGACGGCATCAATGAAAGCCGGACATATCACTCCCGAAGAGGGTCGTGAGTTCCTGTCCAACTACAGATCNGGACTCTATGGCTACACCTATCTCGAAAAGGATTAAGAGCCTGTAGCCAAAGCTGATTATGAACCGATATTTCATGCATCTATCATATCGCGGTGCCAACTACCACGGCTGGCAGATCCAGCCTAACGCCATAAGCGTTCAGGAGGCTATAGAGGACAGCCTGTCGAAAGCGCTGCGCACTCCCACCAAGATAGTCGGAGCCGGTCGTACCGACACCGGCGTCAATGCTTACTGCATGGTGGCTCACTTTGATGCTGAAACAATCGACGATACGCAGCGATTGGTTAAGGCGCTGAACTCGATGGTGGGACGAGATATAGCAATACACTCGATNACACCCGTTCATGNAGATGCACATGCNCGGTTTGACGCNACATCCCGCACCTACCATTACTATTGCACCACACGAAAATCGCCGTTTTTCCACCAACTTTCATGGCAAGCNTCGCCCGACCTCGACTTTGAAGCGATGAANCGGGCTGCAGAGCTGCTGCTTGAAGTAAGCGACTTCACTTCTTTTGCCAAACTGCACACTGACAATAAAACGAACATCTGCAAAGTGACCTACGCCAAGTGGGAACCGATTGCCGGAACAGACGGCGGGTATGTATTCGTTATCACTGCCGATCGATTTCTGCGCAATATGGTAAGAGCTGTCGTAGGGACTCTTGTTGANGTGGGTAGAGGGAAANTATCGNTCGACGATTTCAAAAGAGTGATCGAATCGCGCAACAGATGCAATGCCGGCACATCGATGCCAGCACAGGCTCTTTATCTATGGGATGTGAAATATCCCTACTATACCCCTACACTTCCATGAATGATATAAGCACCCATATTGATCCGGCCAACCGCCAATTCGAAACCGCACTGAGGATCGTCGAATCAACATCACGNAGCCTATTTCTCACCGGAAAGGCGGGAACGGGAAAGACCACCTTTCTTAAGCGTCTTAAAGATCTGACACAGAAACGTATGGTGGTTCTTGCACCGACCGGCATAGCCGCGATCAATGCCGGAGGGATGACGATACATTCTTTTTTTCATTTTCCGCTCGCGCCATTCGTTCCATCACAGGGATTTCCTGCCGGTGTACGCCGCTTCAACCGGTTCAACAAGGATAAGATCAAGATGATCAAGACGCTGGATCTGCTCGTGATCGATGAAGTCAGTATGGTCAGAGCCGATATTCTGGATGCTATAGACGCAACGCTCCGCAGATACCGCGATCATTCGCGCCCTTTCGGTGGGGTACAACTGCTTCTTATCGGCGATCTGCGGCAGCTGTCGCCCGTGGTGAAGCCTGATGAATGGAATCTGCTCCATGAACATTACGAAACGCCTTATTTCTTTTCGTCGCAGGCGCTCGGACGAATTGATTATTTCACCGTTGAATTGCAGCATGTATATCGCCAGACCGACATTCATTTTCTTGACATTCTGGGCAAAATCCGCAGTGGAGAGATATCAGATGAACTGCTTTCAGAAATCAATCGCCGGTATATTCCCGGATTCGTTCCCGAACCTGACAAAGAATATGTCAGGCTGACCACCCATAATCATCAGGCNGAACAGATAAATCAACGAGAGATGGATGCGCTGCCGGGAAAGGAATTTTGCTATACAGCAGCTATAAAAGGTGATTTTCCTGAAATGTCGTATCCCACCGCCCCTACCCTCATATTGAAGGAGAATGCACAGATAATGTTTCTTCGCAATGATAGCGAAAAAGGATTCTACAATGGAATGACGGGCAGAGTGGTCGGTCTATCAGAAAACAGTGTCACCATCCGGCCGGCAGGATCAACCACGGATATCACTGTCGAAACATCNGTGTGGGAAACATCAAAATATACCCTTGACAGCCAGACGGGCGAGATCAAGGAAGAGGTGGTGGGCATGTTCAAGCAGCTGCCTCTGAAACCGGCATGGGCCATCACGATCCACAAGAGTCAGGGCCTGACATTTGACCGTGCTATTATCGATGCTTCAACATCGTTTGCCCACGGTCAGACCTACGTGGCGCTGAGCCGATGCCGGACTCTGGAAGGAATCGTGCTCGAACGACCGATCACNGCGGCCGCCATCATAACCGATCCGGTGGTTGAGAGATTTTCAAGCGAACAATCGCTAAAAAATCCTGNTCCGTCGAAGCTTGACGAATATATCAATGAAAATATGTTTGAATCGCTCGACGCTATGTTCAGCTTCAAACAGATTCGCAGTGAGTTCAACGACCTCCACCGCATAGTGAGCGAATATCTTTACCGCGACTATCCGCTGCTACTCAATAAATATGGCGAGGAAGACGCCACGCTTAGCGGATTGGAGAAGGTCACAGCTTCCTTTGCCCGGCAATATCGNTCGATTCAGCCCTCAGATCCTCTGCTTAACGATCGGATAAAAAAAGGATGCACGTATTTCTCCGAAAATATCGCAGGACTTATAGCCNTGATTGACGAAACGCCTTCACAAACCGACAATAAAGCGGTCAGTGCGCGTCTTGACGCAGCATTGACGGCTATAAAAGAGGATATCNACGTGAAGAAANCCATATTGGATCTGTTTAAAACCACCATATTTTCTACGGAGGGCTATTTAAAAGNAAAATCTAAAGCCACTATTGATACAGATAAAGTCACATCGAANAAATCCAAGCGAAAGAAAGACCGTCATTCGGTGATCCCCTCCGATGTGATCAACAAAGATCTCTATCAGGCACTCATCAACTGGCGAAGGGCAGAGATGGAAGAGAGTCAGGTGCCGGCATTCGTCATAGCACCCAACCGCTCTTTGATCTGGATCGCGGCCAATCTCCCCCGAACCATACAAGAGCTCTCCGAAACTCCCGGAATAGGCCGCAAAAAGATCGAGAGCTACGGAAGCACCCTGCTATCAATCGTAGAAGATTATATCAACACACAAGCATGATTGTTCAACTTGCAGTTTTGTTCTCATTTCTGGCTGTCGGTGAGTTTATCGTTTATCTCACCAATATTCCGGTGCCGTCGAGTATCATCGGGATGCTGCTGCTCACCTTCTCTCTAAAGGCGGGAATAATACGTCTGAACTGGGTAGACACGATGTCCGATTTTCTCGTGCGCAACATAGGATTTTTCTTTGTCCCGGCCGGTGTCGGAGTGATGAGGTGTTTCAATCTCATATCTCAGCAGTGGCTACCGATTGTGGGCGCATCCGTGATCAGCACGTTTATCATCATCGCCACTACGGGCTGGTCACACCAGATAGTCCGCAAAGGGGTGTCACACAAAAAAAAATTGGACTGATCTTATGGAGTTTCTTTCAAACAAATATTTTCTTATCGCTCTGACCTTTCTGATATTCCTCGGAGCTAAGGTGCTTCAGAAGCGCACCGGACTGGCGCTACTCAATCCGATCCTGATTTCGATCATTGCAATAATCGGGGTGCTACTGGCTTCCGATATAGACTATGAAGCGTATCATGAGGGGGGAGAATATATAGAGTTCTGGCTGAAACCGGCAATCGTGGCATTGGGTGTGCCACTCTACCGCCAATTGGAAACGATAAAGAAACAGATTGTCCCGCTACTGCTTGCCGAACTAATAGGTTGTGTTGCCGGGATACTGTCGGTAATCGTCGTAGCGGATCTGTTCGGAGCCACAAAGGAGGTGATACTGTCATTGGTTCCCAAGGCCGTGACTACTCCAATAGCGATGGAAATATCTTCCACTATCGGAGGGATACCATCATTGACGGCAGCCGTGGTGGTCTGCACAGGAATCTTTGGGGCCATGGCCGGGTTCAAGATGGTCAAACTAAGCAGAATTTCAAGTCCAATGGCATGCGGACTCTCAATCGGAACCGCTTCACACGCCGTCGGAACGGCTTCAGCCATCGAGCGAAGCGAACGCTATGGAGCGTTCTCGTCACTCGGATTGATACTGAACGGACTGCTTTCAGCTATACTGACACCGGTGATACTGGAGCTGATAGGCTATCAGTCGGCAGTCTGAAGATCGGAGCTGCAGGTATCGGATTCGATACGACGGCCTGCAAAACGCAATGTGCGGGCCGGATAACGTTCGATCATCGATAGATTGTGAGTGGCCATGACCACAGTGGTCCCATCATTGGCTATCTCGCGGAAACGACGCATAATGATCTCCGCTGTTTCGGGGTCGAGATTGCCGGTGGGTTCGTCAGCAATAAGAAGTTTGGGCCTGTTGAGCAATGCCCGGGCCATGACCACACGCTGCTGCTCGCCCCCGGAGAGGGCATGCGGCATTTTGTAACCTTTGTTGAGCATACCCATTTCGCGGAGAACGGACTCAATTCTCTCTGTCTTTTCATCCTTATCGCTCCACCCTGTGGCGCCAAGCACAAACATGAGATTGTCAAACACACTGCGATCAGGGAGCAACCGGAAATCCTGAAACACGATGCCAATTTCACGTCTCAGCAAAGGGATATCGCGTCGGCGAATGGTCGCCATATCCCGACCAAGCACATCGGCCTTGCCGGCAGCTATAGGGATTTCAGCATAAAGGGATTTGAGAAAAGAGCTTTTGCCTGATCCTACTTTGCCGGTTAGATAGACGAGTTCGCCCTCACCTATAGTGACGCTGACATTTTTAAGCACGACCACATCGTTGCGATGCAGCTCCACGTTACGGTATTCAATCAGGTTGGCCATATTTATAAATTTAAACGATAAACGATGCGCTTAGAAGCCCATTTCGGCTATAAATTTCAGACGCATAAGTCTGATTTCCTCTTCAGAGTATTCGTCGCCAAGTTCACGATAGGCATCATCGAGGGAGCCGCTTTCGCTTTCCTTAAAGTATTCGTAGATATCTTCCTGTTGCTCGTCGTCGAGAACCTCGTCGATATAATAGTTGAGGTTCAGTTTAGTTCCGGAATTGACAATAGCTTCGATATTATCGAGCAGTTCGTCGGGTTCCATTCCACGCGAACGGGCAATTTCATCAAGCGGAATCTTACGGTCGATGGCATGGATAATAGCGATTTTAACCTTGCTCTTATTAGGCACGGTGCGCACCACAAGATCCTCCGGACGTTCGATCTCATTGTCCTCGACATGACGACGGATCACATCGATAAACTTCTGGCCGTAGCGCTTGGCTTTCCCCATACCGACACCGGGGATATTGGCAAGCTCTTCGATGGTGATAGGATATGTGGTAGCCATGGCTTCAAGCGATGGATCCTGGAAAATGACGTAGGGGGGCAACTTATGGATCTTAGCTTCGGTTTTGCGCAGATCCTTAAGAATCGAATACAGTTCGGGGTCGGCCGCACATCCTGCGCCGCTCTTGACCACTTCAGGTTCGGGTTCGTCGGAAAATTCATTGTCCTCCACCACTTTAAATGATTTGGGACTTTGAATGAATTTTCTACCCGCATCAGTGACCTTCAGCAACCCGAACTGCTCAATGTCGCGTTCGAGATAGCCCGCGATAACAGCCTGACGGATCACAGCCATCAGATGGCGAGCAGTAGCTTTCGGATCGCATCCGAATATATCCAGATCTTCATGATGATATGATTTCACATCGGGAGTAACACGTCCACGGATCACATCTACAATATGATCAGCTTTGAATTTTTCCTTAAGAGCGATAACTGTTTCGATTATCGCACACAAATCATCTTTCGCTTCCACTTTTTGTTTAGGTTTCAAACAGTTGTCACAATTTCCACAATTTTCCTCGTCATATTTTTCTCCGAAATAGTGAAGCAACGACATTCGGCGACACACGCTTGATTCGGCATAGCTTGCCGTTTCAAGAAGGAGTTGCCGGCTGATTTCCTGTTCGGCCACAGGTTTGTTTTGAATAAATTTCTCCATTTTCTGAAGATCCTTGGCCGTATAGAATGTTATGCAAACGCCCTCGCCGCCGTCACGTCCGGCACGCCCGGTCTCCTGATAATATCCTTCCAACGATTTAGGCATATCGTAATGGATGACAAATCTTACATCGGGCTTGTCAATTCCCATTCCGAAAGCAATCGTGGCAACGATCACATCGGCCTTTTCATAGAGGAAGGCATCCTGGTTGGCCGAACGGGTCGCGCCATCCATACCGGCATGATAAGGGAGCGCACGAATGTTGTTGACGATCAACAGTTCGGCCAACTCCTCCACACGTTTCCGGCTCAGGCAATAGATGATGCCTGATTTGCCCTCCATTCCCTTCACGAACTTGATGATATCACGATCGATCTGGGTGGTTTTCGGTCGGATCTCATAGTAGAGATTAGTGCGGTTGAATGACGATTTAAAGACGTTGGCATCGAGCATTCCGAGATTTTTCTGAATATCGTGTTGCACCTTTGGAGTGGCCGTTGCAGTCAGGGCTATCACAGGTCTCTTCCCTATTTCATTGATAATAGGTCGGATTCGGCGATACTCAGGGCGAAAATCGTGTCCCCACTCTGATATGCAGTGAGCCTCGTCAACGGCATAGAATGAAATGGGGACAGTTTTCAGAAAATCAACATACTCTTCCTTGGTCAACGATTCCGGGGCTACATACAGGAGCTTTGTCACTCCCGAGACGATATCTTCCTTCACCTTATCGATAGCAGCTTTATTGAGCGACGAATTGATAAAGTGGGCAATGCCGTCGGACTCGCCGAAGTTTCTCATAGCGTCGACCTGATTTTTCATCAGAGCTATAAGGGGCGAGATGACTATTGCAGTGCCGTCCATAAGAAGCGAAGGCAACTGATAGCAAAGCGACTTGCCACCACCGGTAGGCATGAGCACGAAAGTGTCATGACCATCGATTAGCGACGATATGATAGCCTCCTGATTACCTTTGAAGTTATCAAAACCGAAATATTGCTTCAATATGTTGGTTAACTGCTTTTTGTCGGCCATAGGGAGAAAGGAATGAGATGAATATGGTGGAAATTAAATTTATTTACATTTCTCTATAAGATTATTCTGATTTGTTGACTTCGAAATTTGCATCCTGCAATTTTTTCATTGCATAATCCGAAGTAACTTCAAATTTATCTATATCGGACGATGGAGAATCAAACATTGCATCCATCATAATAGTTTCGACGATCGAACGCAATCCGCGAGCACCGAGCTTATATTCCACAGCCTTGTCGACGATGAGGTCGAGCGCTTCGGGAGTGAAAGTCAACTCAACGCCGTCCATGGCGAACAGCTTCTGATACTGACGGATAATTGCATTTTTCGGTTCGGTCAGCACTTTGCGCAGAGCGTCGCGGTCGAGCGGTTCGAGATGAGTCAGGATCGGCAGACGACCGATAATCTCAGGGATCAAACCAAACGACTTCAAATCCTGCGGGGCGACATACTGGAGGAAATTGTCGCGGTTAACCCCCTTACGGGCCGTGTTGCTATAGCCCACGGTGTGGGAGTTAAGGCGCTGAGCGATTTTGCGTTCGATGCCGTCGAAAGCGTCGCCGCATATAAAGAGAATGTTTTTCGTGTCGACCGGAATCATTCTCTGTTCGGGATGCTTGCGACCGCCTTGCGGGGGAACGTTGACCACCGAACCTTCGAGCAGTTTCAAGAGACCCTGCTGCACACCTTCGCCACTGACGTCGCGTGTAATAGAAGGGTTGTCCCCCTTACGCGCTATTTTATCAATCTCGTCGATAAACACAATGCCACGCTGAGCGCGCTCAACATCGTAGTCGGCCGCCTGCAGCAGGCGTGTGAGCAGACTCTCTATGTCTTCGCCCACATAGCCGGCCTGCGTGAGCACGGTTGCATCAACGATGGTAAATGGCACATCGAGCAAGCNTGCGATAGTCTTAGCGAGAAGAGTTTTGCCCGTACCGGTCGGACCGACAAGGATTATATTACTCTTTTCAATATCGACATCGTCCGCGTCNTCCGATTGCTGTGCGAGACGCTTATAGTGGTTGTAGACGNCAACCGAAAGGAATCGCTTGGCCGCGTCNTGCCCAACCACATAATTATTAAGAAATTCAAAGATCTCTTTNGGCTTGGGCACCTTGGTAAGATCCACGGATCCCTTTTTGTCGTTCTTGCCGCCGCCATTGCCGGCCNCGGCAAGGCCATGCGTCTCCTTGAACTCCTTGACTGCATCGTTGATCTGCTGCACGCAGGAAGAGCAGATNTAAGCGTCGGCAAAGGCGCTCGGCACCATCACTTCTTCCGGTCCGGCAGGCTCTCCGCAGAAGGAGCATCTCACCTCGCCACGGTTATTGTTTGAGGAACGTTTATTGGCCATCTCCTTCTTTAACGTTTAGCTCTAATTAAAACATCGTCGATCATGCCATATTCCTTGGCTTCCATTGCCGTCATCCAGTAGTCGCGGTCAGANTCGCGCTCCACTTTGTCGAAAGGCTGACCGGAATGGTCGGATATGATCGTGTAGAGTTCTTTCTTCAATTTCTGAATCTCGCGGGCTGTGATTTCGATATCGGAAGCCTGACCCTGCGCGCCGCCCATAGGCTGATGGATCATAACGCGCGAATGGCGCAAAGCGAAACGCTTGCCCTTGGCGCCNGANACGAGCAGAACGGCAGCCATTGAAGCGGCCATACCGGTACAGATAGTCGAGACATCGCTCTGGATATACTGCATGGTGTCATAGATACCGAGTCCGGCATANACCGAACCGCCGGGAGAGTTGATATAGATGCTGACATCCTTACCGGGGTCGGTGGAGTCGAGATACAGGAGCTGAGCCTGAATGACATTGGCGGTATAATCGTTGACATCTGTGCCNAGNAAAATAACGCGATCCATCATCAGACGTGAAAAGACATCCATCTGCGCTACGTTGAGCTGGCGCTCTTCGATGATGGTTGGAGAGATATAGCTCGATCTGATTTCTGATGCAGCAGCCGAAGTGTACTGGTCAAATACAAGACCATTTACACCGCAATGTTTCACTGCAAAATCTCTAAAATCATTTTTCATATTTTCTATTATTGTTGTTTTTATTTCGGTAAAAGAATATTGTTCGTTATTCAAAGTTACGAAATTTCTATTGAATTAGCAACTTTCGGATTCTATTTTTTATNCTCAAACCAGATAATGCCGGGTTGATCGGTCATTTCAAATTCGATGGTTGCCCCGCCCGTAAGGTCGGCATGGGAGATGTGGCTCTTGGTGAGCGGCTGTCCGTTGAATTTAGCTGATTTGATATATTTGTTGGTTGGCGATACGCCGGGAGCCTTAACCGTCAGTGTCTTTCCATTGTCGAGCGTGAGCGACAATTCTTCAAACAGCGGAGTGCCTATTTCGTAGATGCCACTGACGGGGTCAACGGGATAGAATCCCATGGCGGAAAACACATACCAGGCCGACATCTGTCCGAGATCCTCGTTGCCGCAAAGACCGGCCGGAGTATTGGTGTAGAATTCATCCATCACTTGGCGCGCGTATTGAGCCGTTTTCCACGGTTGATCCACCATATTATATAAATAGACCACATGATGGCCGGGCTCGTTGCCGTGGGCATACTGCCCGATCATGCCGGTACTGAAAATCGGTAGTTCATGATCATCGCCGGGGGTGTAGGTGAACATCGAGTCCAGNCGTTCGGCAAATTTGTCCTTTCCGCCGATCANTTTCATAAGTTCCGGCAGGTCCTGCTGCACGGACCAGAGATACTGCCATCCGTTGCTTTCGCAGATATGAGCGGTGTANTCGTCGGGGGAGAAATTTGGCTGCCAATTGCCTTTATCATCACGCGGGCGGAAGAATCTCGTTGTGGGATCGAACAGGTTATGATAATTNTTAGAACGCTTGAAAAACTCATCGGCTATATCCTTGCGGCCGAGTTTCTGCGCCATCAGGGCTATGCAATAATCATCGTAGGCATATTCGAGCGTCCGTGAAAGCGACCAATTGTCAGCGTTATAGCTATCCTCAACATTATACGGGACATAGCCGAGCGATTTATAGAGCCCAATGCCGCGATAGTCGTCGATATTTGCCGTAGCCACACAAGCTTCCAACGCCTTTTCAGCGTCAAAATCGCCAATGCCTTTAAGATAAGCGTCGACAATGACGGGGACAGAATGATAACCGATCATCATATCGGTCTCGCCGCCTTGGAAATTCCATACCGGCAGCCGTCCGTTCTGGTCATAGAACGCGAGAAATGATTTGATCATATCGTTGACTCTTGATGGCTGNGTCAGAGTGTAGAGCGGATGTGAGGCTCTGAAAGTGTCCCACAGAGAGAAGGTGGAGTAATTTGTCCATCCGTCGGCCTTGTGNGTCTGCTTGTCGGGGCCGAAATAACCGCCATNCACATCGCTGTAGATCGTTGGAGCAATCATATTATGATAGAGNGCAGTGTAGAATGTCACGATGTCGTCCTTATTGTCGCCCTTCACCTTGAATTTGCCCAGTTCGTTATTCCACATTTTTTTCGATGCGGCAAGCGCGAGATCGAAATCGTCGGTNGGAGCTTCGGCAGCCAGATTNGCGGCAGCGCCCTGNTCGCTCACTCCGGAAATAGCAGTGCTGACGGTGATNTGCTCGCCCGGGGTTGTGGTGAAATCAAANCGGGCAATAAGNCCGANTTTATCAGGGTTCAGGGAGTCAACGGGCATCGAGTCGATGGTCAGCTTCTGCCACGGACGGGAGAANCGAGTCCGGAAATATACGCGCTGATCGCGTGCCCATCCGGCCGAAAAGCGATANCCCTCGACCGTAACGGAATCGACCACTTCGATCTTAGTATCTACAGTTGCATCCCAGTTAGTGGCCTTGCGGAGATTAAGAAACACTGCGGCATCGCCACCGGGAAATGTGTAGCGCTGCACGCCGGTGCGTTCAGTGGCNGTCAATTCCACTTTTATATCATAGTCCTTNAGCACCACACTATAGTAGCCGGCGGAAGCCTCTTCATCCTCATGGGAGAACTTTGAATGGATGCCAAGAGGAGCTTCAGCCTCCTTGTAAGGGAGCGTCACAGGCATGAANGAGATNTCGTATAAGTCGCCCGCACCGGTCCCGGACAGGTGTGTATGACTGAAACCGGCGATAGTGCTGTCGGGATAGAAATATCCGGCTATGCGATCCCAACCGGGCAGACCATTGTCAGGACTAAGCTGAACCATGCCAAACGGAGCNTGCGCNCCGGGATAAGTGTTGCCGGTAAAATCCGTTCCGATAAACGGATTGACCAACTGCGAATAGTCCACACTGTCAGCATCGGCTGTCGAGGTGTTTTTCGACGAGCCGCAGGAAAACAGCATCGAGGCTGCAACCGAAGCCGATGCAGCNATATAAGCGAATTGTCTTATGTTCATATTATTCGAGTTAACTTATGGTTACAAGTAATTACAAAGTTAATGAACATACATCAAATTTGCAACAATAAAAATAATATACGTCTCCTGCCCTCAAGGTCAAGGCAAGAGACGTAGAAAATAATGAGAATGTATGGAGTGGGATTACTTCTTTTGGGGGNNAGGTACTGCTCCACCTATGACNTCANCGTCCGAACCCATCTTCTTGTTGTTACTATCTGATGTGNCGGAATTATTTTCAGAGGTGGCGGGAGACAGTCTGTCGAGCTCNTTTTTTAGCGGAACGGGATCGAAATTCCTACCCGAGCTTAATGCCGACTTTAATTCTGATCTGACCTGAAATAAGAATTTTCCTAACGGCATGAACTCAGCTTCATCATAAGCAATGTATCTACGAAAGAGATCATNAGATTCCAACGCTTTTATCATTTTATTAAAATGGTCAGTTCTCATCTGACCTTGATAAAAATTAGCCTCACTAATCCACTTTTTATTAAAACAGTTCTTACTAAGGAACTTTTTAATTTCTTTGCAATCATCCGGATATGTGCGAACNAGGTCATAGAGAAGTTGTGTCTTTGTTCTGTATTCCGGGCGAACTAATTTCATTGANGGCACAACTATANTGGTGAAGAATACTGAATCGTAGTTCTGGATAAATCCTGAAAAATAAATCAGATTAGCCACTTTCTTTTCAAGATTATCACAATTTTCCGATAGCGATTTATCCATCAACATCAGGGAATCGGCCACAACCCCGGCTCCGGACACCACCGAGTCAATGCTTTCGATCGAAAACTTNGGTTGCCATTCCAGNAATCCACTGCACTCTGCCACTCCGGGCAATGGTTGTGACACAGCGAGGTNCACATTGTAAGCGNTCTTATATTTTTTNATAATCTCATCAGGAACCGTGACGAATGAAGCTGCCGGAACAATAGCATTTTCGACATAAAATCCATCCTTGGGAAGAGNTGAAAATCCATCGAAAAATCGTAAGATCACGCCACTCANCNTTTTTATGCGCTCAAGTTTTTTCCCTACGATNTCTGCCGCCGAATCGAGCCGNTTACATGCCTTGTCGTAGTTGNCCCNATCGGCGGCCAGCTTACGCCAAGAAATTCCGACNTCGCTTTCAAAGGCATCGTTAGCCATATCATATNCTTTTAATGAATCTTTCAGCTGATTANTAATATGCTTAANCTGATCTTTTTCAATNTCCTTTATATTTTTCTCAATCTCCTTCTTAGCATCNNTATCCGACGAGGNTTTCTGCTCTNTGATCTTCTNCAAATCAGAGTAAAGAGAATCAAGNCGGGTCTGCANCTTCGCGGAATCCGCGCGGAGCATCTCGATGTGCCTCCATTTATCCCGCAACGAGTAACATTCGCCAAGATGATCGCTATTTCCGGATGTTGACGCCGAANCCGCATGATGGTCNTTCACAGCAGTTACCGGCAGTGACGTCATCACACCGANAATCGCAACGATAAAAATTGACTTTCTCATTAAATATGTTTANTAAAATGGTGTAACANTTTCTAATTAATAGTAATCGTAGGAGTCGTCGTACGAGTTGGAATAGAGTCGTTCGATCAATGCACTGATAGCCTGATTGTTTAAATCATTGGCTCGGGACAGCAGACCGCCTGTTGATTTTTTGTATTCGCCATAGATCNGCGTACGGTCATATTCATCNAGCGCGGCAACGAAAGGATTGTAGCGCANCCTCGTATATTCTTCGGGCGAAGAAATGGTGGAATAGTTGCTCAGCGATGCGAGTTTTCTTTCGAGCGAAGCATAATGGCTTTCGGAAAGATTTCGAGGAACCGCCTGCAACTGACTCATGAGCTGATGATTATTAGCGAGCACTTTATGATTTTTCCAACGATTGGCATCTGAAATCTTTCTCTGCGCGTCGGCCACACTAACAAACGATGTTGANGANGCAATGGCTTTGGCAGCATTGTAGTCGGAGAGTATGGCGAGCTGCGACCTCATCACNTCCGTCATCTCATTGTTAAGAGCGGGGGCTCCACTGAGATCTAAAGCACGCAGGCGAGACGTTGCCAATGCTTTGATACTGTCGAGATCGCTCTGNTTCCAGACTGATCCTCTGAACACGTCGGAACTAAACTTACCCACGAGATCGGCGTAATGATTTTCGATAGCAGAGATGCGTTTATTGGCATCATTTTCCGCGAGGAGAGACTCGGAATTTAATAAGGCAAGCATGTCGAGAGCGACTANCCGCTCCTTAGGCATGGCTTTGAGATCGGTTGTGTTAGTGCACGCCTTCGTCACCGAATCGGCCAGAAAATTATTTTTTGTTTCCAACTTCAAAGGATCGGGAGGAGCTACCCTCGTTTTCATATAAACCATCACACCACCAACGGCAGCAAAGATGACCACGATCAATATAATAATTTTAATAGGTGTCTTCATGACTATATTTATGTCAATAATTGGCTAATTNATTATANTGCNTTNTTCCCCNNTACNNTTGTCTTNNCCGGTNCNNTTGTAGNTGNCNGNNTGGNTNCTNNANCTGTTTTGGNAGNATTGNNNTTTTTNGGNNTGGAGGAANCTTTTTTANCAGTGGNTTNTTTANTCTCNTTTGGTNGTTCCGGGGCTTTAGGATTTAACTTTTCAAAGTATCCGTCCAACATGATTGTGCCGTCGNTGGCATAAGGACCTACAGGTTCCAAGCCAGCCTGTCGGGCCTTCCGGATGGCATCCACAATTCTCTGAACAGTGTTAGTAGAAGCATAGATGCTGTTAGACAGTTCATTGTCGTCATAAGTGTTGATCCACTCATACACATTGCCGAGACCTAAGCGGTTCATCTCTTCAGATTCAACANATTCTTTACCATTGCTATTGCGAGGGAGATTGTTGAGATAATTCATTNCCTCATCTTTTTTGGANTCATCGAGCCGATCTGAACTGTCGGTAGCATCATTAGAGGCCGGCTTGCCGAGATCGGTAGCAGGCTCTGCCGGCTGCTGCAATGACTGTTCGGCNACAGGCGTCTCATCNCTACCAAAAATGCTNACTATNCCCCAATAGATTCCCGCACCGATCAAGAGGGTGACCACCGTGCCAACAATGCCGAAAAGNAGGCCGCGAGAGAATGANTCCTGAGCCTTGTTGAGGCGACCGTTGGAGAGNCTGAGTGTAAGCTTTTCGTCCTTGACACTGCGAAGATCATCGCCTGTGACAGTGACGTTGANCCTTACTTCCTTNTCGTTAGTGTTATACACATAAAGCGTGGTTGAGGCAGAATCACCTCCCCCACTCAACACAAAGTTCTGGCTGAAACGGGAGAAAGGNACAGTCTCATTAAACTCCTTATAGCCACCACCTTTGATACGAACTCGGATACTGCCGGATTCGCGCTCCGGAATGCGAATGGCTTCATTGGCTCGCAGAGGAGTATTGTTGATCAACACTTCGACCGCACCATCTATCTTACGACCGTTGGAGTCAACAATATTNATCAATCCGCGGGAGATCTTCAAATCCCAAGGCTGACGACTAACACTCAGTATCACCGGCTGATCAGTTCCGGCAACGGTGGCACTGACCTTCTGAGGACAATAGCCGGGACGATGCGCTTCGAGTTCAAAAACGTTGGAGCTGACAGAGATGGGTCGCACAAAGGGCTTGCCTTCGTAGTGGAGCGTCACATCTGAGAGGCCGAACAGTTCGGCCACGACATTTGGTGCAGGAGGATAAGCCATGGTTTTCTTAACGATCGCCTTATTGGTGAGATTGTCCATGGCCACCTGGAGCCCTACAGGGTTAGCGGGATAAAGGATAATATGTTTATATGGAGCATAATACGGCTGATCAATCGAATCGAGTGCCGAAATCATTCCATTGATGCCCTGGACCACGCGGAAAGCGACACGGCGGTTTGAAATCGAGATGTCCGACGGGGTGAGTTCCAAGGGATATTTGCGTGTGGCGAAATCCATTGCAACCAGACCTGAAAAAGAGTCCATGGTGGGAAGAGTAGACAAGCTGACTATTCGTTCCATTTCAGAAATAATCATGGCCCATTGTTGCGGTGCGACGATCAGCGTAGAGGGGATGTAGACCCAGATGGTCATATTGTCAGTGGGACGCTGGCCGTGAGTGAGTCGTGAGGCAGTGAGAATGATACCGGTTTTAAGCGTGGTGACCGCTATGGCCCGGTTTGCTTCCATGCCGACAGCCGCCCAGAGATCGCGTTCGTCGACCACAGTGGCATGGCTCCAACCGCCGTCGAGTGATTTGTTAAGTTCAAGAAGATATGCGTCGAAGCCTTTACCTTGTTCGCTTGCCGTCAGGCGATATATAATTCCAATTTGATTCATTGTTTATAGCGTAAAATGAGTTTAACCTTTTAAGATGTTGAAAAAGCGGGATGTCTTGTCTATTTTCTGCGACCACACTCGGCTAAGAATCGTGTTGATTACATTTCGTGCCGTAAGAGGGTTAAACCGGCATAGCGATTTAAAGCAGACATCACCGAGCGTGAACGGCATAACCACAACATTTCCCTTGTTGATCTCATATTTCTTGTTGCGGCACACCCCGACGAGGCTTCGGTAGAATCCCTGATAGTGGTCCTTGATATAGTTTTTCAGCTCCTGACGGATATCACCACCGCCGGCCAGATCGGATTTAGTCATGAGGATATATATTGCATCCGTGGCGCGGGTGAATATCTGATCATGATTGTTGATATAGTTCTTTACACCGTCGAGCAGCGTCACCTGATCCACAAACGTGCCGTTGTTAAGTTCGATCTTACGATCCTGACCGCCATATTCAATGACAAAGAAATGTATTTTACGTTTCGTCATCTTCTTATCATTGTCTGTAAGGATCTCAGTCAGCTTGTTGAGCATGAAATCGCGGTCGGGGGTGAGTTGGAGTCCGGCCATGCGCATATACATAGAGATAAGCATCTCACCGGCCACATCGATAAATGTCAACGGATAGAGCTGATTGTCGCGGACCACATCGCATCGCATCGCAAACAGGCCCTCGATAGGGTTGCCCGGAGGCAACTGAAACACGTTGGTGTTATCGTGGGTTGAAAAAAGCATCGAGAGCTGATTCATGTAGGCATAGCCCTGGGAGTTAGAGTCGAAGTCGGTGTAATCCACCACGTTGCCATTACGCAGCTCGCTCAACACCGCACCGATCGTACACGTTTTGCCCGACGAAGGAATACCCCAGAAATAGACCTCGGTAGCCGTTCCCGGTATGTTTTCAATCGGAATATATGACATCGGAATAGTCGATGCCGAGGTCTGGGGAATGGATAGATAACGGATAAAATCACTATTGATGCCGGATTTCGTCATAAGCTCATAGGAGCTGAGGATCGAATTGGTGGTCATGGTGCGAATCTCGAATTCCGACAACCAGTTATGATCCTTTCTGATCTGCTCATAGATATCGTTGACAGTCACATCCGAATTTGGATCATTTATCGCGTCGTCGATGAGGCGGATTCTACCGATAGCGTTGGTTTGCTTTTCCATTTCGGTTTTAAGCACCTCGAAATCGTCGGGCAGAATCTGAATGAGATAGTTGGCCTCTGCTGCATGAATGGAATATGGATAAGATTCGAGGAAGTTTCGGAGCGATTTGCGGCGCGTGCGGTCCACATTTTTCCACGCCTCTTCTTCCGGATCGACCATCACCTGAGTTTCCTCAAAAGGAGGGGGAGCGACTGCGGCCTCAGCCTCCATCTTGCTTATGTAGGCGAGCGCATCATTCAAATGAGCTCCTGAGGGATATTTATCGATATATGATCTATAGGATTCGATCGTGTCTAAGGCAACTGCTGTGCTCCAGTCAGTGATTTCAGTGTTTGATAACAATTCGCGCACTTCTTGACGCTTGGCATACGGAAAGTCCATGCCCCCCTCACGCTCAAGCTCTTCGAAAGTAACATTTCCTTGACGGATCAGCTCTACAATCTGTTGAGCCTTCATTGAGGGAAGTCGTTCGAGAATATCATCTATATTCATAATATGTATAAAGTATAATGATTAATCGGGGAAAAATTCAATCGTCGAGAGTAAAACCTCCCAAACCGTCGGAGTAGCCGGAATCGGACGATCCCGATCGGCGGGATTGATTTTCTTCGAGATCGGATGTGTCGAAATCGCCTTTGTCGACCGACGAAAGGAGATCGGTAAGGCGATATGGATTACGCGCATTGCGGCTTTGAAAAATGTAAGGAAGCAACAGGAAAAGATAGGCCACGACACAAAAAGCGATGGCAGCACCGTTGGGGAATTTACGGTGAACAAAAGCATTGTTGATGGCGTCGATACCTTTAATGGCATTGTCAGCTCCTGAACTATTGAACTCCGAGGTCAGCCCGAGCGCATCCTCGGCTTTCATTCTATGGGAAGAAAGCGTGCGCAGGTTGTCCTGCCATTCGTTGATGGAGGCGCGTATCTGTCTCGTGTTTCCGAGGAGAAAGACATTGTAGGTGCTTGCACCCTGATCGGCTTTGGTGATCCAAGCCCGGGCACTCTCGTTGAGGTTCTTATAGTCAGACGAAAGAATCTGATCCCGAAGCACACGCTCTAT
>JAAVEX010000007.1 GCA_014801065.1 Barnesiella sp.
AAGTTCTCCGTGATAACCTCCGGAAATATAGTTTTCAGTACTTGCCATTGTTTCATACCACAAAGTTACCGATATTTAATCATATTTTAACAACCGCTTTTTTACATTGACCCGAAAAAATTCACTTAAGCAATAATGAATCAGAGGGGAGAGGTAAATAGGGACGACACGTTGGAGTGGCCAACCATAACATTAAATAGGCTAATTTTCTGAAATTACTTTGAAATTGGATACTGTCGTGGCCGGCATAATATTGCTTGCCATTATTATAACAAAAAGTTATTTTTCCATCTTTTATAATATATAGTTGACTAAAAATCGGGTTGTATGTAGTTTCCTCTAATGGTTTTAACAGGGGCGCAAAGTTTGATAAAGAATCAAATCCCCACATTATTGTCTGAATATTATCCTCAATAAACAATGAAGAGTCGGATAACCCACAATCAGAAGATTCAACATGGTTGCGTGAAGTTCCATTTTGTAAAAACATTCCCATTGAATCAGATGCTATTAATGACCATATTATGCCATTATGTCCGGTATAATAAAAAATATAATCATTATGTTTCGTTGATATATTTTTTTCTCTGACTAAAGTTTGTATCCAGGCATACTCTTTGTCATTGTTTCTACAGTTGGCAACTGTTGAATTATTAACGGACAGAATAGAAATTAAGAGNGTATATAGAAATATTGGAAGCAATTTTCTCATTATCTAAAACATGGTAAAAATGAGTATCCGGAAAAAGCTCCATTAGGAGCGTGGAAAAAACCGTACCACAAAATGCTATGATGCGCGTTTGTGGTACGGCTATATGCTATTTGTATGTGCTTTAAGAAGAAGGGGGAAATTGGCCTAAAATTCGCTGGAGAAGTGGAAGCGGATTTTGGGGAAGTCGTTTTGTGCCATCTGGAGGACATAGTTGGAGTCGGCAAGGAATACATCTCGCCCTTCACGGTCAACGGCCATGAATTGATGTTTGCGTTTTTTGAAGGCAGCGAGAGCTTCCTCGTCATCGCTTTCTATCCAACATGCCTTATATAGTGATATCGGTTCCCAGCGGCACTGTGCGCCATACTCATGCAGCAGACGATATTGTATGACTTCGAATTGAAGCTGTCCGACAGTGCCGATGATCTTTCGTCCATTGAATTGATTGACAAAAAGCTGAGCCACACCCTCATCCATTAGCTGCTGGATCCCTTTTTCGAGCTGTTTGGATTTCATTGGGTCGGTATTTTCAATGTATTTGAACATCTCGGGAGAGAAGCTTGGCAATCCTTTAAAGTGTAGTGTCTCGCCGGAGGTCAGGGTGTCACCGATCTTAAAGTTTCCGGTGTCAGGAATGCCAACGATGTCGCCCGGAAAGGCTTCGTCGACGATATTTTTCTTTTGGGCCATAAAGGCTGTTGGGGCGGCGAATTTCATCACTTTGCCTGTGCGTATCTGCTTGTAGGGGGAGTTTCGCTCAAACTTGCCGGAACAAATCTTAACGAAGGCTATGCATGAACGATGGTTTGGATCCATGTTTGCATGGATCTTGAACACGAATCCGCTGAATCCGTCTTCGTCGGGTTGCACTGTGCGTTCTTCTGTGGTAACAGGTCGGGGCGATGGCGCTATCTCAACAAAACAATCCAGGAGCTCTTTCACGCCAAATGTATTGAGTGCTGATCCGAAGAATACCGGAGCGAGTTGTCCTTCCAGATATTCGTCGACATTGAATTGAGGATAGACTCCTTCGATCAGTTCGATATCCTCGCGCAATTTTGCAGCGTCAGCCTCTCCTACAGCTTTGTCGATTTGCGGATCATTTATGTCGGTGATTTCAACGCGTTCGGATATGGTCTGCTTGTTGGGTGTGAAAAGATCGAGAGTCTGCTCGTAGATGTTGTACACGCCTTTGAATTTCGCACCTATATTAATAGGCCATGAAAGCGGACGTACGCTTATCTTTAGCTCTGATTCGAGTTCGTCGAGGATTTCAAATGGATCCCTACCTTCACGATCGAGTTTGTTTACAAAGATGATAACCGGGGTGTTTCGCATTCGGCACACCTCCATGAGTTTACGAGTTTGCTGCTCTACGCCCTTAGCTACATCGACAACGATAATAACACTGTCGACGGCTGTGAGTGTACGATAGGTGTCTTCGGCAAAGTCCTGGTGACCGGGGGTGTCAAGGATGTTTATTTTGTAATCACCGTAATTGAATCCCATTACGGATGTTGCCACCGAAATGCCGCGTTGCTTCTCTATTTCCATCCAGTCGCTGGTGGCGGTCTTCTTTATTTTATTTGATTTGACGGCTCCGGCTATATGGATAGCTCCGCCGAATAGCAATAGCTTTTCGGTAAGAGTCGTTTTGCCGGCATCAGGATGGGAGATGATTGCGAATGTTCGTCGGCGTTTGATTTCGTCGGATATCTGTGACATTATATTATATGCGATTTAATTCAAAAAAAGATATTACAGAGTGATGCGTTTCAGGCATTTTTCGAGACTTTCCTCCCAATGAGGAATACGGATGCCGAACGTTTTCTTGATTTTTGATTTGTCAAGAACGCTGTAAAATGGTCTTGTGGCCGGAGTGGGGTAGAGGTCGGTTGTTATGGGGGTGAGTCGGCATGATGTTATTCCGGCGAGTTTGTGGATTTTTGTGGCAAAATCATACCATGATGCAACGCCTTCGTTTGTGAAATGATATATGCCTGAAATCCATTGGCGGGAAGATATGACTGTAAGTATGGCTTCAGCCAGATCTGTGGCGGATGTCGGAGAACCGATTTGATCGAAGACTACGCGGAGTTCTTTGTTGGAAGCGCCATTTTTCAGCATTGTCTTGACGAAATTGTGACCATGTGGCGAATAGAGCCATGCGGTGCGAATGATTATTGCGTCGGGACAAAATGATAGGAGCGCCATCTCGCCTTTCCGTTTGGATGTGCCGTAGGCAGACACTGGATTAACTTTGTCGGCCTCATTATAGGGCCGGAATGACTTGCCGTCGAAAACGTAGTCAGTTGAGATGTGGACTACTTTAATTCCATTTTCAGATGCAGCCATCGCAATATTGCGCACAGCGTCTGCATTGATTTTGTAGCACTGCATCTGATCCGTTTCGGCTTTGTCAACTGCAGTGTAGGCCGCGCAGTTGATGATGTGGGTGAATTCATTGGCTGAAACAAAGTCGCTGACAGCTTTTGCGTCAGTAATGTCGAGAGAGTCGACATCGGTATATGTGGTGATTCCGGGTAGGTTGGATTCAAGAGTGTGTTGAAGCTCTCTGCCCAGTTGCCCGTTTGCTCCGGTCAAAAGAATTTTCATAAGCAAGATGATTGGATATTTGATGCAAAATTAGTGAAAAATAATTTAATAAGAGGTGTTTGACTGTTTAAAATGTTTATTAAGCGTAAAATCATTTGCTTATTGGTTGGTGATATTTGCATATTGTATTCGAAAATAGTAACTTTGCGCGAAAAATTTGACATAAGTTATTAGAATGAGTAGTAATCAGGCCAATGTTGATTTGCTTATTGAGACCTCATGGGAGGTGTGCAATAAGGTTGGCGGCATATATACGGTCCTTTCGACCAAAGCAAAAAATTTGCACAAGTTATATAAGGATAAAGTGATTTTTATCGGTCCTGATGTTTGGACTGATGAAAATCCTTCACCTTTTTTTGAAGAGTCAGCAACCGTTCTTCGTTCGTGGAAAGCTAAGGCTGATTTGCCCGATGGAATGGCGGTCAGAGTCGGACGATGGAATGTTCCCGGTAAGCCGATAGCTGTACTGGTTAAGTTTGATTCGATGTATGCTGTCAAGGATGAATTCTATGGCAAGATGTGGGATTTGTATGGCGTTGACTCTCTTCATGCTTATGGTGATTATGATGAAGCGTGTGCGTTTAGTCATGCTGCCGGCCTTGTCGTAGAAAGTCTTTACAACTATTTTGACGGAGATAAGAAAAATGTCATAGCTCATTTTGATGAGTGGACCACAGGCATGGGACTACTGTATACGAAGTGGAAATTGCCTAAAGTGGCAACAATATTTACAACTCATGCCACGTCGATAGGACGGAGTATCTGTGGAAACGGTAAGCCGTTATACGATTATCTTAAGGGATATAATGGCGATCAGATGGCCTTCGAATTGAACATGCAGTCAAAACACTCTCTGGAAAAGGCAGCTGCTCATCAAGCTGATTGCTTTACTACTGTGAGTGACATTACTGCAGTAGAATGTGAGCAATTGCTTGACCGTGCGCCGGATATCGTAACTCCAAATGGATTTGAACCCAATTTTGTCCCCGCAAAAGCTAAATTTGCTGCTGCTCGCCGCGTTGCGCGTGAATCGTTATTAAGCGTTGCCTCTGCT
Source organism: Barnesiella sp. (assembly GCA_014801065.1). Taxonomy (GTDB): domain Bacteria; phylum Bacteroidota; class Bacteroidia; order Bacteroidales; family Muribaculaceae; genus Paramuribaculum. Next base: position 4,383 of record JAAVEX010000007.1, read on the forward strand.
TTGACCGGTATCGAATTTGATGATGACACATTCATCGTTTGCACATCGGGACGATCTGAATATCGAAACAAAGGGATAGATGTCTATCTGGATGCCATGAGAGAGATTTCTTATAAAAATCCATGCCGACGGATATTATCCTATATTATGGTTCCTGCTTGGAGCGGTCAGCCTCGTGCGTGTCTGCTTGAGTCTATAAATAATGGTCATAGCTATCGTGTTGACGATCCGTTTATCACCCATAGTTTGTTTAATTATGAGTCTGATCCCATTATTCAACGGATTCATTCTGCGGGATTTTCAAATGATGTGAATAGCTGCATCACGGTGATTTATGTTCCATGTTATCTTAATGGAGCTGACGGCGTGTTCAATAAATCCTATTATGATCTTCTGATTGGTATGGATGCGACCGTATTCCCCTCGTATTACGAACCTTGGGGTTATACACCGCTTGAAAGTGTAGCGTTCGGAGTTCCGACTATCACCACATCGCTATCCGGTTTCGGCCAGTGGGTGATGAGTAGTCGTGGCATGGATTTGAACTCTACCGGCGTTGGAGTTGTTGCTCGTAATGACAACAATTATCATGAGGTGGTATCTTCAATTGCCGATGATTTAAAACTGTTGTCGTGTGCTGACGCTGAAACGCGAGAATCGATTTCAAAGCAGGCACTTACGACAGCCGATCAAGCTAATTGGAATTTGTTTATTGAATATTATATTGATGCATTCCGTATTGCTTTGGACAAAGAGATACAGCGTAATGAATCAAAGTGATCCAAAATAGAAATAAAAAGAACTAATTCTATAAAATATGAAAATTAAAGTAAGTCAGTCGAATACACCGATTTTCCATGACACTACTGTGATCGCTGAGCTTCCTGCTCAGCTTAAGCCTCTTGACATTATGTCACATAACCTCTGGTGGGTATGGAACAGTGAGGCAAAATCTCTTTTCCGCGACATCAATCCGTCGTTGTGGCGTTCCACAGGAGAAAATCCTGTTATGGTGCTTCAGAGATTGTCGTCGGAACGTCTCAATGAAATCATGAATGATCGTGAGATGATGGCACGCATAGACAATGTATATGCAAGCTTCCAGGAATATATGAGCAAGCCGATGCGCAAGGATATTCCTTCCGTGTCTTATTTTTCTATGGAATATGGTCTTTGCAACTGTCTGAAGATATATTCAGGTGGTCTTGGCGTGCTTGCCGGCGACTACATCAAAGAAGCTTCCGACAGCTGTGTCGATATGACAGCCGTTGGCTTCCTTTATCGTTACGGTTATTTCACGCAGACACTTTCCGTAGACGGCCAGCAGGTGGCAAATTATGAACCGCAGAACTTTAACCAGCTTCCTATTGAGCAAGTGCTTGAAGAAGACGGTCGTCCGATGATTCTTGAAGTGCCGTTCTATGATCGTATAATCTACTCTCATGTTTGGCGCGTGAATGTCGGTCGCATGAAGCTCTATCTGATGGATACCGATTTCGATATGAACAGCGAATTTGACCGTCAGATCACTCATAAGCTTTATGGCGGCGATTGGGAAAACCGTCTGAAACAGGAATATTTGTTGGGTATCGGTGGTGTGTTGATGCTTCAGAAACTTGGAGTAAACTCCACTATTTATCATTGCAACGAAGGTCATGCCGCCCTTCTTAACCTTCAGCGTCTTGTTGACTATGTTAAAGGTAAAGGCCTCTCGTTCCAGACCGCACTTGAACTTGTAAGAGCATCCTCGCTCTACACTGTACACACTCCCGTGCCTGCCGGTCACGACTACTTCGATGAATCGCTTTTCGGCAAATACATGTATAAATTCCCTGAAATGCTCGGCATCTCATGGAATGATCTCATGAATATGGGACGTGAAAATCCTGACACTAACGAACGTTTCTCAATGAGTGTTTTTGCACTCAATACTTGTCAGGAGGCAAATGGCGTCAGCTGGCTTCATGGAGAAGTTTCCAAGAAAATGTTTGCCGGTATCTGGAAGGGCTATTCTTGGGAAGAAAGTCATGTTGGATATGTTACTAATGGCGTTCACATGCCGACTTGGGCTGCCTCTGAATGGAAGGAATTCTATGCTGAAAATCTCGGACAGGAAATGTTTGAGCATCAGAGCGATCCCAAATACTGGGCTAACATATTTAATGTCAGCGACGAAGCTATATGGGAAATGCGAATGAAGATGAAGAATAAATTCATCAACTTCGTGAAACGCGATTTTAAAGAAAAATGGCTTGCAAATCAAGGTGATCCTTCAGCAGTAATGAAGATTGTTGATAAGATCAATCCTAATGCCCTTATTATCGGTTTCGCTCGTCGTTTTGCTACATACAAACGCGCGCATCTTCTCTTTACCGATCTTGAGCGTCTTGATAAGATCGTCAACAACGAGCAGTTCCCCGTACAGTTTGTGTTCTCAGGTAAGGCTCATCCTGCCGATGGAGCCGGTCAGGGCTTGATCAAACGTATCATGGAGATTTCCCGTATGCCTCAGTTCCTCGGCAAGATCATTTTCCTTGAAGATTACAATATGGTTGTTGCCAAACGTCTCGTGACGGGCGTTGATATCTGGCTGAACACTCCGACTCGACCCCTTGAAGCATCCGGAACATCGGGAGAAAAAGCTGAAATGAATGGTGTGCTTAACTTCTCTGTGCTTGATGGATGGTGGTATGAAGGATATCGTTTTGATGAGAAAGCCGGATGGGCTTTGACTGACAAACGTACATATACCGATCAGGGACAACAGGACCGTCTGGATGCGGCCACAATTTATTCAATGCTTGAAACTGAAATCATCCCGCTTTACTTTGCAAAAAATTCAAAAGGATATTCTCCGGAATGGATTCAGTATATCAAAGGTTCGATCGGTCATATCGCGCCTCACTTCACTATGAAGCGTATGATTGATGACTATATCGCTCGTTTCTACGAACCCGAAGCAAACAGATTCAATATTCTTTCGGCCGATGATTTCAAGGTTGCCAAAGAGATCGTTGATTGGAAAGAGAATTTTGTTGATGCCTGGGATGGCGTGAAGGTACTTGAATTCAAGACCGAAGGTCCTCAGATGTCCTCTACCGGTAAGGATTACCTTGTTGAAGCTAAAATCGACACTAACGGTCTTGGCCGTAGCGTTGGACTCGAATATGTGGCCTATCGAGTAGAGGATGGAGAAGAACATCTCTACGAAGTAAAACCGTTTGATATCGTATCTGAAAAGGATGGTGTCATTGACTTCCAGCTTAAAGATAAGATTCAGGACGCAGGTGTGTATCGCTATGGATTCAGACTTTATCCCGTAAACGATAAGCTTCCTCATCGTCAGGATTTCGCATACGTGCGCTGGATCTGATATAGTTGATTCCAATATTATTATTGCAGATGATATTGCTGCCTTTAAGGGGCAATATCATCTGCTTTTTTTTGACTATAAAGATAAAAGTAGCTAACTTTGCATATACCACCAATCAGTTATTATAGAATGAAAAAANTAGTCGGTGATTTTATAGTCAAGGAGAATGTAAAGTTACATTCTTTGTATGGCTTGTTGAAACTGATGCCTGCCAACGGCGGTTTNTTGCCCGAAATAAAACCCGGGCAGTTTGTNCAGGTCAGAGTTGATGGNAGCAAAGATACATTTTTGCGTAGACCAATCTCAATTAATTTTGTTGATCGAGAAGCTAACGAGCTATGGCTGCTTGTGAGAAATGCCGGCGAAGGTACGCGCCACTTGCTTGAGCTGGCAGAGGGATCNGTTGTCAATNTAATNGTNCCTTTAGGCAATGGATTTAGTATGCCGGGTGACAGATCAGCAAGAATATTNTTGGTTGGCGGTGGTGTNGGAGTGGCCCCGTTGCTTGAATTTGGTAAGACACTTAGAAATAATGGATATGAGCCTGAATTTCTATTGGGCGCAAGATCCGGATCTGACCTGCTCGAAATAGATCTCTTTGAGCGTTATGGTGAGGTGTATATTTCAACTGACGATGGCTCGNGCGGAGAACATGGTCTCGTGACGCAACATTCAGTGATGAACACACACTATGATTTCATATACTGTTGTGGGCCGGNACCAATGATGAAAGCCGTGGCAGCAAAAGCAGTGGANNTGGAAGCNGAGTGTGAGGTTTCGCTTGAAAATATNATGGCGTGTGGCTTGGGCGCGTGCTTATGTTGCGTTGAGAAAACTGTAAAAGGAAATGTATGTGTCTGCACTGATGGACCGGTATTTAATATTAAACAATTGACATGGTAAATCTTGATGTTAAAATAGGCGGCTTAAGTCTGAAAAATCCTGTATTGACAGCGTCCGGCACATTTGGCTANGGCGAGGAGTTTTCTGATTTTATCGATCTTGAGAGACTTGGAGGTTACATTGTTAAGGGTACGACTTTAGAACCCCGCGAAGGCAATCCATATCCNCGAATGGCTGAAACGCCATCCGGTATGCTGAATGCTGTGGGCCTCCAGAATAAAGGTGTTGATTATTTTATCGATCAGATATATCCGCGGATTAAAAATGTCGATTCGGAGTTGATTGTAAATGTATCCGGAGCCAAAATAGAAGATTATGTCGGCGTTTGTCGGAAATTGCAGGAGCAAACATCCATTCGTGGNATAGAAGTGAACATATCNTGTCCTAANGTTAAGCAAGGCGGTATGGCTTTCGGCACTACTCCNGAGGGGGCCGCAGCCGTAACAAGAGCTGTGCGTGATAGTTTTAAGGGTACGGTGATCGTTAAGTTATCGCCAAACGTGACCGATATTGTTTCCATTGCAAAGGCAGTGGAAGGGGAGGGCGCTGATTCAGTGTCGCTTATTAACACGTTNATGGGTATGGCTATAGATGTAGAACGTCGCAGACCATATTTATCNACTATAACCGGTGGNCTTTCCGGTCCGGCTGTTCGTCCGGTGGCCGTGCGCATGGTATGGCAAGTGGCAAAGGCAGTCGGCATACCTGTGGTCGGTCTCGGTGGCATTATGAACGGACGCGATGCTCTTGAGTTTATACTTGCAGGCGCTACAGCTGTTGAAGTAGGAACGGCTAACTTCATCGATCCTGCTGTGACATGCAAAGTCATTGATGAAATTGAGGCATATTGNGAGCGTCACGGAGTGACTGANATTAAAGATCTTATTGGCGCAATAAACCAATAAGATCAGATTAACTTACCTGTATAGAATTGACAACTCACCCACCGTGCGCAATACAATATCNTTTTTCAAATTAATTTGAAAATAGATAAGGCTGNGCCNCNTGTATTAGCTCCTGCATTCTCTGACTTTCAGGTTTTGTTGGCAAGGTGGTGAATATGTCAATCGTCAAAGAGTAGCTAACACGTTTTAGTNNATGTTGCCAATTGATGNATGGTAACATTTGATTTTACCGGATCATGGTAAAATCGTCCGTGGGTGAGTTGCCAAGGTCTGAATCATATTTGAAGCAAAAGTATAACATANTATTTGCACCACCATGTCCATTCGTGCCCTTTTGGATCGCTNATGTTATTATACTATTTTCGTTTGGTTTNGAGTGTTTGAATAAGTGTAGCAATTTTAATATATGGTGCATCAAGATGATATGTATTCGGGTTTTGTCGATGGAGAGCCGGACTGCATCNATTCAGCATCTGCAAAAAATGAATTGCAGATAATTGCTACAACGTCAACCTCTGTGCTCTGGACTTCGATTGAAGGAGGCCNACGATGTGTTTATAAATGTCTTTCTCCATCTGTGGCTCACAAAGAGTCTTACCGNCGTTTACTCCGAAAGGAATTTGGCATTATGTCAAGATTGAGTCATCCCGCNATAGTAACATCGTTTTCNTTTGTGGAAGAGTCCGAAGTTGGTGAAGCGATNGTAATGGAGTGGGTCGATGGTGTGACGTTGGATCAATGGTTGTNGGACAANCCGGACCGGAAAAGTCGTCGCCATGTGGCTCTACAGATCCTTGATGCAGTAGGATATATTCATTCCAAAGGAATTGTCCACCGGGATCTGAAACCATCTAATATATTGATCACACATGATGGCGGATATATAAAGATACTGGATTTCGGTTTGGCAGACACTGCCTCACATGTTGAATTAAAGAATCCTGCCGGAACTGAAGGGTATATGTCAGATCATCAGCGCAATTCGTTTGATCCNANAATATCCGATGATATGTTTGCGATATCGGCGGTGTTTTGTGAGCTGCTAAAGGATGATTCACACTGGTTGTCGAAGCATAGCTTTGACGGGCCCAAACAGTTGGGGGANGCTCTCGTTGCGAGATGGTCACGCCCGCGATTGATACGCATAGTCNTTATNTGTCTGGCNGTTTTGTTTTCAATTGGAATTGTGATNTGGTTTTTGCTCGAAAGACAACGTGGCGTGCAGCAGNTGGCAATGAATCAGCATGCTTCGACNCTTAACCGTCAGATGGCNGAGGCAGATTCCATTCACAANGAGACTATTTCAAAACTGGAAGATTCGATTACTAAAATCAACACGCGGTCGTCATTGCTTGTAGAAGAAACAAACAGACTAAGAGATGTTGCTTCTGACCAGCAATCGCGATTAGATTCTGATTCACTGCATAAAGCGTTTCTGAAAANNGTTGTTGAAAATCAGTCACANCGAATTGCCCAACTGTGGAATTCTTCAAGATCGGATGTCGAAGGAGAAGAATATGTAAAAGTAAAAGAGGGCTATGATTTAATCAGCANCTATGTGAACCGTAATCCGGATAATCTAAGTGAGATGGAGCTTGGTGCNATAGAAAGCACACTTACAAATTTTCATAAACAGCAATACAAAAGATGGCAGAAAAGAGATCAGATCAAATGATAAATGATCAGAAAACACGGTTGCTCAGGCGCCTTTCTGAAATGTTTTGCAGACCGTTGGAAACGTCGGTTGATTATCAATTTCTTGCAGAGGCGATAAGTCTACGCCTTGGTGAGTATATCAGTCCGACCACACTCAAGCGGATAGGCGGATATCTGAATGAATCGGTGTCAACTCGTCGCACGACGCTTGATCTTCTATCGCGTGCTATCGGTTATCAGAGTTTCTCGGATTTTTGTGAACGTGAATCAGAGTGCGAGCGTGATAGTGATCCTTCATCAGGGCATTGGCTGGATGTATCAGAAATGAAACCGGGTGGTCAAGTTGAGTTAAACTGGTTTCCCAACAGATGGTGTTTGATTCGGTTTGTCGGTGGCGATTTATGGGAGATTATTGAGTCAAAAGAGACTCGATTGAAAGCCGGCCAACAATTTCGATGCGCTCACATCATAGAAGGAGAGCCATTACAGATCCTTCTCGAACCCTCCAATATGATTGCTAAACGGACACCTTACGTATGTGGAAAGCAACGTGGCATAAGGTATATTCGAAAATGACTCTTTGAATGTGCGTCGGGTTTATTATGACGCTTACAAGAGTTCGGCCTTGATTTCGTCAATTGCCACTAATTTGCTGACAATAGCATAAATAGTAAGTGCGGCCGGAGAGTGGATCTGGAGTTTTCCGGCAATGTTGCGACGATGAGTGGTCACCGTATGCACTGACACATTCAGATCGCTTGCTATCTCCTTGTTTGATTTACCTTTGACTACTCCGATCACGATTTCTTTTTCCCTTGGGGTCAGTTCGTCGGTTTGTCCATGGGTTGGCTGAACCACTTCAGCAAGTAGTTTTTCAATAGTAAGTTCCACCTGTTGAGTATCAGCATATATCGAGATCATTGCGTCGAAATGTCGAGTGAGATCAAGAGGGAGTGCAGAAAAATAAATCCCTATAATGGGAGGAACGGAATCTTTTCGTTCTCTGATTAATGCAAGTTCCTTTTGTCCAAAAGAGAGGGCGTCTGCGATTATTATCTCGTGGGGTGATATGTGACCGTTACAAAATGAAGGTAATGATTCGGGATTTATAAACCTAATTTCATATTTGTGGTTGGTGGAAGCGGAAAGTAGTCCGGCAATTCCGTTGCTTAAGATTTCGGAATGGGATATTATGACTATCGGGATTCTCGGCATACTCTGCATACTCTGACTTTTTTATGATATGCCCTCCAATTCCGAGATCATTGGAATCAGAATTTCATTTTCAATTTCGTTGTGAGAGTTAAGATCGGCTTCACAATTGTATATATCCACCAGCACGTCGTACATGAGGTTGGGTTTGGTCGTGGTATAATATCTTAAAATTATATTTTTTAAATCTGATAATTTTTCTCCAATCTCATCGTGGTGTGATTTAAAGACGGCAATGTTGTAGTCCGTCGATGGTGTGCCATCCACGAGTGATTTGATATATGGCCATACATTCTGCTCCTCATAGTCAAAATGCTGTTTAACCTGCCGAACATATTCATCAAAAAAATGAATGATTGCAGGATTAATTTCAGAGTGTGATTCATCAACAGCACTCAGAAGATTGTTTCTGATGTGAGGGAATTTGTAGCCGAGGAAATAATCGTGAGAATTGTGTAGGAATTCAATTATTCCAAGGGCGTTTGATTTGTTGTTGATGTGAGGGGGAATGGTGCCGGATAGGGTGAAATTTACTATGAGCAGAAAGGTGTCGGTGTTGATGCACGCCTCATCACACACCTCACCAATCGTTTTACTGCCAAATCCGAGCGGGATAGAGAAGCGACTAAGAATGGGAAGGATATTGTATTCCTCATTAATAAGCTTGACCATAGAGTCGCCGGCTGAAATGGGGCGTGCGAATTTATTTCCCATCGCTTCTGATTTTGACTGATTCGGATTTTATTTTGTTTCTGCCTCGTCAGCTTTTTCAGCGGCTTCGGCTGCTTCGTCTTCCTTGATTTCGTTGTCTTTAAATTCGGTTACATTAGCTGCTATGAGCTGATTATACCATGAGAAGAGTTTGCGGATATCATTGGTGTAGACACGTTCATCGTCAAACTCCGGGAGAATTTCTGCAAAATATGCTCTAACAGCAGCGTCGTCCATCGATTTTACATCGACAGGCTGACCATCCGTTTTAACCTTAATGGCTTCAAGTACATCGGCCAGGGGAACATCTCCATTAATAGTATAGATTGAAATGTCGCCGAGAGAAACCACTTTGTCATGAGCATAGGCGGGCATGCGTTTTCCGTTTTGAAGAGACTCTACGATGAGCATGTTTTTGCCTTGGCTTACTAATTTAAACAGGCCGGGACGTCCGGATATAGAAAGTATTCTTCTGATCATAATAAAACTGATGTAATGTTTCTTTTCGAC
>JAAVEX010000008.1 GCA_014801065.1 Barnesiella sp.
ATATCCGAGCAAAAAAAAGAACATGGCCGGCGTTTGCTGCCGAATCGTTTGCAGGTCCGTTTGATCAGCGCAGCAACCGGGCTGGGGGGAGATGGCTTTAGCCGTCTTTTCTTGGCGATTGGGTTCGTTATTGATGAGGGACGGCTGAAGCCGGCCCTCCCTTGTTAGGCGGAGCGGGGATTAGTTGTTGATTTTCAGGGACATGCCGTTGAGCTTGCGGTAGAGATCGAGGGCGTAGACATCGGTCATGCCCGAAACGTGATCCACCACGGCCTGCAGTTTGCCATAGAGCGTCGGGGAATCAATCTCATATTGCTGCGGCACCTTGGAAAGCAAGAGTTTCGAATAGTTAAACTCGGGATGACGGACCGCCTCCACCAGTTTTTCGAGCAGAAAGGAGATGATACTCGTACCGGCAAGGTCAATGTCGACAACATCACTGGCTGTGTAGATGCGCGACCACGACAGCTCGTTNCATCGCCGATACCCCTCACGCGCTGTAGCGCCGATATGGTCTAACAACGTTCCCTCGAAGCGTCCTTCAAGTATCTCATCTTCAGCGGCAAGAAACGCTTCGCTGCACTCCCTCACCAGTTCGCCGATCACGATCGAACGCAGATAGACCACCTTTTCNTTCGGGTCGTCGACACGCCCCATTACGTCGCGGATGTGGGCAATACGTTCGTCGGGGAAAAANCCGAGCAAGAGATCGATCACCTGGTCCGTAGGCACCCATCCGAGCTTGTGGGCATCCTCTATGTCCATCACCTCATAGCAGATATCATCGGCAGCCTCAACGAGATAGACCAGCGGATGGCGNGCATATCTGACGGTGCCGTCGGGCTGCGGTCGGGAAATCATGCCGAGTTCGGCAGCCACTTTGGCAAAGTCGGCCTGCTCCGAGGNAAAAAAACCAAACTTATTTTTTCCGCCCGAAAGCGTTGACGGATAAGGATATTTCACTATCGAGGCAAGCATCGAATAGGTCATGGCGAAGCCTCCGGGACGCCTACCGTTGAAGCGATGGGTCAGCAGACGGAAGGCGTTGGCGTTGCCGTCGAAGCNNGTAAAATCGGCCCACTGCTGAGGCGTCAGCTCGTCGCGNAACTCNCGGCCGGCCCCCTCGCTGAAAAANGTGGCTATCGCTTTCTCGCCGGAATGGCCGAAGGGGGGATTGCCGAGATCGTGAGCCAGACAGGCCGCCGAGACGATCTCGCCCATTGCGTCCAGCCGACCCACCCACGGCTCATCGGCATATTTCTGCCGCAGCCGCTGACTGACCTCCGTGGCCAACGAACGGCCGACNCACGCCACTTCAAGGGAGTGGGTCAATCGGTTGTGAACAAACACGCTTCCCGGCAGCGGGAACACCTGCGTTTTGTTCTGCAACCGCCGGAAAGGCGACGAAAACACCAACCGGTCATAATCGCGCAGNAAGTCGCTGCGCACTCCCTTCTTATCATCATGATACTGCTCAAGCCCGAAGCGCTTGTCGCATATCAGGCTGTCCCATCTCATTTTATCCATATTACAGTTTATTTTTTCTCCTCATTTTCAGCCTGACNACATAAGCATCCAGCATTTTTACTTTCGAGCCCTCGGAAGCGCTNACAGATACGGCGAGTNCGTTTCCGGTTAAATCACACGCATAAAAATCATATCCCCCGAGTTGACTTACCTCGGCNNCGATGTAGCCNGCCGATTTCAATTCATTGACAATTCTCTTTGCGAATGTCTCAGCATCTTCCGCCGTCCAATTATGCTTATAGTCATTAATTTCCACGTCATAACTCATTATATCTCCGGGAGGTGCCACACCCCACACAGACATGGTTGTAACCGCTTTCCCAAACATACGGTATGGAATTTTGAATTGGTTGGATGAAATGATTGAGATCATCTCCGATTCTGAACTCCTCGTAATATCAGCCTTCCAACCGGCTTGCCTTAACAGGCTCAAGGCATCGGAAATCCGTTCTGTCTTCGAAGGCAGGAATCCGAAGGGATAGCTGACCGCATCAACAGGCGTCAGGTCATAATTCCCCAAAGCCGTTCCAGAGGGCTCCGGCGAGGGCGATGAGGATTTGCCCGAATTCTTTGAAGAATTTGCCCGGATGGCTTTGACAAGCCCGGGAAATGCCGACTCATCAATTAGAATCAGCTTCAGCGCTCCTCCAAGGTCAATCTCTTTAGGAGTCATGGTAATCGTGGCGACATGGCCGTCAGATATTTTGTATCTGAATGTCACTTTTTGGTTATTGACCACTTCTGCGCCATCAACAAAATCAGCAACCAGCATCTTCTTTCCTGTCGTGACCTCAAGTTTGTAGACTCCGTCGCCGATATATGACACCGTCGTATTGCCCATACCCGCCATAGCTGCAATCATTGCCTGATCGCTCGTCATATGGTCCGAGAAGTTCGGGCTCGACATGCTTTTGTAAATCACCGTCTGACCCGAAACACTCAACGGTAGGAATGCAGACAGGAGCGTCATAAATATAATTGCGATATGCACAAAGATGCCTCCCGGCAGCGGGAACACCTGCGTTTTGTTCTGCAACCGCCGGAAAGGCGACGAAAACACCAACCGGTCATAGTCGCGCAGGAAGTCGCTGCGCACTCCCTTCTTATCATCATGATACTGCTCAATCCCGAAGCGCTTGTCGCATATCAGGCTGCTCCACTTCATCTTTTCCATCATAATCGTTTAACGGCACATCTTTAACGGCACATCTTTATCAACCCACAAATATAGTGATTCCAAACCATATATCGCATCACTGGCGTGACGATTTCGCAAAGAATATGCTGATCGGCCTGCTATCTTTGCAAACACAGCGCAATAAAACAAATTCCACAACTGCCATGAAACGCCAAACCCTATCTCTGACAATAGAAGAAATTGAAGCACTGATAAAAATATCAGACCCTGAAGCCCAGAAAGAGGTGATGCAATCTCTCATCGAAAACTCACAGACTCCGAAAGCCGAACTCGACCGGTCTGACTACTCCGATGCCCACCCTATGGCTCTGCGCATCGCTGAAAAGTTCCAACGCAAGGCGAAAGCTGCCGAGTGCCGTCGGCATAAACAGCGACAGCCCAAGCCAATGAAAGCTGCGTCGGAAACTAAAGATGCCTCCGAGCAGACTCTCAAGATTCAAATCAGTGAGGACCGCACCGCCATTCTCGAACTCAACGAGGCCACCGTGGGCCGTCTGCTCTGGCTCAAGCAAAACCACAAACTATGGGCAAGAGCGATCAATCACATCATCGAATCGATTGCGGGCAGCGACCTGCCCCGCCGGATCTGCCGGCAAATCCATGACCTTCTGGATCATCTCTTCGCCTACCTCAACCCACTGATAGCGCAAGCCTCCGTCTACCATAAGACACCGAAACAGCTCCGTCCTCGCCTTGCCTACGCCCGGCCCATTCCTCTGCAATGATCAAAAAAAATGGCCGCGCCAAAAAGAGATTGACACGGCCACTTTATTATTTATGATTGCTGTCCGAACAGACAGTCATCGGATTACTGAGGCAGATTGCCTACTTCGGGATCTACGCCCCACTGCTGCTGGGCGAGACGGCGATAGTTGTTGTAGCGCCACTGAGCGTTGGCTTTGGCGGCTGCAAAGAGCTCGGCAGCCTGCTCGGGATACTGCTTAACGACCGATGCATAGCGCACTTCGCCTTTGAGGAAGTCCTCAAACTTATCCCACTGGGGATCTTTGCTGTCGAGGGTGAAAGGATTCTTACCTTCTTCTTCGAGGGCGGGGTTGTAGCGCCAGAGGTGCCAGTAGCCACATTCAACGGCCTTAGCTTCCTCAGCCTGCGATTTGCCCATACCGGCACGGATACCGTGGTTGATACAGGGAGCGTAGGCGATGATCAGCGACGGTCCGTCGTAGGCTTCAGCTTCGCGGATAGCTTTGAGAGTCTGAGCCTGGTCGGCACCCATAGCCACCTGAGCCACATAGACGTAGCCGTAGGTCGACGCGATCAGACCGAGGTCTTTCTTGCGGATGCGCTTGCCGGCTGCGGCAAACTTAGCGATGGCGCCGAGCGGGGTGGCTTTCGATGCCTGACCGCCGGTGTTGGAGTAAACTTCGGTGTCGACAACGAGCACATTGACATTCTTACCCGATGCGAGCACATGGTCAAGACCGCCGAAGCCGATATCGTAGGCAGCGCCGTCGCCGGCGATGATCCACTGCGAACGCTTAACGATGAAGCCTTTGAGCGTCAGGATAGCCTTGCAGATATCGCAGCCGCATGCTTCGCAGAGCGGGAGAAGCTTATCAGCCACTTCGCGGGTCACGGCGGCATCTTCGCGGTTGTCGAGCCACTGCTGGGCGAGNGCCTTGATTTCAGGGCTGCACTTGTCGCAGTTGGTGGCAGCGGTCATNGTGTCGGCCAGACGAGCGCGGAGCTTTTCGTTGGCGATGCTCATNCCGAGACCNAATTCAGCGAAGTCTTCGAAGAGNGAGTTAGCCCANGCNGGACCGTGGCCCTNNGCNTTNGTGGTATAGGGNGTNGAGGGCACAGAGCCGGANTAGATNGANGAGCAACCGGTTGCGTTGGCCACCATTTCGTGGTCGCCGAAGAGCTGNGANATNAGTTTCACGTAGGGAGTTTCGCCGCAACCCGAGCAAGCGCCCGAGAATTCGAAGAGCGGAGTGGCAAACTGGCTGTTTTTCACATTTGCCTTGATATCCACGAGATCCTGCTTGGAGGCAACGTTCTTGATGCAGTAGTCCCATTCGGCCTGAACGTCGAGCTGAGTTTCGAGCGGCTTCATTTCGAGAGCCTTCACGCCCTTCTTGCCCGGACAAACATCGACGCAGTTGCCGCAACCGAGACAGTCGAGCACGTCGACAGCCTGAACGAAGCGCATGCCTGCGAATGTCTTGCCGATAGCGGGAAGAGTCTGATCTTCAGCAAACGGAGCTGCTGCCATTTCATCAGCATCGAGCACAAACGGACGGATCGAAGCGTGAGGACAAACGTAGGCACACTTGTTACACTGAATACAGTTTTCTTCGAGCCACTGAGGCACGAACGCTGCGACGCCACGTTTTTCGTAGGCTGCGGTGCCCTGCTGCCATGTGCCGTCTTCGCGGCCCACGAAAGCAGACACTTTCAGNTCGTCGCCGGCCTGAGCGTTGATCGGGCGNACNACATCGTTGATAAACGCCGGATCNTTGTTGGCTTCTACGCAATCGTCGGCGAGATTGCTCCATGCCTTGTCGACGGGGAGCTGNTTGTATTCACCGCCGCGGTCAACGGCTGCATAGTTCTTGTCGACCACGTCCTGACCCTTCTTGCCGTAGGATTTAACGATGAATTTCTTCATCTGTTCAACGGCGAGNTCAACNGGGATCACTTCAGTGATGCGGAAGAATGCGCTCTGGAGGATGGTGTTGGTGCGGTTGCCCAATCCNATTTCCTGAGCGATCTTCGTTGCGTTGATATAGTAGACGGTGATATTATGGTCAGCGAAATATTTCTTCACCTTGTTGGGGAGGTTCTTGGCCAGCTCTTCGCCTTCCCAGATNGTGTTGAGNAGGAANGTNCCGNNGTCGCGCAGACCGCGGGTCACGTCGTACATGTGGAGATAAGCCTGAACGTGGCAAGCCACGAAGTTAGGAGTGGTCACCNGATAGGTAGAGCGGATGGGATCGTCGCCGAAGCGCAGGTGAGAGCAGGTGAANCCGCCCGACTTCTTGGAGTCGTAGGCGAAATAAGCCTGGCAATATTTCTGAGTGTTTTCGCCGATGATCTTCACCGAGTTTTTGTTTGCGCCTACCGTACCGTCGGCACCGAGGCCGTAGAACTTGGCTTCGTAGGTCGATTCGCCCGAGAGAGCGATCTCTTCAACCGGGGGAAGCGAGAGGAACGTAACGTCGTCGACAATACCCACGGTGAAGTTGGTTTTGGGTTCGGGAAGGGCGAGGTTGTCAAACACAGAGATGATCTGAGCCGGAGTGGTGTCCTTCGAAGCGAGGCCGTAGCGACCCGAAACGATGCGGGGAGCGCCTTCCTGGCCGTAGAAACATTCAGCCACGTCGAGNTAGAGCGGTTCGCCGTTGGCTCCGGGTTCTTTGGTGCGGTCAAGCACGGCGATACATTTCGCAGTCTTGGGCACGGCGGCGAGGAAATGTTTTGCCGAGAAGGGGCGGTAGAGGTGAACCGACACCATGCCGACTTTTTCGCCTTTGCTCATCAGATAGTCGATAGCTTCCTGAGCGGCCTGAGTCACAGAACCCATGGCGATGATCACACGTTCGGCATCCTCAGCGCCATAGTAGTTGAACAGGTGATATTCGCGGCCGGTGATAGCCGACACTTTCTGCATGTAGTCCTCAACGATTTCAGGAACTGCTTCGTAGAATTTGTTGCACGATTCGCGGTGCTGGAAGAATACGTCGCCGTTTTCAGCCATACCGCGGGCCACGGGAGCTTCGGGGCTGAGAGCGCGGCTGCGGAACTCGGCCAGAGCTTCGTGATCCACCAGCGGAGCGAGGTCTTCCTGATCAACCACTTCGATCTTCTGAATTTCATGCGATGTGCGGAAACCGTCGAAGAAGTTGACGAAAGGCACGCGGCTCTTGATGGTAGAAAGGTGAGCGACACCGGCGAGGTCCATAACTTCCTGCACCGAACCTTCGGCAAGCATAGCGAAGCCGGTCTGACGCACCGACATCACGTCCTGGTGGTCGCCGAAGATCGAGAGAGCGTGAGAGGCAAGCGTACGGGCCGACACGTGGAAAACACACGGAAGCAGCTCGCCTGCAATCTTATACATATTCGGAATCATCAGAAGCAGACCCTGCGATGCGGTGTAGGTGGTGGTCAGCGCACCGGCCTGAAGCGATCCGTGGACCGCACCGGCAGCTCCGCCTTCCGATTGCATTTCCTGCACCAGAACAGTTTCGCCAAAGATGTTTTTACGTCCTGCAGCTGCCCATTCGTCGACATATTCTGCCATGGTCGACGAGGGAGTGATAGGATAGATGGCGGCAACTTCCGAGAACATATACGAGATATGTGCTGCGGCCTGGTTGCCGTCGCAAGTCAAGAATTTCTTTTCCTTACTCATTTTGTTTATTATCTATTTGTGGAAATTAATTACCTGGTTTTCAAACCAAAGCACGACTGCGCCCACTTGCAGCCATACTACACCGCGAAGTTACAAAAATCCGCGCAATTGCCAAAACTCAAAAACGTTAAATTCGTTCATTTTCTCGCCGAAGACCCTGACGAAGACCCTGAGGCGGCTTCGGCCGAGGCGGCAAGCGACTGAAGCTGATCGGGGGTCAGCACTGAATGGCGCTCTTCGTAGGCTATGCGATTTAGCTGGAGCGCACTGAGGCGGCGGGCGCCGTTGAGCTGCGGACGGGGTATCTGTTTAATCGGTTTCATCGTCGGTTTTATTTTCAATTAGCGGCATAAGGGCGTTAAGACCAAGCATCACGGTCAGATAGGCTACACCAAGGAGCACTACGCTCCAGCGTAGCGGCCATGCATACTGAATCCATCCGCCGGCGGTGTAGCTGAAAAAGAGAAGCCAGAGCGTGCACTGCACCGAGACGCAGAGCGTACACCAGTGGTGGGCGCGAAAACGCTGATACCAGAGGCTCCAGAGCGTGAATGGCAGACAGCACACATTGCACAGCGCAAGCCATGGCATAGCCCCGGGATAGATCAGCAGCACGAGGAGGCTNACCGAGAAATAGGCGAACCCCACTTCGCTCCACCCGAAGAGTCCGAAAAATTTCGAAGCTTTCATCTCGAGGATATGATCACACCCTCCGGCCTGAAGCACTCCGCATACGCGATCGGCCGCTCCGCTATGGATTTTGAGCGACTTCTGCACGAGCAGGTAGCAGAAATAAAGCCCCACCAGATCGAAGGCCACCACAAACCATGCGGCAACACTTCGCCACAATCCTCCGGCGGCAAAAAGCGAGGCGGCAAGCAGCAGAGCGCCACCTGCAAGCACCCACTTCTTGGCACGCACGAAGAATTCGAATCGCGCATGGGCGCCATAATCCGGCTCGCAGGCATCGGGCGCGGGGAAGGAGAGGAGCACCTTGCCGCACCAGGCGCGCCGGAATTCGTCGAGCGACATTCGCTCCGTCACGCCTTCCGAGAGATAGTCCACGTTCCGGCCGTCGACGGCGGTGACCACCAGCGGACCGCCCGCCGTTGCAGCAAGAAAGGGAGGCGTCAATCGCAAAAGATCATCGGGATCGGTCAGCTCATAGCCCTCCGACTCAATGCCATAATCTTCAAGCACTTTCGAAAGTCCGAAAAGAGTTTTGAANGGCATCGTCGCGGCCCGGCGGTTGGCATAGCCGCGCGTAAACGGCACCCCGAGCGAGCCGAGATAGTCACATATCAGTGTTGATCCTCCTTTTGCAGCCATAACCTCACAGCGACATTACATAAACGATTCGATTTTCGACAGCAACACCTGGCCGTCCATTTCGCCGGTCTCGCGCCATTCTTCGCGCCCGTCGCGGTAGATTATAAAGGTGGGCACTGACTCCACGCCCTGCGAGTTGGCCAACTGCTGATTTTCATCGATATCAAACTGATAGACATCCACCTGTCCGGCNAGGAGTTCCCTGACCTGTTCGACCACGGGCATCATCCTGCGGCAATGAGGACACCAGGTAGCAAAAAATTCAACAAGCACGACATCGGTCGAATTGACAATCTGAGAGTAGTTCATAGCAATAAGTAGTTTTATAGTGTGTAACTTTTTCTTCCAATATAGAAACAAAGAACCCNCTCAAAAAGTTACACCGACAAAAAAATTAAGAAACTGTTTATATTTATGTGCGAATGATTTTGAGGAGATTTCAGGATGAGTTTTGCAAGTTGAAGAGGGAGCGATGCGGGCATCGTGACCGATAAAACTTGGCTAAAATCGCCTGAAAGATCAACAAAATCAGAGTATATAAAAATTATTNACATAAATTTAAACAGTTTCTAACAGAAAGATGGTTTAACTGCTGATTTTTTGAGTAAATTTGCAAGATATGAAACTTACTATCGAACCGGAGTTTGCCGCCCGCGTGCCGGGCTATCGGGCCATCATCATAGAGGCTTGCGTGGCCAACTCCCCTACCCCGCAACTACAGAAACAAGAACTCGATGCGCTTGCAGCGTCGATAGCTTCGCGCTATGAAGTGGCCGACATCAACACTCTGCCGGCAATCGCCGCCACGCGCCGCGCCTACAAGGCGTGTGGCAAAGATCCAAACCGCTACCGCCCGTCGCAGGAGCAGATGATGCGCCGGATTGTGCGCGGGCTCGGTCTCTACAATGTCAACGCCATAGTGGATGCCGGCAATCAGCTCTCGCTGCTGACCGGTTGCTCCGTGGGGTGTTTCGATGCCGACATCATCAAGGGCGAGCATCTTTCGCTTGGCATAGGACGCGAGGGTGAACCCTACGAGGGGATCGGCCGCGGACCGCTCAACATCGCCGGGCTGCCGGTGTTCCGCGATGCCGANGGAGGTTTCGGAACCCCTACATCGGACAACGAGCGCACCAAAGTGTCGCTCTCTACCCGTCGGCTGCTCATGACCATACATCTATTTGATCCCGAGGCGGATGCCGATTCGATCATCGAAACAGCCACCGACCTGTTCACGCGCCATTGCANNGCCACCGATATCCATCATCAAATCTTCCGCCCATGAAAAAACATCTGCTTCTGCTCATCCTTATCCTGGCCGCACTCACCGGCAATGCTGCCGGGCGCGACCCTCTTCCGGGTTATAAATTCTGCGGCACAAGAGTATATTCCGTGTACTATGCCGGCGGATCGCCATNNCTNTTCTATCTCACAGCCTACACCTACTGCCGCCCGGAGACCGACGATTGCTACACCTATTATCTATGCGGCAAATCGCCATATAAGGGCAAGCGNTTCGATGTGAAATTCGCCGAATCGGATTTTGAAGATCTGACATGCTATTCCAAGAGCAAGACACGTTCGATCCGCGAACAGTTTGCCATGCTTTCAGCCTTAAACTACGACAAGATGAACAACTCCTACGAGGTGATCACCAATGCCCAAAACGGCATAACNCTCTTTCTCATGTTCCCGTACGAAGGTCAGCCTCACGCCTGGCAGATGAAAAACGGGGTGTGCACCCACGCTTACTGGTTAGTAGAAAAATGATGAAACAGATAGTGAAATCCATGTTCATGGTAGTGACGCTGATCCTTGCCGGATGCGTCACTGATAAGATCGAACCGGAGGATGCCCTCTCGGCCGGCGACCGCTGCCCGGAATTTTCAGTACAGCTGCTCGACGGAAGCAGTTTTTCGTCGACCGACACCGGCGGACGAACTGCTCTGATAGCTTTTTTCAACACCGATTGCTCCGACTGCCGACGCGAGCTCCCCATCCTCCAGAAAGCCTACGATGAGCTGACAGCCTCCGCCGGCGGGCAAGCCCCCCAATTCATCTGCATATCGCGCGCTCAACCGGAAGCCTCGGTGCGCGCCTATTGGGAGGAGCATGATCTCACGCTCCCCGTAGCGCCACAGTCCGACAATGCCGTCTACCGGCTTTTTGCCAACGTCGGGATCCCCCGCATCTTCATCGTCGATCCCTCAGGAATCATCGTGGCAGCATGGTCGGACGACCCACTACCCGGAGTCGCCGACATCATCAGCCATTTCTGAACGTCATCTCACCACCACGCCACCGAGTCAACGCAGACGGAGTCAACATCCCACCACGCCACGGAGTCAACTTCGACGGGGTGATCATACTTCCGCGTCTTCTTTTTCGGCGCGGGTTTCCCAATTACCTTGCCGGTGTGAGCGGTCCCTTTGCCGGTCTTAGTCTTGGAGGTTTGGGGCTTGACCGCCTCCACTGTGGCCACTACTATCATGAGCATGATAGCGGCACTCAAGTATCTCAGAATAATCTTCATCCTTATTATTGTTTATCAGGGTTCGGGCACTTGCTTTTCTCTATAATTGGCATCCATGGCCAGTCGTAGACCGACATCTTTGAAGCGCTTTGACGGTTCGTCGTTATTGCGATAGGTGGTGCGGCAGAAAATGGGAGGATTGCTGTAGCCTCCGCCACGAAACACTCGTCTCTCGCCCGAAGCTCCACCATTGCGCGGATAATTATATGTATTGCTATAGAGATCGGAAGTCCATTCAAACACGTTGCCACACATATCGTAGATGCCCAGCTCGTTGGGACGCTTAGTAGCAACCTCGTGTGTGGTGCCGCCCGAATTGTCGGCATACCATCCATTGTCGTATATCGTGGCGCCGCCGGCGTAGAGATAGCCGTGCGATTTCCTTCCGCCTCGTGCGGCATACTCCCATTCCGTTTCGGAAAGCAGACGAAACTGTCTATTTGTCAGTTTATTAAGGCGCGATATAAATTCCTGACAGTCATACCATGTCATGTTTTCCGCCGGGCGTTTTTTACCTTTATAAAACGACGGATTTGACCCCATCACCGCTTCCCACAGCTCCTGGGTCACTTCAGTGCGTCCGACATAGAATGGCTTGACATTTACGGTATGAACAGGCTTTTCGTCAACGTAGGAGTTGCACCCCATCTCAAATTTGCCGCCATCAGCCAGAACCATATCAAACCACACCCCATTAACGCCAAACGACTCTGTATCAGCGCAATCATAGGCTTCATACACGGTGATCATGCGCCGTGGCTTTTCCGGCTCAGATTCTATCACCCTCGGCGACAAAGGCTTAGGTTCGGGCTCCTTTTGCTTTGAGGTCGAACTGCCACCCTTACCACCCGGCTTGCCTTTGCCTTTGCCATTGCTATTGCCCTTGCCGTTGTTGTTATTGCCGTTGCCCTTCCCCCCCGGCTTTGGAGCAGGGGGCGAGGGCTTCGAAGGCCTTTCTTTCTTGTCGCCTGTCTGCGGCTTGACAGCCCTGACGGTCATTGCGTCGGGGAGTAACAACGAGCACAGCACGGTCAGTACACACGCGATGAAATAGATTCGTCTCATCTACAACCCTGTTAGTGATCACTTAACGCTTACGAGGCGCGCAGAGTAGCGTTCGCCGGGCGACACCTTGTCGAACTCTACATTGCGATCCTTGAACGTAAACAATTCGATCGAATCAGAGGTCCAATAGCAAGCATATTCACCACCGCCATATTTCACGTGCTCTCCATTCTTTTCCTCGGTTTCAACACCATCGGCAGGGAGGAAAATCCAATTACCCGACGGTCCGACCACGCGATAACCTGCCGGCGATGGAGTCCACTGCCAGTCGCAGCGGTCGCGCAGCTCACGCCAGTCGTCGGGGGAGGGAAGCTGATAACTCGTCAGCGCCGAATCGCCATACAGTTCAGACACCTCACGGCGAATATCCCACATTGACAACAATGCGCAGCCGTCTGCTTCAATCACATTTCTCTTGGCCCAGTATTTGGACAGACCGAGATCAACGAACGGATCGTCGGGGTTATTGTAGGTCGTAACGGAATCAGCAGGGACTGTGTTTGACGAACTACCGGCATCGGAGCGGTCACACTGGCTAAAGCAGAAGAGGCTGACACCGATAACGATGATAATCAGACAGATCAAGACATAGGCACGGGTTGAGTTCGAACCGCCTTTCTTTTCCGGCCGATCCATATTATTAATGGTGAGCGGATCGAAATTGCCACCGGACTGCGCCCCGGGATTGAACGGGCCGCTTGCAGGGCCATTCATGTCGTTGATCGACACTGTGGGAGGTTCCCCGCCATTGCCGTTGCCATTGCCGCTTCCGCCGGCTGCTGCAGAGTCGAAAGCACGTTCGGTGTGCTCGGTTTCGGGGCTGTCGCCGCCGGCCTGTTGCTCAGCGGATTCGGGAACACCCTTCAGCAGATCCAGGAATTCGGAGATCGACTGAGGACGGTCGGCAAGCATCACGCTCATCGACTTTTCGACGGCACGGCGTGTAGGCCCCGACACATTTGCGGGCAGAGGCTTGAGCTTCATGCCGTTGACTCGGCTGATAGAATCGGCGGGAGTCTCACCGGTGAGCAAACGATAGAGCGTGGAGCCGAGCGAAAAGATATCAGTGGCGGGAGAGAATACACTGAGATGACCGCCTATCTGTTCGATAGGAGCATAACCGCGAGTGAAGCCGGTCAAAGTCGACTCATTTTTCCCCTGCTCGTCATACTGCTTCGACGCGCCGAAATCGATCAGCACGGCCTTACCGTTACGATCGATCATAATGTTGCCCGGCTTCAAATCGAGATGCAGGCGGAGATTGGAATGGACGTAGGCAAGCGCATCGGCCACCATCCGGATATAGCATACCGCCTCGTGTTCGGGCATCGGACCCCGGCGCGACACTACCATTCGTTCAAGCGAGTCGCCGTCGATATAGTCCATCACATAATAGGCCGTGGAGTTTTCTTCAAACACATCTATCACCCTCACGATATTGGGATGATGCATGCGTCGCTGCGCTCTCGCCTCATCAATAAACTTGCGGTGCAGACGTTCGATCATATCCTGCTTCGAACTTACGCCCACGGATATCATGCCGGTTTCGTTGTCGCGGTTACAGTATTCCTTGACAAACAGCTCCTTGATAGCCACACGTTCATTGAACACCGTGTGGACAGCCTCGTAAGTGCATCCGAAACCGCCCTGACTGATATAACGGATAATCTTGTATTTACCATTCTGAAGCAAGGTGCCATTCTTCAGGCCTCCCTTGTCTTTTTCATTCTCATTGCTCATTTTTTGTACTCAATTTTTTTCGTTATCGTTACATTAATTGCTCCACTAACCTTACAATTAAGTTTACAATCTCCATTGGAAGCGCCTTCAGGNGCAGGGTAAGCGTGCGTATCGGAAATGTCATTAGAGGTTAAACTTTCTGTAGACAACAACTCGCTTTTGCTTTTAAGGGAAGGGGGTTCAGAGGATCCGATATTATTGCAATCAGACACATNCTCTTTAAGGGATCTGCCATAAGACTCTTTATCATCATTACGGGGTAGTAGAGCCTTTCCACTTGAAACGCGCTCTGCAAGTTTAGGGATATCGCTTTGATGAGAANACTTTTTAGAGGATGTGATATTAGCGGATGTGATATTAGTGGGTGTGATTATAGTGGGTGTGATTATTTTGGGNTCAGATTTTTGCTTATTGGAAGCGNGTAGAGTGGTATCGATTTTAACAGCCTCGGTCGAGTCGNCGGAGGCTNCTANCCATGNAGTATCAAGCACAATCNCANNATAATNCGGATCGTNTNNGGAACCACCNNAGNANNANNCGCTCATACACATAAGGCAGATACCGATGGTGGCAGCCATAAGGCTGATGAAAATAAGGATNCCTGACAGCGAGCGGTGCTTCTTCTCCGGCTCACCGTCATCGTAGTAATCCNTATCAAACGAGTTGTAATCGCCNGTGGTTTCNGTGGGGCCATATAGGGGTTCGCCGGCATTGNTCGGGTAGCCATACCCCCCGCTTGCCGGCGGCGTCGGGGGAATGTTGCTATTGCCGCCNCCNCCCGCAGGTTCGGTAAAATACTGCTCCGTCCGGTCGTTATCGCTGCCGGCATTGCTATTGCTGCTGCCATAAACGTTCTGATATGCAGGACGNGCCGGAGCGTTAAGCAGAGCCAAAAACTCGGAGATCGACTGCGGGCGGTCATTGATCCTCACACTCATTGCCTTCTCTACGGCACGGCGCGTCGGTTCGGTCACTATGGCGGGAAGCGGTTTGAGCGTCAAGCCGGAAACACGGCTGAGACCATCCACAGGGACTTCACCGGAGAGCAGACGATAGAGCGTAGAGCCAAGCGAAAANATATCGGAGGCGGGAGAGAACACGCTGAGCAAGCCATTGATCTGTTCGATAGGAGCATAGCCACGCGTATAACCCAACACTACCGACTTATTGTTGCCCTGCTCGTCATACTGCTTCGACGCGCCGAAATCGATCAGCACGGCCTTACCGTTACGGTCGATCATAATATTGTCCGGCTTCACGTCGAGATGCAGTCTGCGGCCGGAGTGGACGTAGGCAAGCGCATCGGCCACCATTCGGATATAGCCCACCGCCTCCGATTCGGGCAATGGTCCCCGGCGATCAACGAGCATCTTTTCGAGCGACTTACCCTCGATAAAGTCCATCACATAATAGGCCGTGGAGTTTTCTTCAAACACATCTATCACCCTCACGATATTGGGGTGCTGCATCCGGCGCTGCGCTCTCGCCTCTTCGATAAACTTACTATGCAGACGACCTATCATATCCCGCTTCGAGTTAACGCCGACGGATATCACGCCGGTTTCGTTGTTGCGGTTACAATATTCTTTGACAAACAGCTCCTTGATGGCCACACGCTCATTAAACATCGTGTGGATAGCCTCGTAGGTGCATCCGAAACCACCCTGGCCGAGAAACCGTACAATCCGGTAACGACCATTCTGAAGGAGAGTACCCTCTTTCAGAGCATCCCTGCGCTCATTATTTCCATTGCTCATATCTGTAGGTCTGTTTTATTAGGGGTTCGCAGGATTTTTGACGTCGGGGATATCGATGTCCTTAGGGTCCTTAGGGTCCTTAGGGTCCTTAGTTTTATCGGATTCTAAGTCTGTAATTTTACCAAGATATGGCTTTTTCTTAGTGGAAGTAGTCGGTGGGGTTTTCGTATCTTTATCGTTATTGGCTGCACTGGTTTTACCTTTATTGTCAGTTTTGCTACCGGAGTTGGGAGCGCGACCGGCAGGAGTTGACACAGGTTGCTCTTGTGACTTTGGATTAACATGAGGAAATTTGGGTCTAACAGGTGTGGGAACGGCATCGCTGCCTTTGTTGGATTTATCGTCAGGATATTCTACCTCATATTTCTTATGGTCAGTTGAAGGTTCATTATTGGTAAAAAGAAAGATATAGGCGAAAATGCCGGCCACGCAGACTAACAGCAGACCGCAAGCCACCATTGCTATTTTTTTCCACGAGCTGTCATTATCGGCCACCGCACTGTCAAAGGGTTGCGAGTGCGGGCCCTCAGCGATGTAGGGTTGCGAGCGCGGGCCCGATGCTGCTACCGGAGCGGGCGCAGGAGCGGGCACAGGTGAGGAAACGGGGGCAGCCGGCGCAGGAGCCACTACAGCTACCTGTTCTTCTTCAATCGGCTCGGCCACCTCCTCGGCCATCGCAGCCACTTCCATGTTATCATTACTCTGACCGGGCAGAGGGATGGTGAGATCAGAAGCGGAATCAAAGAATGCGTCCGCACCGATTCCCTCGGCCACCGGGACGAGATATAGAGAGAAATTATCATGGCTGTCGGCCAGACAGAGCGCCTTCATGCGCTCCACCTTATCCTGATCAGACAGCCCGGTATCGCCCAAGATCTCGCAGATAGCCTGATCGCTGACAGCCTCAGTGACACCGTCGGTACACATCAGGAAATAGTCGGCCGAGCGCACATCATTGGTCACTCTCACAGTGGCGGCATCACGCCTCCCCTCCACCGACTGCATGGCTCGCGTGATCACATTTTTCCTCGGATGGTTGACAGCCTCCTCGGGAGTGATCACCTTGGCTTTGACCAGCTCATTGACCAGCGAATGGTCCGACGACTTATAGACGATCGATGCCCGGCCCGAGCCATCGGGTCGCACCTGATATATGCGGCTGTCGCCGATATGGGCGCAAACGGCCTGAGTGTCGGTGAGACAAAGCAGAGTGAGCGTAGTGCCCATGCGGTGAGGCGTAGCGGAGTCGCGGTCCACACTGTCGAGCATATCATAGGCAGCGCCAACGACCTCCTCGACCAAAGCGTCGGAATACGGGCCATCGGGGTGAGTGGCAACGAATCGGCCTATAGCGGCGCAAACAGTGCTGCTGGCCACTTCGCCAGCCTCGTGACCGCCCATGCCGTCGCACACGGCGAAAGTGCGCGTTGCGGCCGTGGCCACACCCGGCGCGGGCCACACGGAGTCTTCCTGATTGCCTCTGCGCCCCTGTTCGTTAAGCGCCAATGGTTTGTTAAGTTTCATACTTTTCAGATAATTTGAAATTTCAATACTGTGCGTCCAACACGGATTTTATTTCCCGGTTCGAGAATGATCATATCGCCGGGCGCCACGGTCTGGCCGTTGCATGAAGTGCCGTTTGTCGATCCGGCATCCGAGAGCAGATGCTGAATCTCGCCCGACGGCAGCGAGCGCATCTCAATGACGAAATGGATCTTGCTGATGGTCATGTCGCGCGTGGGGAGCTGAACATCCGCTTTCGACGATGCAGAGCTTCGGCCGAACGTGTTGCGGCCGAGCGAGAGCCGGATATGACGATCGCCATACCACTTACATTCGGGATCCTCATCGATCAGAAGGATTCCGGGGCGCATATTCTCGATATTTCCCGTGGAAATTTCGGTTTTCGGATACCCGAAATCCCTTACGGTGTCCCGCAGATCCGAGGCCGGGGGATTGCCCGGAATCGGCGGGACAGCGGCCGCGCGGGGAGGAGGAGGTGATTGAGGAGAAGGAGGAGAAGGAGGGGTTTCGGCGCTACGCCCCAGATAGGCATCGACCGTTGACGACACCTTGCAGTGGGGGCAAATCACGCTATAAGCAAACTCATTGCGTATCAACACTTTTCTATTACAATTAGGACATGAGCCCTCAACGCTGAATGTGGCCACCGGGCCGGAATAGTTGCACTTCGGACAGCGCACACGCCCATTTCGCGTGCGGTCAAACTTAAGCCCTACGCGACAGTTGGGGCAATGCGACACCGGGAATTCCCGAGCGTTTCCTTTTGAACTTACACCCGCTGCCATCAGCCCATCATCATATCGTCAGACATCATATCGTCGAAGCCCATATCATGATCCATGCCATCGACACCGGCACTGAAGTCCACATCGTCGAGGTGATCATCATTGTAGGCCATATCATGGAACATATCATCATGGTCCGAGAAGTCCATATCCGCACCGCCATGGTCAAACTGCGCATCATCGTCGGCCAGGCCATCAGGGATATAAGCCATATCATCCTGATCGTCGGCCAGAATAGCCATTTCGACATCATCGTCGACATCGAGCATCACGGGATCCTCATCGATTGCGGCGAGCAGTTCGCCATCGTCGATATCATCATCGTCGTCCGACACCATGGCAAGAATAGGATCATCGTCTACGGGATATTCGCCTTCGGGATATTCCTCGTCGGGATCTTCCGGATCGGCATAGCTCAACATCTGCTCATCGGGATCGGACGACTGCGACTGATGTTCGGGATCAACCACGCTGGCCGACTGCATCTCAGCCTCCGCGTTATAGATATTGCCCGCATAGTTTTTCAGCATAGCGGGATCATCATAGACCACGGCCTGACCGTTGGGGAGAATCGAGAGGATACCGCCATTGCAATTGTTAGCCTCATCGAGCGCCGATTTATTGACCATAGCGATCACCTCGCCATTCATATCGAACACCGGCACCACCTCTCCGTCGGGGTAGTAATAGACCGTCTCCCCTGTGGTGGCATCTCTAAGCGAGATCATTACCCGGCCATCGGGCAGTTCGGTCACCGTCGGCTCATGAGGTTCAGGGAGCGGCCCCTCCATAGGCTCGTGGATAGAGGCGTTAGCGAGGGCGTTCCAATCGTGGGACGAGAACTGCTCGCGGTAGGACTCCGGCAGATGATTCCACTCGGAAGCATAGTATGTCCCGTAGTACTGTCCGCGCCATTCAAACACCCCGTGGGGACCCACCTCACTGCGAGCGGAAGCAAACGCTTCGTTGAACGACATAGCGTCGTTTGGCGACGTGGCAAACGCCACTTCGCTGAGCGACGGCGCTTCTATATCGCTTACCTGATAAGAATTAGCGCTATAGCTATGACCATGCGATCCGCTCCCTGCCTGGTCATGGCCGGTGACAGGGTCTTCGGTAGAATGATTGACAGGTTCTACGGGAGGTTCAGGCGGATTTCGCTGCACCATAGCGTGGATTCCGGCAGCACCGGCCACACCGGCCACAACTCCGAGGGCACCAAGCGCAACAATCCTACCCGATTCCGATCCGCCCTTACCTTTGCGTTTAGGCGCTCTCTGCGGCACGGGGGGCATATTGTAACGGGCACGTTCGTCGGGACGAAGAATTCTTTCTGTAGGGTCACTTGTTTGCATTGTTTCAGTATTTTGAATTATTATTTAGTGGCAAATTTAGAGTTGCGGCGAGCCAAATCAAAACTTTTCAACCGTTTATAGGACGAAATGGCCGATAATCGGGACGAAATGATCACAGGCGGAATTTCTTCTTGCAGCAAGGACACTGGCCGAGGCGACTGATATAGGCAAACGAGTGGCTCCGCCAGCTTCCCTTACACTCGGGGCAGACAAAGTTGAGCTCAAACTCCTCGGTGAGTTCCCGACGCTTTCTGACCGAATCGGCCATGCGTTCGCTGATCAACGTGTTGGTGTAGCAAAACACGCCGATAGTCACAATAAGCGTGCCTATAATTCCATAAACATGTACTTCCTGACTCGGATAAGCAATTGACACCAAACTACCGACCGAACCAATGATCATCGACGGAAGCATTCTGATCTTCATCGAGCCGGCCGATTGTTTCTGAAGCTCGGCCAGTTCCTCCTGGTATTCCTCATAGATCTGCCCGAGGTCTCTCACACGCGCCGAAAAATATGGGTCAATCTCGTTGGGATCGGCTTGTGGCTGTGGCGCGCGCGGCGCCTGAGGCTGCGGCCCGGGGGGCGCCATCCGGGGCGATGCAGGGCGAGCGTTCATTCCACCGCCGAGATTCAGAATCGAGTAGAGATCAAGGCGATAACCTCTGACGCTGTCGGGGCCGCCGAGCGTCACCACCGATGCCGGAGTGATATCTTTCTTGAGCACACGCAGACCGTCGACAAACGTTCCGTTTCTTGATCCCTGGTCCTCGATGGTCAGCTTTTGTCCGTCGAAGCTCACCTTGGCATGGAGATTGCTCGCGTTGCGGGCCGTGGGGGGAATAACGATACGGCATCGAGAAGCGTCGCGGCCTATCAACATCTCGCCACCCTTATTAATAGTAATTTTCTGCATCATTTCTTAGAGAGGGTTTACTTATCGGAGACAAACATCACGCGCAATTTACGTAAAGCATCGTGCGACACCTTCAACGAATGGATCTTGGGGCTCGCGGGAGCAGAGAGTCTCAACACCCTGCGTGCCAGATCGATATTAAACACATAGGTCAGATTGATGATATTGCTTTTGCCCACCCTGACAAACATCCGGGAATCATCGCCGAGCGATCCTACGAGATAATCGTGCATTCGCTGGAGCGACATTGCGAAGGCAAGCCGCTGGCCATTAGCAAGATGAAGGAGGGTGTAGTTGCGATCAGCCTCAAAAAACATGATCTGATCAAGCGAAATCCGGAAAAACTCGTCGCGGTTGTTGAAATAAATGTGGCGTGACATCTGATGGCTTTAAGAGAGTGCTCCCTTTTGAGGCCGGCGATCTCCACCCGACGTATAATGATAAAAAAAAGCTACGTGAGATCCGTACTGTCGCTCATCCTTCAGTCGGAGGCTCTGGCATTGCCCTACTTCACAGAATGAGCAACATGCAGAGGCCTCACGCAGATAATATGTACGATCCCGACGGTCGAGATATCCGCAAACCGGCATACACCAAACGCACGCTCGCGCAAAGGAGGCGAGCGAAAGCAGGTGAATGTGGCGGACTCCCCCCGTCATAACCAAGGGAATGTATACATATCCACATAGGCATCTACTGTTGCCACATCTTCAGTGAAGCATAGAAACTGCCAGATTTCCAACTAAAAAAGATGCAGCGCATCAGTAAACGCGCTTATTAATTATGTCTGCAACCCACCCGCTGTGACCCGTAGAGGCCTCTGTCAGGGGGTTTGCACTGCAAAGATGTAAATAATTTTTGAATTCTGCAAGTATGGCAGCGTTTATCAAAGTTGAAAACGGGCGAACTGCATGGTGGCGCCGTCGAAGGTCAGAAGGCTGTCGGTCAGCAGACTGCCCGCGCCGGCAATATACTTGATGGCTTCGAGCGCCTGAACCGATGCGATTACACCGGCCACCGGACCGACGATTCCGCCAACGCTGCATGGCGTATAGCCCGCCCCGGCGCTCTCGGGGAAGAAGTCGCAATAGCGGGCCGTTCCCTCGACGTGGGTCATGACCTGACCGCGGAGACCGAGCACACCGGCCACGCTGTAGGGCTTTCGGAGTTCGGCACAAACGCTGTCGACCATATATTTGGTGTCGGGATTGTCCGACGCATCGACAATAAAATCGCAATCGGCAAAGAGAAGCCGCGCGCGATCAGGGGTGATCAGTTTTTCGACCTCGTCAACCTCAATTGTGGAGTTTAATTCGCGCAATTTCCGGGCGAGAACGGCCACTTTGGATAGACCGGCTTCCGATTCGCAGTAGTGGGTCTGGCGCTGAAGATTTGAGATGTCGATGGTGTCGAAATCGGCAAGCATTATCCGCCCTACTCCCGCACCGGCCAGATAGGTGGCCACGACGGAGCCGAGCGCTCCGCATCCCAGCACGAACACCCGGGCGCGGAGCAGACGCGACTGCCCTTCGACTCCGATCGAATCCACCGAGATATTGCGGGCGTAGCGGCGGCGCTGGTCGGCCGACAGTTGGTCTGAGATCATGAGAGCATCGGGGCTATGCGGCGGAGCGCTGCAATAAATGAGTCGCACTCGCTGCGGGTGTTATAGAGAGCGAAAGCTGCACGGACAGTGCCCTCTACACCGAGGGCATGCATCAGAGGCTGGGCGCAGTGGTGGCCTGTGCGCACGGCCACGCCAAGCTTGTCGAGAAGCATACCGGTGTCGTAGTGGTGAGCGTTGCCGATCAGAAAAGAAATGATCGCACTCTTGCCGGGAGCAGTGCCGAAGATACGCATTCCGGGGATGGTCAGCATCTGATCCTGAGTGTATTGCATGAGATCATCCTCGTGGGCGGCGATCCGTTCCTGTCCAATCGACTCGATATAGTCAATGGCGCGGTGGAAGGCGGCAATCCCCACATAGTCGGGCGTTCCGGCCTCAAACTTAAAGGGGAGGTCGGCAAACGTGGTGTGGTCGAAGCTCACATGGCTTATCATCTCGCCGCCACCCTGATAGGGGGGCATGAGTTCAAGCAGGCGGCGGCGACCGTAGAGCACACCGATACCGGTCGGGCCATACATTTTGTGGGCGGAGAAAGCGTAGAAATCGGCATCGAGGGCCTGCACGTCGACGGGCGTATGGGCAATGGCCTGCGCCCCGTCAATCATCACTACGGCTCCGGCCTCATGGCCCAGGCGCACGATCTCGGCCACGGGGTTGACGGTGCCGAGCACGTTTGAGACATGGCAGACAGACACTATGCGGGTGCGCTCGCCGAGCATCGACCGATATGCCTCCATGTCGAGCGATCCGTCGGCGAGGATCGGCACCACGCGCAATCGGATCCCGACGCGCTTTTCGAGCAGTTGCCAGGGCACGATATTGGCATGATGTTCCATGACCGTCAGCACAACCTCATCGCCTTCGCTCAGCAATGAGCCGTAGCTCGAGGCCACGAGGTTGATGGCCTCGGTGGTGCCACGGGTGAAGATGATCTCCTCGGTCGACGAGGCATTGATGAAACGGCGCACGCGCTCGCGGGTGGCTTCCTGCATGGCGGTGGCTTCCTGCGAGAGAGTGTGGACACCGCGATGCACGTTGGCCTTGTGGGTGTAATAGATCTTCTCGATCTCACGGACCACTTGGCGCGGCGTCTGCGTGGAGGCCGCATTGTCAAGGTAGACGAGCGGCTTGCCATAGACTGAGCGTTCGAGTATCGGGAAGTCCCGGCGGTATTTGTCTACTTCAAAAATCATTTTTCAAGCTGTTGAGTTTGGCACGATGCGGCGCGGCAGTCGGCACATCCGGCTGCAAAACCATTGAATCTGCGCTCCACGAGATGACGCAGGCGATCGCGCAGCTCTTCCATAGCCACGGCGTCGATCACGTCGGCCATGTAGGCTTGCATGAGCATATTGCGGGCCTCGGCTTCAGGGATGCCGCGCGTCTGCATATAGAACAAAGCTTCGGGATCGAGCTGTCCGGTGGTAGCACCGTGGCTACACTTCACATCATCATTGTAGATCTCAAGCTGGGGCTTGGTGTGCATTCGCGCTGAGGGAGAAGCGAGCAGATTGCGGTTGGTCTGGAAAGCATCGGTGAAGGGAGCCTCGGGAGTGACGAGGATGCGACCTCCGAAAGCGCCGTTGGCTTCGCCGTCGATCACATATTTGAAGAGCTGGTTGCTTCGGCAGCGGGGGGCAAGATGGCGCATCTCGACGGAGTTGTCGATGTGTTGACGGTCAGAGCCTATGATCATGCCAGAGAGGTTGCACTCAGCTCCCTGCCGGGTGAGATCGATGCTGAAATCATTGCGTGTGCGTCCGCATGTGAGCGTTATGGTTCCGGCATTGAAGCGGGAGTCTGCGCCCTGCGAGGCGAAGAGCTTGCTATGGCGCATTGTGCGGGCCGACGATTCCTCAATATTATAATAGTCAAGACGCGCTCCGGATGCAAGCGAAATTTCGACCACTTCGGAAGAGAGATAGTCCATGTCGACGTTCTGGGTGTGGTCGCACACGAGCACGCGGGCCGAAGCGCCCTGCTCAAGAGAGATCAGCACGCGGCGCGGGGCCAGGAGCGATGTGGGGGCATTGAAAATGTTGACGATCTGAAGGGGGCGGTCGACCGTCACTCCGCAGTCAACGTGGATATAAACGCCGTCCTGCGCCAGCATGGTGTTGAGCGCCACGGCGGGGTCGGTCAGCGGAGCGAGACGCCCGTAGGCAGCGGCCACCTCTTCGGGATATAGTTCGGCGGCACGTCGCAGCGACATGAAGCGTACGCCCTGAGGGAGAGCGCTTTCGAGAGTGCGCGAAGGGCGGAATTCGTCGTTGACCACCACGGCGAGCAGAGTGCTCATATTCGGGACATCGCAGCGAAACGAAGCAGCGACGTCGGCCGGAATGGCCACGCGGTTGACATTGACACCATAGTCGGCCGAAAACATTTCGTTGACCGAAGTGCGTTCATAGTTTTCATCTCCCCGCTCGGGAAGACGCGCTCCGGATGCAAGCTGCTCGAAAGCCTCGCGTCGCAAGGCGTTGAGCGCCGGAGCCGAACCGCCATCGATAGCATCGGCATTGAGGCGGTAGAGTTCGAGATATTGCGACAGGCTGTTCATCGGCTCACGCTCCTTCCGTTATCGACATCTTCCTTGATCCAGTCGTAGCCGCGCTCTTCCAGTTCGAGAGCGAGCTCAGGTCCGCCCGTCAGCACGATGCGGCCCTTGTAGAGGACGTGGACGAAATCGGGCTTTATATAGTCGAGCAGTCGCTGATAGTGGGTGATCACGATAGTTGCGTTGCGATCGGTCTTCAGCTTGTTGACACCGCCGGCCACCACACGCAGAGCGTCGATATCGAGGCCGGAATCGGTTTCGTCGAGGATAGAGAGCTGCGGTTCGAGTACGGCCATCTGGAAAATTTCGTTGCGCTTCTTCTCGCCGCCCGAAAAGCCTTCGTTGACCGATCGAGAGGCGAGTTTGTTGTCAAGCTCGACAATGGCGCGTTTCTGGCGCATCATTTTGAGGAACTCAGTGGCCGACAGCGGGTCCTGACCGAGATACTTGCGCTTGGCGTTGACGGCGGCACGCATGAAATTGACCATCGACACGCCCGGAATCTCAACGGGGTATTGGAATGAGAGAAACAGCCCTTCGTGGCTACGGTCCTCGGGGCTGAGCCCGAGGAGGTCCACGCCGTGGAGATGCGCGGTGCCTTCGGTCACTGTGAAAGCCGGATTCCCGGCGAGCACCTCGCTAAGCGTACTCTTGCCCGAGCCGTTAGGACCCATGATGGCATGCACTTCGCCACGGCCCACTTTCAGATTGATTCCCTTGAGGATTTCCTTTCCCTCCACGGAAGCGTGGAGATTGCTGACTTCTAATAATATATCGTTCATCGTGAATGTTGTTTTCAAATTGTTTAGCCTACCGATCCTTCCAGCGTGATGGCCAGCAGACGCTGAGCCTCAACGGCAAATTCCATGGGCAGTTTGTTCATCACTTCCTTGGCGTATCCGTTGACGATCAGCCCCACAGCTTCCTCGGTCGGGATGCCGCGCTGGTTGCAGTAGAAGATCTGGTCTTCGGAGATTTTCGAAGTAGTGGCTTCGTGTTCGAGCACTGCAGTGGAGTTTTTCACATCTATATACGGGAAGGTGTGGGCGCCGCAGGTGGAGCTGAGCAGCAGCGAGTCGCACTGCGTGTAGTTTCTGACTCCGTCGGCATCGGGGGCCACTCTGACCAGTCCGCGATAGGAGTTCTGGCTGTGTCCGGCCGAGATGCCTTTCGACACGATCGTTGAGCGCGAGTTTCGGCCGAGATGGATCATTTTTGTTCCGGTGTCGGCCTGCTGATAGTTGCGCGTGACGGCCACGGAGTAGAATTCGCCTACGGATCCTTCGCCTGCCAGCACACATGAGGGATATTTCCAGGTGATGGCGGAGCCCGTTTCCACCTGGGTCCATGAGAGTTTCGAGTAATCGCCGCGGCAAAGTCCGCGCTTGGTCACGAAATTGTAGACACCGCCGCGTCCTTGGGCATCGCCGGCATACCAGTTTTGAACCGTAGAGTATTTCACTTCGGCACGATCCTCGACTATGATCTCGACAATGGCCGCATGGAGCTGGTTTTCATCGCGCTGCGGGGCGGTGCAACCTTCGAGATAGCTCACGTAGGCATCGTCGTCGGCCACGATGAGCGTGCGTTCGAACTGGCCGGTTCCGGATGCGTTGATGCGGAAATAGGTGGAGAGTTCCATGGGGCAGCGGACCCCCTTGGGGATATATACGAATGAGCCGTCGGAAAACACGGCCGAGTTGAGCGCGGCGTAGAAATTGTCGCGGTAGCTCACCACCTTGCCCAGATATTTCCTGACAAGATCGGGATAGTCCTTGACCGCTTCAGAGATCGAACAGAATATCACTCCGAGTTCGGCGAGTTTTTCACGATGAGTGGTCTTGACACTCACCGAGTCCATGACGGCATCAACCGCCATGCCTGAAAGCTGTTTCTGCTCTTCGAGCGGAATGCCGAGCTTGTTGAAAGTGTCGATCAGCTCCGGGTCGACTTCGTCGAGGCTCTTCGGTTCTTCCTTTTTCTTAGGCGCGGCATAATAGCTTATGGCCTGGAAATCAATTTCGGGGATGTCGAGGTGGGCCCATTTTGGGGGAGTGAGCGTCAGCCAGTGGCGAAACGCTTTGAGCCGGAATTCGAGCAGCCATTCGGGCTCACCCTTGCGGTTTGAAATAAATCTGACCACGTCCTCGTTGAGGCCGCGCGGAATGATCTCGGTCTCGATATCGGTGGTGAAACCATATCTGTAGTCGCCTTCGGTCACATCGGCAATGACACTGTCGGAGTCGTTGCGGCGCTGCCCGCCTTCAAGCGGACAGCCTTGTGGCGACAGGCGATTTTCTGTTTTATTTTCCATTTCTTTATCTTCATGGGCCGATCCGGGGAAATCGGATCACAGCCAAATACATTTTTACAACAATTATATTGCGCTATCGGTTTGGAGTGTGGTGGGTGATATATCCCAAAAGCTCCGGGGCCACTTTGGCAGTGAGCTGCGCCACCACCCCACCGGGAGGGTCGCGCCGGGAGTCGGTGGCGATATCGTCGGAGAGCATCCAGAGATTGATCAGCAGGCTGGCGGCAATGATCACTTTCAGTCCCATGACCAAAGCGCCGACGATCGAGTCGAGAACACCAAGATGGAGCACCTTGACCAGGCTGCGCAGAGTGTCGGAGATCAAACCGGTGGCCCAGTAGGCAAGCAGAAAGACCACGATGTGGCCCGCAACCGAACCAAGCATCAGCGACTCGATCGAGTCGCCGGAAAAGAAGGAGCCAATCAGCCGTCCGCAAGCGGGGCCGAGCAAACGGCTGGCAATGATTGCCACGACAACAGCCACCAGCGACACGATCTGTCCGACGGCACCTTTGCGATAGCCGGCATAGAGCGCTACTCCGAGCGCCAGACATATTATCAAATCAAGCATAGTTAGTCATTTCGGTTATGCGAATCGTAAGATAGTTTTTATTTAAACCAAATCAGGAACAAGCATGGTTTCAGAACGCAAAATTACAAAATCTTCCCGTGGTTTGCCACTCATTGCGTATAGCATTTTGGTCGTTTCGGTAAGAAATCGGCACAGTTTTATTGATTTTTGTTAAAAATATGTTAAAATAGCATCAAAAGTGTTTCGTATGTAAAAATTAAGTTATACATTTGCATGTGTGTTTTTCATAGTATTAGATTAAGATAAAGGTTTAAAGGGAAAGAGATGTTGTGAAACATCTCTTTTTTGCATATTAACAGTAAGGCTCCGCCGCTACTCATTTGTATATATATAATCCCGCCCCATTATATATAATAATGTGTAGAGGCGCATCGGGCAAGAGTCGCGGTTGTCCCCTCCCCCCTCGGACTCCCGCATGAAAGAATGATTAAAATTAAATAAATACAGTATATATGAAAATGACCGAACAACGGAGCAGTATGCTCCACGGAGTGTTGCTGATAGCACTGTTTGCGTGTGCCGCGTTCTATATCGGCGAAACAAAGATAGTCCGCGAACTGTCGTTCTCGCCCCTGATCATCGGCATCATTCTCGGCATGATCTATGCCAATTCGCTGCGTAATCATCTTCCGGCCACGTGGGTGCCGGGCATACAGTTTTGTTCCAAGCGTCTGTTGCGCCTCGGGATAATTCTTTACGGGTTCCGGCTTTCGTTTCAGGATGTGGTCGCCGTGGGCACACCGGGAATAGTGATCGATGCGATAGTGGTTACGGTCACCATTCTTGGCGGCGTGGCGCTGGGACGTTTGCTAAAAATGGATAGCGACACGGCGCTTCTCACCTCGGTGGGCAGCGGAATATGCGGAGCGGCAGCAGTGCTGGGAGCNGAATCGACCATCAACACCAAGCCTTATAAGACAGCTGTGGCGGTGGCCACNGTAGTGATCTTCGGGACTATTTCGATGTTTATCTATCCGANGGTCTATCGCATGGGGTGGCTCGGCCTCAGNCCGGTGGAGATGGGGATCTATTCGGGATCTACGCTCCATGAGGTGGCTCACGCCGTAGGNGCGGGCAACGCTATGGGCGATGAGATAGCATCGGTGGCAATTATCGTCAAGATGATCAGNGTGATGATGCTCGTGCCCGTTCTGGCNGTTCTGGCCTATTGGGTGGCCNGCAAAGCGCGCAAGCAGGGTTCGCAGGCNGGTGGCGGCAAGATTGCCATACCCTGGTTTGCCGTAGGATTTCTCGTGGTGATCGCCTTCAATTCCGTGGTAACGCTTCCCACATCCGTTATAGATACGATCAACTATATCGACACATTNCTTCTGACCATGGCCATGGCGGCTCTCGGGGCGGAAACGAGCTTCGACAAATTCAAGAAAGCAGGCCCGAAACCGTTCCTGCTCGCTTTCATGCTCTATATCTGGCTCGCCGCAGGGGGATGGGTTCTGGCGAAATATCTCGCTCCGGCGCTCGTTTGATCTAAAAGAAGAGGCTGTGTCGCGGGACACAGCCTCTTTTGTANGGAGAATTTACTCGGCGGCATATTGGAGCACCGCGGGCGAATGGACTTCGACACCATACATTTTTGCGCGCTCCATTATGGCCCGGGCTAATTTCGGTTTCAGTTCGTCAGGGCAATACCTGAAATAGGACTCGGCAGCCCGCACATGAGCGGCATCGGGCATCGGGTATTCCCGGCGTTCGGGCAGTCCGAACACAGAGTCGGGCAGCTGACGCTTNTCTTCNGATGAAAGTCGATCGTTCATTAGAATTAACTATCGGTGTTTAGAAATTCAATCGCGCACCAACCTGGAGCAAACCCTGCGCTCCGAAACCGGCCTCGCCAAATATCGTGAACATCGGACTCAACTTCACATCGGCACCCACGGGCGAGAGCTGAAATGCGAAATATCCCTTATTATAGCTATCGTCGGCACCGCCGCGCACCTGGAAGTGGCTGATCTCGGCGCCCACACCGATCTTGCCATAAAGGGTCAGGAGGCTGTTGCGATANTAGTCGTAGCGGCCATTGAGCATTATGGCATGGTAGGCTATCTTACTCGAACCGGGGCCCTTGGTGGTGGTGGAAGAGAAGGTGTACGACGGGCCGATCCAGAAATTGCGGGTAAGGCGCACATTATATGAAAGATTGACAGCACCCCATGCGTTGTTAACACCGTGCCAGCCGTCGTGATAGTCGGCAACATCCATAAGCGTATAGCCACCGTAACTGAGAGAGAGGTTCATGTCGCGTGCACTTGCCCCGGCACTGATCCCGAGCGCGGCAACAATCGCAAAGAGTAGTCGTTTCATAGAAATCGTAATTAAAGTGTTAGTAGATATGACCTATAAACATCCCCGTATGAAAAAATGTTCCCGNCCAGGCTATAATTACATATAGAAGATCAAATTTGGGGATTTCTTGCTATCTTTGCAATCAAAAGTTGAACGCCATGGCTCATAAAGACAAACATCTGATCAGCAAGACCAATGCAGCGCGGCTTCTCGACAAGGCGGGCATCGGCTATACACTAATCCCCTATACGGTCGATGAAAACAATCTTGCCGCCGACCACGTGGCGGAGGAACTTGGCGAGGATATTCGCCAGGTGTTCAAAACGCTCGTGCTCCACGGCGAGAGGGCAGGCTATTTCGTGTGTGTGGTTCCCGGCGACAGCGAGGTGGACCTTAAAAAGGCCGCACGCACGGCCGGCGCAAAGAAGTGCGACCTGATTCCGATGAAAGAATTGCTGCCACTCACGGGCTATATACGCGGAGGATGCTCGCCGATCGGGATGAAAAAACCGTTTCCCACGTTTATCGACTCATCGGCTCTCGACCATACCACCATTTTCATAAGCGCCGGAATCCGCGGACTTCAGATCGCTATCAATCCGGCTGATCTCATTTCGTTTACCGGAGCCACTCCGGCAGATCTAACCGTAACCGACCGACAGCAATGAANACATTCGGCAACATATTCCGGTTTACTTCGTTTGGAGAATCCCACGGTCNGGCCCTCGGCGGCGTGATCGACGGGATGCCCTCGGGGGTGACCATTGATTTTGACGCACTGTCGACAGCCATGGCCCGACGCAGGCCGGGGCAATCGGAGATCACCACACGCCGCAACGAGACGGACACAGTGGAGATTCTTTCGGGGATATTCAACGGTGTGACCACCGGCACTCCGATAGGCTTCATCATACGCAATGCCGATCAGCACTCATCGGACTATGAGGAGATGCGCCACACGTTTCGCCCCTCNCATGCCGACTACACCTACGCGGCGCGCTACGGAGTGCGCGATCATCGCGGNGGCGGACGCGCTTCGGCCCGCGAGACTGCGGCGCGGGTNGTNGCCGGCGAACTGGCTCGTCAGGCTCTCGCTGNGATGGGCGTTTCGATCACGNCNTTNACTTCGGCCGTGGGGCCTCTCTCGATCCCGANNCCTGCCGGCATACCGACCCGCGAATCGATCGAAAGCAACCCGGTGAGGTGTCCCGACGCGGAGATGGCCGGGCGGATGCGCGATCTGATTCTCGAAGTGCGCTCTCAAGGCGACTCGATAGGAGGAATTGTCAGCTGCATGATTTCAGGCGTACCCGCCGGAGCAGGCGCACCGGTTTTCGGCAAGCTCAATGCCCGGCTTGGCGAGGCNATGCTCTCCATTCCGGCAGCNAAGGGNTTTGAGATCGGCATGGGNTTTGANGGATGCACCCGACGCGGATCGGAGATGATCGACAATTTNACCATNGGCGANGACAATCGGATCCATACGCTCACCAATNATTCGGGCGGAGTGCAGGGAGGAATTTCCAACGGCGAGATGATCTACTTCCGGGTTGGGTTNAAACCTGTNGCCACACTGCTGCGCGATGTGGCAACGGTGACCGANTCGCTTANGCCGACCACTCTCCACAGCCGCGGGCGTCATGATCCGTGTGTGGTGCCCCGCGCTGTTCCGGTTGTGGAAGCGATGGCCGCCATGGTGATTCTCGATGCCATGCTGGGCATGCGCACAG
This sequence comes from Barnesiella sp., assembly GCA_014801065.1. Classification (GTDB taxonomy): domain Bacteria; phylum Bacteroidota; class Bacteroidia; order Bacteroidales; family Muribaculaceae; genus Paramuribaculum. Next base: position 31,232 of record JAAVEX010000008.1, read on the forward strand.
CCCGCATATAATTATATTACTCATCCACCATCTTTACAACGCGATGCTCGGCTCGTTTTCCACATTCATATCCCGCTATCTGCCCGGGAAAATACAGAAAATCACAGTCAATGCCGGATTCACCTGTCCAAACCGCGACGGGTCGAAAGGCACCGGCGGATGCATCTATTGCAACAATGCTTCGTTCTCTCCCTCCTACACCTTGACGGCCGACTCCATAGAGAGTCAGATCAATGAGGGGAAGCAATTTTTTGCGCGTAAGTATCCGGAGATGCGCTATGTGGTTTATTTTCAGAGCTACACATCGACCAATGCACCGATCGGCCAACTCATTGAGATGTATCGCCGCGCCCTGTCGGTTGACGGAGTTGACGGCATAATCATAGGGACACGNCCCGACTGCATGCCTCAGGAGCTGCTCGACGCGCTCGCCGAGATCAGCCGCGAGCGGTTTGTCATGATAGAATATGGGGCTGAGTCGGCATCGGACACTACGCTGAGAGTGATCAACCGGTGTCACACCTGGGCCGAAACCGAGNCNGCCGTGAAACGCACAGCGGCGGCCGGGATTCCCGTGGGGCTGCATCTGATCATCGGCTTGCCGGGCGAAACCGAAAGCGATNTATTTCAAACGATAGATCGCGTGAACCGCCTGCCGGTGGATACCGTGAAGTTTCACCAGCTGCAGGTGGTGCGCTCTACCCGACTTGCTGCGGGAATAGCCGACGGCACTTACTCGATAATGGAATTTACCCCTGAGAGCTATGCCGATCTGTGTGTCGAGATTCTGTCGCGGTTGCGAAGCGACATCGTTGCCGAAAGGTTTCTCTCGCAGTCGCCCGCGGATATGGTGATACAACCGAAATGGGGATTGAAAAATTATCAGTTCATGAACCTTCTGCGCAACCGCATCTCCCGGCTCGGGGCGAGCCATCTGCTTGAGCAGCATCAATAAGCCTCGGGGTTGTAGGCCAGTTCATAGCCGGCGGCATCGATGGTGGAGATAAGCTCATCGAGATCATAGACCGGCAGAGGGAAATGTTTGAGGAAAGTATGGTTGGTCCGCAGGGCTATCATGCCGCGGAGCGCACCGATGGATATGCTGAGCATCAGGCGCATAAGTCCGGGAGTGATCACAAGCTCGGTAGGCGATGCCTCGATAACACCTCTGACATCATGGATCTCATATTCGGCATCGATCACATAGTCGAGCAGACGCCGGCGTATCTGACTGCGATAGGTGGTGTAGTGAGCGCCGAGACGCAGACGAATGGTGCCACGCTTGGGATCGCGGTTGAGCCTGGTCGACAATTCGACATCGACATCGCTACCGTCATATCTCAGAAATTCCCATCTATACATGCGGGTTTGCGAGGCTACTTCATGAAGATTGATCAATCTCATGTCCATCTGTAAATCGGCATATTCTTCCATATCGTTCTCTCCTATAAATTCTCTCTTATAAATATGTTGATCCTAAAAAGAAAACACTGCCGATACCATTATTGTTTAGTTTCGGCAGTGTGATGCTATTCGTATGGGCGAGAGATCAGCGCTTGCGGTCGCGCACGCTTCGGCGCGGCGCCGACGACGATGATGATTTCGAAGCCTTAGGCGCTTTCGCTTTCTTGGTCTTTTTAACTTTTGCCGGGGCGGTCTTGTCGGCTTTTTTGCCGCGACGCGACTTGACGGCAGGGGTCTTTTCAGCTGCAGCCGCTTCGTCGGTGGCTTCCACTTCAGCATCACCGGCCTTAGCCTCAGTGCCTTCAGCGAGGGCCTCTTTTTTCTGACGTTGAGCTTCGAGCTGTTCGAGCGAAGGCACCCAGAGTTTTTCTTCAAACGTGTCGAGCTCGCGCTGGATGCTGTCCTGCGCACGCTTCATATCCTCAGGATCGGGATAGAGCTGGCGCATTGAACGGTTGCGCAAATTGCGTGTCTTATAGATATCTCCTTCGTAAAGACCGAGCTGGAAATAGTCGTCGTAGGTGCATGTCGGGAGATTGTTTGCATCGGAGATGAAGATATTCTGAGTGGAGAGGAAGGGGCGCAGATCGTCGTATTTAACCCAGAACATCGGATACTTCAAAGCGTCCATGCCATAGTCCTCGGCGCGATGGAGCACCGGGCAGATCGCTTCGACGCGTGTTTTCATATGGTTTGTACGGGTGTCAAATTCCCATTTTTCAATGATATAATAGGATAGCACCTCAGTGGTGGGGACGTCGCTTTCGTGGATCTCGAATTTAGGATTTCGATCGGTGCTTCCGCGCCCCTCGGTGTAGTAGATGTGGAATCTGTCGAGGACATCGCGCGGTTTTAGGCGATGCTCGTCGGTGAACACCTCGCGCCCGTCGAGATAGTCGTAGACAGGCAGCTGATTTGATGCAAGCAGTCGGATTATCAGACGGAAAAGGCTTTCGTTGCCGTCGACGGGCTGCTCGGGGAAATAGAGCGGAGCGTTGACATCCTTGTTAAGGTCGAGCGAACGATAGATCACCTTCATCCAGGCAAGTTCGGAGTCGCTCACGGGAGTGGACTGCAGACGGCTCTGCATACGTTGTGTCACCTCGGAATTAGTGTCCTGCTGACGTTTGTCGCGCGAACCGCGTCGCATCGTGGCCGAACTGCCCGACTCCTGAGCCATGGCCGACAGTGAAACCGCAACCAGTCCCACCGCCGCAATCAATATTTTATTTATCTGTTTCATTTCCGATTTGGAATAAGTAAGTATTCAAATTTAAACGATAGTAAGTGATTCATTTATCTTTTATACTATCTGCGGCTTCTTTTTTTTCTCTTTTGACTTGTCGTTCAGTCGCATAGCTCGTTATGCTCCTTCTCTCCGCACCAAAATCTTCCAAAAAATAAACTCGCATATAGCATAAATTAATTATGAATACTTACTTATCTTGAGTGTAATATCATCATTTTACTTGACTCTGACTTCGATCGGGCTGACCACGCGTTCGATTCCGTCGGGACCGGTGGCGCGGATGCGCGAGATGAAGAAGCGTGCGCGTCCGGGCACGAGCCCGCGTATGCGCTCTTTCTGTTGCGCCGAGAAGTTGGGGCCATCGCTCACGTAGACAGCACCGTCGCCCTGCGAATCGATAAATACTGTTTCGAAACCGAGCACACGGAATTCGATATTGAGCAGACCGTCGTCGATAGCAGCTCCAACCCCTTTCGCGCCCATGATCTGGGCTTTGGTGACGGAGTGACCGCCGCGGAAATGTTCTGAGCCGCCGTTAGTGCCGGGTAAAACAATGTATCCATCGGGATCAGGAAGTTTTCTTACCTTAAACGAAGTGGTGTTGACCACCGTTGAACGTCCGTCGACGTTGGCAGTGACGGTGATCACCGCTTCCGAACCAACGGTGGAAGCGCGTGCCACCCAGTGGTCACCTTCGCGGGTCAGGGAGCCGTTGGTCATCGAGGCGCTGATATCCGACATTGGCACACCGGGCACTGAGATCGAGATCGGGTTGTTTATGCCGGCGTAGAGCACATTCATCATCGTTGCCGACACGGTGGCCATGGGTTCGAACACGACATATTCCGATGTGAACGGATGGCGCGATGATGTACCGTCGATATGCGGCACTTCGATATAACCGGAGAAGTTGAATTTGCCTGTGGACGAGGGGGTGAACTCATAGTGGCCATTGGGGATAGCCTTGCCGCCGACATAGACTGTGGGTCGGGCTTCATTGTCGATAGTGGCAAGCACTATATCGGCTGAATAGCGGCCTCCGCGCATCACCATGTTAGATACCGGGACCACGAACGCCTCCATCTCATTGACGCGGAGCTGCGAAGTTTCTTCCGGGGCAAAATCCTTGAGGTTGCTCACAATGGCGCTGAGCGCCTCGCCTTCGGCATAGAGAATGTCATTCTGAAGTTTGGTCAGAAGGGCCAGTGCGGCCACCGCCGGCTGATTATCGAACTTGGATTCTTCCCATGTTGCAGTGGCGTTGCCACCCGGGCGGATGAAAGGGGCTGTGGAGAGGGCGCGCTCTATATTGGCACGCTTGGCCGAATCGACCACGATCTCCTGGACAAACGCTCTGAAGCTGTCAATCGATTCGCGCAGATGCTTACCCTCACGGGTGGAGGGGTTGAGCATCACGACCGATGCGGCTTCGAGATCATCACGGTTTTCAAGTTTGTCGGCCGTGGTGCGGACACCGTCGGCCCTGAAAATGATCTCACTCTTAAAAGAGTCGATGCGCTGGAAGAGCATTTCCGAACGCTGTCTGACATCCATGGCAGATTTATAAGCCTCGGAAGCTATCTCCGGGTTCTGCTCGGCATAGGCCTGGAGATTGCGATAGACGGCATCGTTTCGCTCGCTGACAGTCACGTTGGTGCGCGACAAGCCGTCGTGAACCTGCGTGAAACCGTCGAGCACATCGCTCGATACGTTGAGCGCGAGCATAGCTGTCAGCACGATATACATCAGATTGATCATTTTCTGACGTGGCGACAAGCGGTTGTTCGATTGACCCATATATCTTTAGGTGAAGGATTTCGATTAGTTTCTTATTCTGTTACATCACTGGATTGCGGCCGCAACCGATCATGATTCGGTCTGCGGGACTTCGGCCGGAGCCGGTTCGCGGGTCTCCGGCTGTGGTGCTACGGGAGCACCGGGAGCATACATGTTGATGGTCATGGCGTGGAGCATCTTGGCATATACGGCATTGAGCTGAGCCATATAACCGGCCATTTTCTCGCTTTCGGCCACATAGCGCGAGCTGGCGCTCGATGTGTCCTCATACATTCGGCAGATATCCTTGATACCTTTGTTGACGCGGTCGATAGCGTCGAGCTGCGACGACACGCTCTTGAGCTGAATCTCATAGATAGTGTTCAGACCGGCAATATTGCGATTGAGATTCTGCATCTGCTCGACATAGCCGGTGGAGCTCTGGGTTATGTTTTCTGAATTGTCGGTGATTGCGCGGTAGCTTGCGAGAAGTGTCTCGCTCACTTGATTGAGGGCCTCTGTGGTCTGGCGCAGGCGGCTCATCTGCTCGGCGATGCCGGCCATTTCCTCGACCATCGAAGCGGAGGCGCTGCCGACTTCGCCGGCGGCCACGGGCTGCAAGGAGACGATCGATTCAGCCGACGACTGCTGCGCGGGGGCAACGCTGACAGCCTGCTCGGCCTGACGGCCTACAATGACACCGGCTCCCGACGAGAAATCGGGACGATCCTCAGGATCTTTTGAATCGAGCACCGGGAACACCTCTTCCCAGTTATATTCCTTCGGGGGGCGATCGAAGGCGGTAAGGATAAACATCAGCACCTCGGTGCCCATACCGATCGACAGAAGAACGTTACCCCAGGGAAGGTGGAGGATCTTGAAGAGCGCACCCCAGATCACGATTGCAGCACCGATACTGTAGGCGAAATTGAAAAAACGCTGTCCGCCTTCGCCATAAAGAAAGCGCTCCACTCGGTTCTTATATCTTCTAAATTTTCCCATTGTAGCTAAAATTGGATTGTGAAGGAATAGTATTCGGTTAGATTAGAAATGGTTAGTCTTTCAATCGGACGCTAAGATCATTTTTTAATTTTGTTTCCTTTAGCGAAGCCGATCTGCGAGCGCACGCATCGGAAGCCGATATATGAACGCTGTTCGTTCTGATACTCCCACATGCGGATATCGCTGCGGATATTGTGGGCCACATCTTTCCACGAACCGCCTCTGACGATCTTGCGCTTCATCTTGTAGGGGTCTTCCTTGGCGGCATCATATCGATATTCGGGATTGAGATCGCTCGTGAGCTTGCTGACGCTTTCGGTGAAGGCGGTGGAGGTCCATTCGCTCACGTTGCCGGCCATGTCGTAGAGACCGAAATCATTAGGCGAATAAGTTCCGACGCGCGATGTGATCAGCTGACCATCCTGGACATAGTTGCCATCCTGAGGCTTGAAGTTGGCATAGAAGCAGCCTTTTTCCTCAGTGAGCGGCAGATCNCCGGCCCAGGGATATTTATTGTCGCTTTCGCCGGCACGGGCTGCAAATTCCCATTCGGCCTCGGTGGGGAGTCGGTAGGGCTCCACATAGACACCCTGGCGGCCAAGCGAGCGGCGNAGATAGTCGGTTCGCCAGTTGGCAAANGCATTTGCCTGCTCCCAGCTGACACCNACCACGGGATATTCATTGTAGCCGCCGTGGCTGAAATACATTCTGACGTAAGGCTCGTTGTAGGCGTTTTCGAAGTCGTTGATCCACACCGTGGTGTCGGGGTAGACATTGACGATGTAGGTGTTGAGGAAGTCGTAGTCGCCNGTCAGGCCNCGCGTGATTGTCTGGCGCACGATCTCGCCGTTGTCATTAATATAAGCGGTGTCCTTAGAGATGATGGGTATGTCGGTGGGCACCGGCTTGTCGGTGTTATATTCGCGGCGTGCGGGNTTCAGACGATGTTTGCGTTTGGCNGCCTCCGTGTGGTTGAANATTTCGTAGCGATAGTTCATCTGCTCGGGATCGAGCTCGCGGACCCCTGTGATGGGGTTGGTGCGATAGACGCTCTCGATGGCGCGGGCCTCGTCCTCGTTGGCGTTACGCCAGGGGATCGGCTTGCTCCAGTTGAGGTAGGGCTTGATAGGGTTGCCTTCGCGGTCTTCCTCGATCTTGAACTCCTCGTTGCCACCGAAAGCGGGGTCGGCAAGGCGTTCGCGGATGATGGAGTCGCGCACCCAGAACACAAACTGTTTATATTTGGAATTGGTCACTTCCGTCTCGTCCATCCAGAAGGCATCGACCGACATTCCGCGCGCATCGGCCCTGAGATTCCAAGCGCTGTCGGCTTCCTGCGGACCGGCAATCATCGAGCCACGGCTCACGAGCACCATTCCATAGGGAGTGGGTTCGGACCAGGACGATCCGCCGACACCGGTCACTTCGCCGCCGGCCGACTGGCGCGATCCCGACGAGGCGCAGCTTGCAAGGGCTGCAAGCGACAGTATGAAAAGTGAGTAAATGGTCAGTTTTTTCATATCTACATTATGCGTATACTCTTGTGTTTATTATTGTTCTTCTTGTCCATTTTGAGCTTCACGGTGTAGCCGAGCATCAACTCGTGGCTTCCGCTGCTTGCCTTGGAGATGGCGGTGATGGGATAATCGTAGCTATAGCCTATAAAGAAGCCCTTGAATTCGGCTCCGAGCATCACACTGACGGCATCATCGTGGCGATAGCCGACTCCGGCGGTCAGAAACTTCTTGTAGCGCAGGCGTGCGTTTGCTTCCATGCGCGTGAAGGTGAAGTCGGTTTTGACCAATAGAGAGGGCATCACTTCAAATAACGTATTTTTTATCGGAATATTGCTACCGGCCATAAAATAGAGTGTGCGCCGGAGCGTCAATTCATAATTTTTTGCAGTTGTGGCAGTCGATCCGGAGCCTGTCACCCCGTTTTCATCGGCGAAAGTGATAGTGGGATTATTGACATGCGTACATGAGACGCCGGCCCAAAACCACTTGTGGGTGTAGCTCACCCCTACTCCGAGATCGAGCGAATTGCCGGAGAGGTCGGTGGTAGGCACGGCATCGTCTGTGCCTTCATGATAGTCGTCATCGTCGGGGAGATACACGTCGGAGCCTTTGAACACCTGATTGGCAAATCCGATCTGCACGGCGGCCGAAAGCTCACCTTTAAACAGTTTTTGCCGATAGCCGGCCTGCACTCCGACCGTCAGGTCGCGGAACAGGCCCGCGCTCTGCTGCTGGGCCATAAGCCCCACCCCGAAGCGTTTGCCGATGAGCTGCAGGGGCATATTTGCCGACAGCATGAAGCTCTGCGGGGCATTATCGATACCAACCCACTGAAGACGGCCTCCGGCACGCATCCTGATGCCATCCTGATCGCCGATCATCGAAGGATTGTAGACGGCCGGCGCTTCGTAATACTGTGTGTATTGGGCGTCGGTCTGTCCCCGGGCAACCAAGCCGGCTGTCAGCGCCACAATCATTGCGGCTACAGGTCGAAGAATATGCTGTCGTATCACTGCGGTCATTCGAAATAGAAAGTGAGCACCACCATCTGGGATGTGGCTTTTTTCAATGATTGTGTTATCTTAAGACGTTCAGGGTCGTCGACAAGATCGGGACGATCATGCTGGATCACGTCGGTCAGACCAAAACAGAATTTTATTTCGGGGTTGAGCTTGAAAAACGGCAGATAGAAGTCGCATCCGAGCCCCACGGTCAGATAAACGTCGGTTGATTTGAGCTTCAGGAAGTCGCTGCGCTTCTTCGACACATCGAGCGCGGGCATCACTCCGGCCGTGAGATAGGGGCGGAGGTTGCGATAGCGCTGGGCCGAATATTTCACATCGATAGGCGCAACGACAAAGACCGAGCGCAGATTCTGCTTCTCGCTCAGCCCCATCACCGGCTCGACCATCTTGATCTCGCGGTTGCCGAAATACAGACCGGGCGACAGGCGCAGGCTGAAATATTCGTTCAGGCGGAAGTCGACCAATCCGTTGACGCAGAAGCCGGGCGAAAACGACGGCTGATCCATGAACCATTGCTCGCCGGTGTCGGTGACGAATCCATTGTGGGTGAAGCGCATGTCCTGAGTGTGGACGCCGATCGAAAACCCGAGATGCCAGCGGCGCAGATCGGCATACGGCCGATTGAGCAACTTATCGTTAAGCTGCTGTGCGCCGGCCGCGGCAGGTATCATTGCCACCAATGCCAGGATCGCCAATATTATCTCTTTGGTCTTTTTCATTGTTTTTTTAACGCGCATCTGTTCGAATTATTGCACACCGACAGCCACTTTATGATATGATTTCATTATTTTTGCAGCCGTATGCCACATCTTCACATTTTCAATCCCGAAAACGACTTTGCGCTGGCTCTCGGACGCCGATCGTACACGCCCGACAAGGGGGCGGTGGCGATACGCCGGGCCGGGTGTCTGCTGCCGCTTTGGTGGGCGAAGCCGGGCGACTTCGTTCTGATCGAGAACGACCCTGAGATTTTCGCGCGGGCCGCAGAGATGATCGAGAGTTATAAGCTTGACGGAGAGATAGTGACGGTTCCGCCGGCCGATGCCACCGCGATGCCGTGGGGATGGAGCCACCACACGCGCCGCCGACTTCTCGACTTGGGCATGGACCCCGCAGGTCTACCGTCGGAGCTGTATCTCGACAATCTCCGGCTGCTGAGCCACCGGCGCACGGCAATCATCGTTTCGCGCCTTATCGGCATGGAAAGCAGGATGATAGCTGTCGAAGCTACGACTCAGGCCGAAGCTCAGCGAGCTATCGATCATTTTTCAGGCGATGCCGTGGTGAAGCTCCCGTGGTCGTCGAGCGGGCGCGGGGTGATCTACACCAATGCCTACTCCGCATCAACCCTTTCAGGCTATCTGGCAGGAATGATCCGCCGGCAAGGGAGCGTGACTATCGAGCCGCGCCACAATCGATTGCGTGACTTTGCGATGCTGTTTGAAAGCACCGAGAGCGGTATCGGCTATCGAGGGCTATCTACATTTATCACCGACCAACGAGGCTTTTATGCAGGAAATATCGTTGACTCTCAGGAGGGTATAACGCGCGTCATCGGGGCTGATCCATTCGACTTTATCAAGCCGCTGCGTGAGGCTCTCTCGACGGTGGTAGAGCCAATCGGCTATCGGGGTCCGATCGGTGTTGACATGATGGTTTGCCGCGATACGTCGCCGGGAGGAGCAGAGAGCATAGTGCCCTGCATAGAGGTGAATTTCCGGCACACTATGGGGTTTGCAGCACTCGCTGCCGCCCGCCGTCTGCACCCCTCAGAGCCTATGATCATCACTCACTCAGGATTAACTCACTTTTTGCAGCCACCGCAGTGAGAGGCCTGACCCTGCTCTTTCTTGCAGCAACCTTTGCCCTCTGCTTTTTTGCCACAGCACGAGCCTTCGCTCTTTTTTCCACAGCAACCGGCTTTCTTTCCGTCACATCCGGCAGCAGCGGCCTTGTCGCACTTCGCGGCAGCGCCTTCGGTGGCTTCATAACCGATTTTCTTAAAAGCAGCGGTCAGTTTCGCTTTGTCGGTCTTGGCGGGGTCATATTTAATGGTGACGGTCTGATCGGCAAGCGAGGTCTCGATTGCGCTGACACCCTTTTCAAATCGGAGGTTTGATTTGATTTTGTTTTCGCAGTTCTGACAAGTCATCTGCGGCACTACGGTAAACACAGCTGTTTCAACCTGTTTGGGCGATTTTGCCGAAGCTGCAACACCGATCATTACGATCATGGCGAAAGCCACAATAAGTTTTTTAGCAAGATTTTTCATAACAAATATATCTATTTTCTTAGAATTTAGTAAAATTATATCGGAAGCCGACATAGACCATCGCTCC
>JAAVEX010000009.1 GCA_014801065.1 Barnesiella sp.
TTCGGGGTTGGGGGGGGGGGGGTGGCGAGCAAACTTGTCAGTTTCTTAGAAGAGATATGCAGCTGTGATGGTCCAGTAGCGGTTGTGGCCACTGATGCCTGCTGACTCGGTCACGTTGAAAGTCTTGAGCGCTTTTGTCAGGCCGATACCGTAGCTTGCGCCAATCTGAAGATGTTTGAAGAGCTCGGCACCGAATCCGAAGTTCCACGAAGTGTCGAATTTACGGTTGCGGTATCCCTCCTTGATAGCGCGTCCGGAGGTGAGGATGGCGAAATCCGGACCGGTTGCGATATACGGTCGAATAATATTGTTGATCACCGGGATGTTCATCTTCCACTTCAAGTTGATAGGGATATCGATATAATCGCGGTTGTCCTTGGTCAGTTCATTGTCGTGGAGCCACTGCGAGTTTCTGCGAACATACATTGCCGACAGGTCGACCCCTACCCCGATTACCGGAGCTGTGAACTCGGCCATAAGACCGCCGGTGAAACCGGCACGGTTTTCGGCGTTGAAAGTTTCTTTTGAGAAATGAAGCGAGCTGACTGCCACACCGGCTTTGACACCGAAACGGAACTGCGCCTGAGCGGGAACTGCGGCCGCGATGATTGCCACGGCTGCTACAACGAAGCTGATAAATGTTTTCTTCATAATGTTTTACTATTGTTTATATTTTCGGTTATGAATTTTCGGATTTGAGCATGGCCAGAAACTCGTCCTCGCTAAGGATAGGGATTGAGAGCTTGCGGGCTTTTTCAAGCTTGGCGGGCCCCATATTGTCGCCGGCGAGGATGAAGTCTGTTTTCTTGGAAATAGATCCCACGTTTTTGCCACCGTTTTCTTCGATGATCTCCTTATAGCGGTCGCGCGAATTGTGGGTGAATGTGCCTGAGATCACTATCGATTTGCCGGCGAGGCGATCTGATCCGGCCGACTGAGTGCTTTCGGAAGCCATCTGCAGCCCGGCCTGTCGCAGCCGTTCGACGATATCGCGGTTGGACTGATGGGAGAAGAAATCGACAATGCTTTCGGCTATACGCGGTCCGATATCGTCAATCTCCGTGAGCGCTTCGGCCGACATGGAGATGAGAGTGTCGATATCGCGGACGCTTTTGGCGAGTTTTTTAGCCACTGTCTCACCGACATAGGGGATAGAGAGGGCATAGATCACACGTCCGAACGCTACCGATTTGCTCTGCTCCACCCCTTCGAGCACACGCTCGGCGCTGCGCGGTCCGAAGCCATCGAGCTTCAGCAGGTCGGTCTCCGTGAGCGAATAGATGTCGGCCGGATTCGAAATCAGTCCGGCATCAAACATAGCGCGGGCTGTTTCCTGGCCTATACCGTCGATATTCATCATGCGTCGGCCAACGAAATGCTCTATGCGCCCCACGATCTGAGGGCGACAGCCATATTTATTGGGGCAGACCCATGAAGCCTCTCCCTCTACCCTGACGAGCGGAGTGGAACATGCCGGGCAGACCTTAACGAAGCTCACCGGAAGGGCACCGACGGTCCGGGCATCGAGATCGACGCCGGTGATCTTGGGTATGATTTCGCCTCCTTTTTCCACGTACAGATGATCGTGTTCGTGGATGTCGAGCTGACGGATTATATCTTCATTATGGAGCGAAGCGCGTTTCACTATCGTGCCCGAGAGGAGCACAGGTTCGAGATTGGCCACAGGAGTAATGACACCGGTGCGCCCCACCTCAAACGACACGAAGCGGAGCGGAGTCAGCGCCCTCTCGGCCTGAAACTTATATGCTATAGCCCAGCGCGGACTCTTGGCGGTGAAACCGAGATTCAGCTGCTGGCGAAGTGAATTGACCTTAAACACGAGGCCGTCCGTGGCCACCGGGAGCTCCTTGCGCGCAGTGTCCCAGTAAGAGATATAGCGGTCCACCTCATCGATGGAGTGGAGTCGGGTCATGGCATCGGACACTTTGAAGCCCCAGCTGCGCGCNGCCATCATATTATCGTAATGATTATCGAAAGGCAGCTCATCGCCAAGGAGATAATAGAACCACGCATCGAGACCGCGACGCGCCACCTCGGCTGAATTTTGCATTTTCAGCGTTCCGGATGCGGCATTGCGCGGATTGGCAAATAGCGGCTCTTCATTAAATGCGCGCTCCTGATTGAGCCGNTCGAACGCTTTCCAAGGGAGGACGATCTCGCCACGGATTTCAAAACGACGCGGCCANCCGCTGCCCGANAGCTGCAGGGGGATGGAGCGAATGGTGATNACGTTGTCGGTCACCACGTCGCCACGCTCGCCATCGCCACGCGTCACGGCACGCACCANCCTGCCATCCTCNTAGAGCAAAGAGATCGATGTGCCGTCGAACTTCATTTCACCGACTATGGTCACNTCTTCGCCCGGCAACGCCTCGCGGCAACGTCCCACAAATTCATCGACCTCCTCGACGGAGTAGGTGTTGCCGAGCGAGAGCATTCTACGCTCGTGGACCACCTGCTCAAACCCCTTGGAGAGATCGCTCCCCACGCGCTTGGTGGGGGAATATGGATCGTCAAATTCCGGGTGTTCGGCCTCAAGGGNCTCAAGCTCTTTGAGGAGCATGTCGAACTCCTTGTCGGAGATCTCGGGAGCGTTCAGCACATAATAATTATGGTTATGGCGATTCAACTCGGAGCGCAATTCCTCGATACGCCGGCGGATATCTTCGGTTGATGACATTTAGAGAGTGTTTGAATTTAAACCAAATTAATTATTAAAGAANGGGATTTCAATTTTTGATTTCATCACAAAGCTCTTTTNTGCGCTTTTCCAAAGCTTTCATCAGCTGCAATGCCCGCATTGCTCCTTCTTCAATTTTGAAAAATCACTCCAAAATCTCTCTTTGTGCTAAAATCATTTAAATCCAAACNCTCTCTTAGAAACTGTTTAAATTTATGTGAAAATATTTTATATGCTCTGATTTTAATGATCTTTCAGGCGATTTTTGCCAAGTTTTATCGGTCACGATGCCCGCATCGCTCCCTCTTCAACTTGCAAAACTCATNCTGAAATATCCTCAAAATCTTTCGCACATAAATTTAAACAGTTTCTTAGAGAGTATTGTTTTTATTTTCCTTAAGATACTGTTTGAACTGAAATCCAAATTATCTATTGAGGATACAAAGTTAATCCATAGCGGGGCAAAAGANATTGGAAAGGCGGTTTTTAACATTTTTTAATTGCACAATTACCCCTCATAGTGACTAAATTTGCGCTATCAACCCGCATAAGTAAATGAAAATAATCAATATTCTCGTCCCGATGCTGCTTGCAGCTGCCTGCAGCAATCGAACGGCAGAGGGATCCGCCGAATCACAATCCACGGAGGAAGCGACCGCGCCGATCGAAGCCACGTGGCCCACATTTAACGCAGACAGCGCCTACGCCTATGTAGATCAACAGGTCAAGTTCGGGCCTCGCGTGCCCGGCACGGAAAGCCATCGCTTATGCCGCGAGTATCTGACAGGCAAACTGAAATCTTCGGGCGCAGACACCATCATACTGCAACAGGCCACCGTGGAAGCCTTCAACGGCAAGAGTCTTCCAATGACCAACATTCTGGCGCGATTCAACACCAAGTCTCCGCGACGCATCCTCATAGCCGCTCATTACGACACACGCCCCTGGGCCGACGAAGAGACGGATGAATCGAAGCAGTCCACGCCGATCGACGGAGCCAACGACGGAGCAAGTGGCGTAGGTGTGATCCTCGAACTGGCACGCAATCTGCAGATGTCGGCCCCGGAGATCGGAGTTGACTTCCTGCTNACTGATGTAGAGGACTATGGCTCGCATGATGATGACACCCCCGGCGAATCATCATGGGCTCTCGGCGCACAATATTGGGCCGCCAACCCGGTCTACACCCCGACACAACGTCCGGTCTACGGCATTCTGCTCGACATGGTGGGCGGACGCGATGCGCGCTTCTACCGCGAATACTTCTCCGAGCAGACAGCCGGATGGCTCAACACCAAAGTGTGGACGGCAGCGGCCACCGAAGGGATCGGACGATTCAAGAACGAAGTGCGCGGAGGAGTGACCGATGATCACATCTTCATCACTCGCTCGGGCATACCATGCATCGACATCATCGAATGTGCCAACGACCGCACCGGTTCGTTCCCCCCCTACTGGCACACCACCTCCGACAATATGGACAATATCGACCGCGCCACGCTTGGCGACGTAGGGCGAACCCTAATGAGAGTGATTTACTCCGAAAAGGCGGAAAACTGACGCTACACATTATTAATAATAAAGGCTAAAATTGCACACTATGACTATCAACGAAACGCAAGACGAAATAATCGAGGAATTTTCCGAAGTTGACGACTGGATGGACCGCTATGCCATGATCATTGATCTTGGCAATGCCCTCCCCCCTATCGATCCGCAATACAAGACGCCCGAACATCTGATAGAAGGATGCCAGAGCCGAGTGTGGCTCAACGCCGAAGAGCGCGATGGCAAAGTGATCTTCACAGCCGATTCGGATGCGATCATAGTGAAAGGGATCATAGCGCTGCTGATCCGAGTGCTCAACGACCACACCCCTCAGGAGATACTTGACTCCGACCTCTATTTCATAGACCGCATAGGGCTGGCTGAGAATCTCTCCCCTACACGCAGCAACGGCCTGCTTGCGATGGTGAAGCAGATGCGACTCTATGCCATGGCCTTCAAAGCGCGCCACGAACTCGAAAACAAGTAATAACCATAACACAAATCAATCATGTTCAAGAATCAACCCAAAGGATTGTATGTGCTCGCGCTCGCCAACACCGGCGAACGCTTCGGCTACTATACAATGCTGGCGATCTTCCTTTTCTATCTGCAAGCCAAATTCGGGCTTGACGCAGCATGGACCGGGCAGATCTTCTCTATCTTTCTCGCATTAGTCTACTTCATGCCCCTGTTCGGTGGCTGGCTCGCTGACAAATGGAGCTTCTCGAAGTGTGTAGTGACCGGTATCGCAGTAATGTTTGTGGGCTATGCCCTGATGTCGGCTCCAACCCCGGTGAGAAGCAACACATCCCTGATGATCCTTTTCGC
This sequence comes from Barnesiella sp., assembly GCA_014801065.1. GTDB lineage: Bacteria > Bacteroidota > Bacteroidia > Bacteroidales > Muribaculaceae > Paramuribaculum. The sequence goes on from JAAVEX010000009.1 coordinate 5,078, forward strand.
CGCCCTGTTGCTGATCTCGGCAGGCACGGGTCTGTTCAAAGGTAATCTTCAGGTGATGGTGGGCGATCTCTACAACGATCCCCGCTACGCCGATCGCCGCGATTCCGCATTCTCACTTTTCTATATGGCCATCAATCTCGGATCGATGTTCGCTCCCATGGCGGCAATCGGCCTGAAAAACTGGCAACTTTCGCAGGCCGGATATCTGACCAACGAGCCAATGGCGGCCACCGTGTCCAACTGGTGTCTTGACACCAACGGCTTCACCGACATGAGTAAAATGAGCGAAGACACACTTAAGGCCATGAATAATTTCGCAGCAGAAAAGGGCACGACTCTGGCCGATTGGCTTAGCCAGTTTGCAGACAAATGCGGCTTTGGCGGAGAGTCGCTCAGCGATTTTGCCCAAGGTTATATCACTGCCTTCTCCGAGGGGTGTAACTGGGCCTTCGGACTTGCCTGCGTGTCGCTGATTGTCAGCTTCCTGATCTATTCGTTCGGTAGGCAGACCTACAAACACATCATCACCGACAAGAAAGCAGCCACAGCTACGACAGAGAAGAAAGAAAATAGCGTCAAGGCTCCGGAACTCACACCCGAGCAAACAAAACAGCGCGTTGTCGCACTGCTTCTTGTTTTCGCCGTGGTGATATTCTTCTGGATGGTGTTCCATCAGAATGGACAGACGCTCACTGAGTTTGCAAAAAGCTGTACGGCCAGCGAATCATCATCCTGGACCCGAATCGGCTTTAATATCTGGGCTCTCACGGCAATTGCAGCCGGCGTGTATGCGTTCTTCTCGCTCATTCAGAGCAAATCGGTCAAGGGCCGTACAATAAGCGGCGTAGTTCTTGCAGCATGTCTTGGCATAGTGGGATACCTCTATTACAAAACGCCCGACACGGTCACCAATATCGACCCGGCAATCTATCAGCAATTCAACCCATTTTACGTAGTTGCGCTGACACCATTTTCAATGGCCCTGTTTGCATGGCTTGGACGCAAAGGCAAAGAGCCTTCGGCACCGCGCAAGATAGGCTATGGCATGGTGATGGCAGCGGCAGCCTACGGCCTTATGGTGCTCGGATCAGTGACCCTCGTCGGCACAAACGGTGACGTTTCGACCAACTGGCTAATCTCGACCTATCTACTCCTTACGTTTGCCGAACTTCTCCTTTCGCCGATGGGAATATCTTTCGTATCGAAGGTAGCTCCTCCCAAGCTCAAGGGATCAATGATGGGCGGATGGTTTGCAGCCACTGCTATCGGCAACTATCTTGTTTCCATTCCCATGTTGCTTTGGGGTAAGATTCCCGTGGCCGCCATCTGGGGAATACTGATCGTGATCTGTCTGCTCTCAGCCGCTTTCATCTTCTCAATCATGAAGAAACTTGAAGCAGCTACCAACGATGAGCCGGCACCGGCGGTAGATCAACTCGAAACAATCGAGGAGGACGCCATCTGATCCACCTCCTCTCAAAACATACTGCGGCAGACAGCAACCGGATCGGTTGCTGTCTGCTTGTTTTTGTTTTAACAAATATTGGGGAACAGGATCTAAACAAGATCGATGCGGCAGGCGTTTTACTGGCATAAGAAATATCCGTCAATCCTCTCAACACTAACGATTATGTCTGCACACACTTTTGAAATGATATTATTTTTCATAGCCTCTACGGCTGTGATCTGTTCACTGATAGCTATCGGAGCATTTATCAACCACTATTTAATGGTCCGTCGACTCAAAACCATTAATATGACAGCGCGGATCGGCAAGGTCAACACCGACATGCAAAACACTATACACCGGATGATGAAATAATTTTTTTATCATTTTTCGTCAAAGGATAGGGAAATTAAAAATAATTTCTTACCTTTGCACCGCAATTCCACCTTTAAGGAATGCTGCCTCGGGGTGTAGCACAGTTGGCAGCGCGCCACGTTCGGGACGTGGAGGTCGGAAGTTCGAGTCTTCTCACCCCGACATTGTTTCAAGAACATTCGCCTGCATGCAATCGGTATGTGGGCGATTTTTTATGCATATCACTCAAGATCAATCGAATAACACCTCTACCTACCCCACAATGTCACTCTCTTTTTTCATCAAACTGACGCTCTCGTCACTGCTCACTGCGGGCGTAAACTCCTACGCCTCATCGCCGGAATCGCCCGAAGCTATCGCTGATCATCTTGATGCCATCCCGGGCTTTGAAGCGGACGCAACGGTCCGCGTCGGCATGGCGCAGTTTGGCAACGACATTGACTATCAGCTACATCTAACCGAACAGAATCTCCCCTCCGATCCATATTACACGAATCCCTACGTGATCGACTGGAAAATTGCGGACTCTCCATCGAAAGCCCACGGATTTTCCGCTTATTTCGCCGGCAATCACTACCGATTCGCAGGCGAACGCCTGCAGGAATTTCATGCGCAGTGGGATTCGATTCCGTTTGATCCGTCGCTGATAGGGCTCAACAGTGAGGGAGTGCAACGCAGCGTTCAATTTTTCAACATTTTGCCGCAGGCCATTGCACGCGACATTCGCAAGATAGTTTCTGATCCGGCATATTCCGTAAGCTTTACCTCCGACACTATAGTCGGAGGCGAAAAGGTAGCTGCAATAAAAGCTGTAATGACAGTCAACGGCACCACGGCATGCACTCAGGAATATCTCTTCGATATCCGATCGGGTCTGCCATTGCGCATCAGGACTGAAAACAATCCCGGAACTGTCAGCGAGCAGAGCGTTGAGGTGAGATTCATTGATCCCGCTGTGGTCACTCCCTCAATCAACGAGGAGTCGCTCTCGCAGACCTACAGCGATATATTCGCCAGATATCGAAGCATTGCCACGACATTGGAATCGCTTCGCGGCCGGCATCTCCCGGGCTTTTCACTCCCGACGATCAGCGGCGAGCGCTATAGCCGTCGGGCCGCGGACCGTCTGCGCTGTCCGGCTATCGTGGTGCTTGTCGATGCCGACAGCTGCGACGCTCCGGAGCTGATCCGAACGGTGCGCAGTGCCGCCGATTCAGCAGCGCAGGAAGTTCAGATCATCTGGGCGTTTACGGACAACGTGGTGGATCGCGTCGAGCCGATGACCGCCCCCTCACGCCCCGACGAGACAACGCTCATGAGCGCCCGACAGCTGATACGCGACTGTGGCGCATCGCGCCTTCCGGCAATCATGATCGTTGACGAAGATGCAACGGTGAGAAATGTTGTGGCCGGAGTCAACAATGACCTCATCTCAGACGTTATTAAGAAGAGCATAATCAAAGATCAAAGAAACAACAATTAAATATAACTACACAATTATGGAAACAATCTACTTCAAAGAAACACCCTGTCACACGTTCGGAACACTCCCTTTGGTGGGCGATGAAGCTCCCTGCTTTCACCTGACGGGAGCAGATCTCTCGCAAGTGACATGCAACGATTACAAGGGTCGCAGAGTGGTGCTCAATATCTTCCCGAGCCTCGATACCGAGGTGTGTGCGCGCTCGGTGCGACGCTTTAACGAGGAAGCTGCCGCGCTTGACAACACGACAGTGATCTGCGTGTCGATGGACCTCCCCTTTGCCATGAGTCGCTTCTGCACTATCGAAGGAATCAAGAACGTCACTTTCGCATCGGCATTCAATTCGCCCTTGTTCGGTCAGAAATATGGAGTGCTGCTCTGCGACGGTCCTTTGGCCGGTCTGCTTGCACGCGCCGTGGTGGTTCTTGATGAAGACCGCAAGGTGATCTATCGCCAGCTCGTCAACGAAATCACCGACGAACCGGATTATGACGCAGCGTTGCGAGTGCTCAAAGGCGAAGAATAGAAAAATAATCTAACAAACACTGAAAACGTATGCTTATGGCTCGCTGTCGTAGAGCCGTAAGCATACGTTTTTTGTATTTATCAAAAAGATCTCAGCGAGATCAGAAGATCGTGGAGGGCGGGATTCCGGTGGATCACACGGCGGGATTTGTCGAGCAGATAAATCGAAGGGAGATCCTGCAAATCGTAGAGCTCGCTCTCGATCACCCCTGACAGATCATAGCCCACGACCCACTTGTCAGGGAGATCGCGGCATGTGCGCTCCCAAAGTTTCTTGTCGCTTTCGGCATCTATTGCAATCACGACAAGACGGTCGGTGGCCAACCGATCGGCCACCGCCGTATCGCAAGCGATAGAGTCAAGGACCTCACCGCAGTGGAAACAATCAGGGTCGTAGAACAAAAGGAGGATACGCTCTGCCGACAGATCGGAGAGCGACCGCACCTCACCCGACACCCTCTCTTCAAATTGAAAATCGGCCGCCTCAGATCCCGGGCAGTTGCGCAGAGCCGAGAGCCGGCGATCTTCAGCTATCACCCTTACATAGTCGGGTAAGGAATCGACAGCAAGGAGCGTTTCGAGCCAACGAATATAGGCGGCATCATCTCGCAGGGTCGATGCGGGGTCATTCAGGAATCGATCGCCAAGCCTTATCGCAATCGACAGCGCCTCGGGATCATGCTTGATCGAACTGAAAAAAAGGATGAGCGCACGCTCCGCTTCAGCTGAGTCGCAACGCTGCATTAGGCGAGCGATAACCGCGACATGGGCTGAAAGCGAATCCTCATTATGAATCATAGCCGTGTCGGCATAATCGATCGCGCGGCAGTAGGCCGACAGCGACGGTGAGCCGGACTGCGGAGCTGCGACACGGTCATGGGACAAGGTATGGCCACAGGCTGCCGGCAAAGCGGCCACGGCTACCATAGCGCATATTTTGCCGAAAAATCTCATGGCCGGTCTATTTCATTGAGGATAAGAAAGATGCCAAACCGACTGTCAATTCTCGTCGGAAAACATCGGATCCCATGCCGGAAGCATTTCAGGCTTCTGCTTCAGGATATCGAGAATCTTCTTGTCGACATATTTTTTGTCGACCACCAGACGGAACATGTATTCGTCAAACCAGCGGTCGGTCATGATCAAATGACCATCGTTGACACCCGGCCCCCAAGAGTTTTCCACCATCCAGCGCAGAGGTTTTCCATCGGCATCAACATCTACGGCCACGAGCGTCATGGCGTGGGATGACGCTGAGGCAAATGTGCGGATGCGGTCGGCCTTGTCCATTCCGAAAGTGGTGCCGAGCAGATCGCCGTAGGCATAATTATCGATGTCGAGCAAACCTTTCTTGCGATCAAACATCTGACCTACATCGCAGGAGAAATACATCATCTTTCCATCCTTTATCGATGCAATGGCAGCCGCCTTGATATCCTCCACCGGGAGGTTGATATAACGCCAGTTTTCGCCATCGTAGGTGTGGCGGTCAAGATCTATCTCATACAACTTATAATAGGGACGGGTGGGATCGTTCATCAGCATTACATAGTCCTTTTTGAGATCATTACCGGCAAACTCCTTGTAGAACTGCTGAGGGGTGTAGGTGCGACGGTCAATGAAATTGCCTGCGGCATCGCGCCGTGTCCATTCGAACTGTGTCGGCGGGACACCGAGAGTCAGAGCAAGGATGCGGTAGATCTCTTCGAGCATTTTCTCCTTGCGTTCTTCAGCCTGAGCCACGGTAGAACCGTCGGCAAGCATCCGGCGGAGTTCGAGGCCATCCTCGCGGAGCTTCAGACTGATGAGCTGACGCATACGCGACGTGTTGTTGCTGCTGTAGGTTTCGGGCCACACTTCGGCGGGCACGACACCATATTTCATGATATTGTCGGAGATACCGGTGTACTGTCCACCATCGCTCAACGGATTTTTAAACAGGAACTCCACCTTTTTGTCGGTCATGTCGAGATCGTGAGTGTCGATGATCGATTGCAGGAAGAGATTTGATTTCTCAAGCTGATCAAAGAAAAAGTTATAATTTTGCGAGAGTTCAAGTTTGGGAAGTTTATGGGTGTCCATCATCTGGGCGCGGAGCACATTCAAACCGGTAAACAGCCAGCAACGTCCCGACGATTTCTGATCGGTGATGCCGCGCGAAGGGACACGATATGTAAAAGCCATATCTACGGGAGTGTGATTGTCGGCATTGGATGCGAGCGTAGTGAGATCGACACTGTTGATTGCATTGCGCAGAGCGCGGTCGGTCGGGGTGTTTTGATAGGACCGGCGCAGACGTTCGAGCATATCCTTGGATATGCCTCCTTTGGGCGCAGCCACTGCCGAGAGAGCCATCAGCAGAGCGGCTGCCATTGTGATAAGATTGCGATGATTCATGAATGTAACTTTTCCCACAAATTTACACTTTCTTTTTGCGTTAAAAAAATTTGCCGGAGAATTTTTGCGGTTGGGCCGAATTATTCCTATCTTTGCAAAAACAGATAATAAATATACATTCGACATAATTATGAAAAAGTTGTTTTGTGGATTGATGGCTGCGGCAGCCATCACCGGAGCTTCAGCACAGACTGCTCCTGCGCCGGCAGACTCAGTGGAAGGATATGTGTTTACCGATGTAAAGATCATACCCGGCACATCAGTAAAAGATCAGAATAAATCGGGCACATGCTGGTGTTTCTCCAGCCTTTCGTTTTTTGAAAACGAGCTTCTCAGAAAGACCGGAAAAGAGATGGACCTCTCGGAAATGTTTGTGGTCCGTCACTGCTACGACGATAAAGCTGACAAATATGTGCGCATGTATGGCGCGCTCAATTTCGGCCAAGGTGGCAGCCCGCTCGACGCCCCCTACGTTTGGGAAAACTACGGCATCGTGCCTGAAGAAGTGTATCGCGGTCTCAACTACGGCGAAGACAAACACTCTCACTATGAAATGGCCGATCTTCTCACGGGCTATGTGAACACCGTGGTGCGCAAGCCCAATAAGAAAAGCATCTCCACCGCATGGCGCGAAGGCTTCAACGGCATCCTCGACTCATATCTCGGCAAGCTGCCCGAAACATTCGTTTACGAAGGCAAGACATACACTCCCCAGTCGTTTGCCAAATCACTGCCCATCAACCTTAACGATTATGTGGCGCTAACTTCATTCACCCACCATCCGTTCTACAAACCGTTTGTGCTCGAAGTGGCCGACAACTGGCTCGGAGGACAATATTACAACATCCCGCTTGATGAATTCAAAGCCACCGTTGACTATGCTCTCGACAATGGATACTCTGTGCTCTGGGCAGCCGACGTCAGCGAAGGGGGCTTCAACTGGAATGATGGCCACGCCACAATGCCCAAAGGCAAAAGCGAAGCCGATATGGACGGCACCGAACTCGCTCGCTGGGTGAAACTCTCCGACCGCGAACGCGAAAACGAAAAATACAAAGCTAAAGGTCCGGTGGAAGAGATCACCGTCACTCCCGAGATGCGCCAGGATTGGTTTGACCGTCAGGAAACCACTGACGACCACGGCATGGTTATCGTAGGCAAAGCCGTTGACCAGAAAGGCAACCGCTACTACAAGGTGAAGAACTCATGGGACACCAATCAGAAATACGACGGATATTTCTATGTGTCAGAGCCCTACTTCCTCGCCAAGACCATCGATATCTATCTCAATAAAGAGGGTGTGCCTAAAGACGTGTTGAAAAAACTCTCACTGAAATAAGCACGACTATTCACCAATATCACCAAGGGGCTGTGTCAGGAACCATACCGAACATCTGACACAGCCCCTCGGCATTTCCGAAATCCTCATGGAATGGTTACATTTGATGCCTCTTTTGTCAACACATCGGCCAAAACGATTAAATACATTGAGTTTCATTTTAAAGTGGTATTGACATATATGGATGGCAGCAAAAAGATACTCTCCGGAAAGCAACTTTACGTTAACCGCAACTAAATACTGTTCAGGCCCCGTCCGCCAATATTTACTTTACACCATTTCGCAATAAATTTTTTTTGTTATATTTGCATCAAACAAGCAATTCGAAAGATGTTTAAGATCGTAGACAAGGAGTATTTCTCCGAAAATGTGGTCCGTCTGGAAGTTGAGGCTCCCATGATAGCACGCTCGCGCAGGCCGGGCCATTTCGTGATCGTGCGCACAGGCGAAGGCGGCGAACGTATCCCGCTGACCATAGCTGATGCTGACACCGAGCGCGGCACTATCACTCTGGTGATACAGGCCATCGGCGTATCAACCCGAAAGATATGTGCACTCAACCAAGGCGATGAACTGACCGATGTGGTCGGTCCGTTGGGACAAGCCACTCATATTGAGCGAGTAGGCACGGTGGTGTGTTGCGGAGGCGGTGTCGGTGTGGCCCCGCTTCTGCCTATCGTCAAGGCGATGAAGATGGCCGGCAACCGAGTGGTCAGCGTGCTCGCCGCCCGCAATAAGGATCTGATAATACTTGAAAAAGAGGTTGGACAGTGGAGCGACGAAGTGATCATCATGACCGACGACGGTTCTGCAGGCCAAAAAGGCCTCGTCACCGATGGCGTTGAGTCGGTGATACTCCGCGAGAAAGTGGATCAGGTGGTCACCATAGGTCCTGCCGTCATGATGAAATTCGTGAGTCTGCTCACAAAAAAACATGATATCCCCACCGTGTGCTCACTCAACACCATTATGGTCGACGGTACCGGTATGTGTGGAGCCTGTCGCGTGACGGTGGGCGGAAAGACCCGTTTCGTCTGCATTGACGGGCCGGAGTTTGATGCCCACGCGGTTGATTTCGACGAAATGATGATGCGTCTCCGATCCTATAACTAATATTAATATGTCAAGCAACAACGATATTGCCCCGCGCTCCGAACAGTGGCGCGAGAATCTCAGAAAAGCTTTCACAGCAAAACAACGCATGGCCATTCCGCGCGTTAAAATGACGGAGCTCGATCCGGCCTACCGTATAACATGCAACGAGGAGGTTAATCAGGGCATCACTTCCGAGCAGGCGGCCCTTGAGGCTCGGCGCTGCATGGACTGCCCCGATCCGCAGTGTATGAAGGGCTGCCCCGTGGCCATCAATATCCCCGGGTTTATTAAAAACATTGAGCGTGGAGATGTCGATCAGGCTGCCCGAGTGCTCAGAGCCACAAGCGCTCTACCGGCCGTCTGTGGCCGCGTGTGTCCGCAGGAGCGTCAGTGTGAGAGTCGCTGCATCTACAATAAGATGAAGCTACCGCCCGTGGCCATCGGTTATCTCGAACGTTATGCTGCTGACACGGCCGGCGATTCCACCGTGGCTGCGGCAGAGCCAAACGGCATCCGCATCGCCGTGGCCGGCAGCGGTCCGGCCGGATTGTCGTTTGCCGGAGAGATGGCGGCCCGCGGTTTTGATGTGACAGTTTTTGAAGCTCTCCACCAGATCGGAGGCGTGCTGAAATATGGNATCCCCGAGTTCCGCCTGCCCAATTCGATTGTTGACCGCGAGATAGACGGCCTGGAGAAGATGGGGGTGAAATTCGTGAAAGACTGCATAATAGGCAAGACGCTCTCCCACTCTGATCTTCTGGAGATGGGCTATAAGGGACTGTTTGTGGCATCGGGAGCCGGACTGCCCCGATTCATGGGCATTCCCGGCGAGAATTTCAACGGCGTGATGTCGAGCAACGAATATCTGACGCGCGTCAATCTGATGGGAGCCGGACAGCCGGGCCACGACACTCCGGTGTTGGCNGGCGGCAACGTTGCGATAATCGGNGGAGGCAACACGGCCATGGACTCCGTGCGCACAGCCCTGCGCATGGGTGCGGCCAAAGTGATGCTGGTCTATCGTCGCAGTGAGGANGAGATGCCCGCACGAGCCGAAGAGATCAAACACGCCAAGGAAGAGGGGGTGGAATTTCTCACTCTCCACAATCCGATAGAATATCTTGCCGACGAAACGGGGCGCGTGGCTTCGATGCGCTTGCAGCAGATGGAACTTGGCGAACCCGACGAATCCGGTCGGCGNTCGCCGGTAGCGGTTGAAGGTGCTGTCAAAGAGATCCCGGTCGACATGGTGATAGTCAGCGTAGGCGTTTCGCCCAATCCGCTGATACCATCGGCCATCGAAGGGCTCGACGTTTCGCGGCGCGGAACAATCGTGGTCGATCCCGACACCATGCAGTCATCTATCGCCACGCTCTATGCCGGCGGAGATATAGTGCGCGGCGGAGCCACGGTGATCCTCGCCATGGGCGACGGTCGACGTGCGGCTGAGGCGATGGCCAACCGTCTGCTGTNCCAAACCAATCACAGCATCTGACAACAATCATATAAAATACTTATAATGAACAAGAAAGCTCTAAACATAATGGCTNCGGCGTGTCTGATCGCATCAACATCGTTTGCCGTCAGCTCTTGTCGCCACAATTCGTCGGAAGAAACTATCGAGCGCCCTGATGTGGATGAAAAAGATCTCGATCCGGTAGATCTCGAAAATGGCACCGACGCAATCACCATCGAGCAACTCAACGAACTGATTCTCAACCCCGACGATCTTACTCCCGGCAAAGCTGTAGGCGCGCTGAAGATGCTCCACGGCCAGATCGGGCAAAGCGAAGGAGCCCGCCGCGAGGAGACGATGAGAAAATTTGTGGATCTCTACGGGATTCTAATGGATATCCACGGCGACAATCTGCGCACTTCGATCCGACGTCTGAAATCNAACTCGGGCGTTGACCTCGAAACTATCTATGCCGACTATGCAGCCACGCTCAACGTCGGTGATGAAATTGGCGGTGACGCCGCCGAGGATGCCGCCGAAACTCCTCAGGCTGAGATCACTACAGTAAACGATCAGGAAANCNCCGATGAGGCAGACAAGGCGCAGGCAGACCAGCCCAAAGCGGAGTCAACAAGCACGACGTCGGCCGAAGAACCTGAAGCAACAATCTCCACTTTTGGCGATTAAGAAACTATGAAAAAANTTTTCTAACCTTTGGCTATTGAGTTTATAACCAGTCCGGCCAAGGTCATACCGAAANTAGCAGTTATATGGCAAAGTGCTCCATTTATGGCCACTTTGCCATAACTTTTTGCGCCACTTTTGTCAGGCCGCGAACCGCGATTTTCCACGATTTCATCTGAGTAGACACATCGGAATTTGCGCGACGGACAGCGTCCGAGTCGCTTGAATTTATTGCGGAGAGCCGCCGCAAGCCTGCAACCCTTCACCCGGCTGAAGTCGTCGACACGAATGCGCGAGGGGTCAGTTTTAAGTGCCGCTCCCATCGACGATACCAGTTTCACTTTCAGCCTTGTGGCCGTAAGGATCAGATCTGCCTTATCTGAGAGCGAATCGATGGCATCCACCACGAAATCATAGTCTGAAAGCTGAAAATCATCGGCCGTCGNCGGCTCATAGCGCCGGTTTATGGCCGTGATCTCCGCCTTCGGATTGATCCGGAGCAGACGTTGACGCAACACCTCCACTTTGGGCTGACCGATAGTGGTGGTCAACGCCATCAGCTGACGGTTGATATTGGATTCGGCCACGCAATCGGCATCGACTATGGTCAGATGGCCTACTCCGGTGCGTACAAGGGCCTCGGCAGTCCAGCTGCCAACGCCACCCACACCAAACACGATCACTCGCGCGGAAGCGAGCCGCTCCATAGCTTCAGGGCCAAGAAGCAGCTCGGCACGATTAAAAACGTCTTGCATCAGTGAATAAAATAAGAGAGTGATTATCAGTCGAAGANATCGTCGGAATCATCGGCATCGGCGGCAGATGGTGCGGCATGGTGTTCGGCGGTAGTTGCCGAGGCCACATTCATTCGTCCGATGCGCCCCACGCGCGATGCTATTGCCTTGGCAATCTCACCCTTGTCCGGCTCATCAACTTTTTCGGGTTGAGTTTCAGCCTTGGCAAGTTGCACTTCGGGCTTGATCTGCGGCGACACCACAGCCGGGACTTCCGGTTCGGGGGTCACCTCGGGGGCCGGCGTTGCCGATGGTTTGCGCGGAGCGGCTGCCGGCTTGCTGACAGGGCGCGGAGCGGCTGCCGGCTTGGCAGATGATTTTGTNGACGGCTTTTTCACGCTTTTCGATTTTTCGGCCGAAGTCATGGCCATAAACTGATCCACACGTCCGCTACCGTAGTAGTTCACCACNTAATAGTTGGATGACANCGATGAGATCACCACACCNTTCGACGATGAGGCATGGACCATCATATCGTCACCTATATATATNCCGACGTGGCCCACAGTGGTTCCGCCTCTGAGAGTGAAAAACACAAGATCGCCCGGCTCAAGCGACTCGCGCCCGATCTCCCGGCAATATTTATGCTGCTCGCGCGAGGTGCGCGGGAGCGAAAGCCCCACCGAGTTGCGAAACACCTGACACACAAATCCCGAACAATCGACTCCGTTACGGTCGTTGCCACCATATAAATAAGGAGTGCCTATCCATGAGTCGGCCTCGCGCAGCAGCGATTCGAGAGTGGGGGTAAGCGTCATCGACCCGAAGTTGATGCGCGCNGCCGGTGCGGCCGGCTTTGCGGAGCCTTTTCCCGAGCTTTTTCCTTTTGAAGCCGATTGCTTATTATCGGTCACACGCTGAGTNGATACCCGCCCGGTTTCCGANGCACGCATCGCTCCACGCGAGGAGCCGCACGACGACATCACTCCGAGCGCCACTGCGCCGACTGCGATCCATACTGTCAGTTTATTGAGAAGTTTCATAGCTGCCTAATGATTGGTCCATGCGGCCGCAATGGCCGGATTATTTCGCAAAAATAGACAAAATCAATTATATTTCCTCACATTTCAGTAAGGTTTATTCACTTTTTATTACAAAATCACCGTCAAAATTATTAAAAACTACGCCCTACATATTAAATCAACTTAAATCGCAGCCCGACAATATCAATTATATTATTATTAGCACTATTTTTGCATACTCCATCAGCATATTATAATTGTCAACAATCATTTAACACGTAATCATACCAACATGAAATTTAATGTAAAATTAGCTATGGCCATCGCTCTGGCCGGTTCGGCTGCCACTGTAGCATCCGCTCAGACCGATGCCCGGCTCTTCACCGTNGCTCAGCGCGCGGTGCAGAACAATGACTTCACCACTGCCGCCGAATCAACGATCAATGGTGTGGTCTGCATAAAAAGCTATGCCACAGTGCGCATGCAGCAATCATTCCCCGGCATGAGCGACCCATTTTTCGACTTTTTCTTCGGCCCTCAGGCCGGACCTACCTCCGGACAGTCCAACGGACAGTTTCGCCGCCGCGGCCAGAGCGGAGGCGCTCAGGGATCTGACGAAAGTCAGCAGCGCGAAAAAGGGATGGGCTCCGGCGTGATCATCTCNGCCGACGGCTATATCATCACCAACAACCACGTGATCGACGGGGCCGAACGTCTTGAAGTGCTTCTCAACGANAACNGNGTGTTTANCGCCACCGTGATCGGCACCGACCCCGCCACCGACCTCGCCCTTATCAAGATCGACTGCTCCGANCTGACCGTGATCCCCTGGGGCAGCAGCGACAATCTGAAGATTGGCGAATGGGTGCTTGCCGTGGGCAACCCCTTCGGACTGAANTCCACCGTGACTGCCGGCATAGTCAGCGCAAAAGCCCGCTCTATCTCCAACCCTCAGCAGGGACGCATGGGGATCGAAAGCTACATCCAGACCGACGCTGCCGTAAATCCCGGCAACTCAGGCGGCGCGCTCGTCAATCTCAAAGGTGAGCTTGTNGGCATCAACTCNGCCATCTATTCCCAGACAGGATCCTACACCGGCTACTCATTTGCCATTCCCACCTCNATCGTCAAGAAAATCGCCGAAGACCTTATGAAATTCCGCACCGTGCAGCGCGCCGTGCTCGGCATCTCCTACACTGAGCTCTCGGCCAAAGCAGCTCAGGAGCGCGGAATCACAAAAGTGACCGAAGGCCTCATCGTGGGAAGCGTTTCCGACCGCAGCGCNGCCATGGAAGCCGGACTCAAGGAGGGCGACGTGATCATTGCCATCAACGGCCAGCCCACCCATAAGACCTCGCAGATGATGGAAGCGATCAGCCGTTTCCGTCCGGGTGAAAAGATCAAGATCACGTATATCCGCGACAATAAGGAATACACCACCGANGCCACGCTCTACAACAGCGCCGGCAACACNAAGCTCTCGCAGGCATCATCGATTGCCGATCTGGGCTGCGCCTTCAAAAAAATCAGCGACGAGACCAAGAAACAGCTGAAGATCAGCCACGGCATCCAGGTGGCCGGACTGAAAAACGGTCCGTTCAAGGAAGCGGGCATTAAGGACGGCTTCATCATTCTCGAAGTCAACAATGTGCGCATCAACTCGGTTGAGGATATGGAAAATGCCTACACCAAAGTGACCGCCCCCGATGCTTCAGAAAATGTCATGTTCATCTCCGGCCTCTACCCCACCGGCAAGAAAGGCTACTACGCCGTAGACCTCGAACAATAATCCCCCCAATATCCTACTGCCCCACCCCGGGGCAACTCAAAGATGGTGAGCCGCCCCCGGCCCACCATCTTTTGTTTAGAAACTGTTACAACACTTCGGGGTTAGAAGGGCCGGCGAATGTTTTTGATTTGGGATATCCATAATTAATGATTAAATTTGCGGTGATAATTGCGTCCCGGCGAGGGATGCCGATCGTTAACGAACAATTTTATCACAGCGCACAAATGAAAGTGTTACGCACTGTCCGTGAGCTCCGCGAGGCAATTAACAGCCACCGAAGCGCCGGAGAAACAATTGGCCTTGTGCCGACGATGGGAGCCCTCCACGCCGGCCACATATCGCTTGTTGACCGCGCCCGCAACGAAAATGACGTTGTGGTTGTCAGCGTGTTTGTCAATCCCACTCAATTTAACAACCCCGACGACCTGCGCACATATCCGCGCACCGAAGAAGCCGACTGCCGCGCGCTGACCGACGCCGGAGTTGACTATGCTTTCATCCCCGCCGTCGAAGAGATATATCCGGAGCCCGACAATCGTCAGTTTGATCTCGGACCGGTGGCCGAAGTGATGGAAGGCGCCATGCGCCCGGGCCATTTCAACGGCGTGGCGCAGATCGTCAGCAAACTTTTTGATTTCGTCAGACCGGACCGCGCCTATTTTGGCGAAAAGGACTATCAGCAGATAGCCGTGATCCGCCGGATGGTAGAGCTCGAAGGGTTTGATCTGGAAATAGTGGCATGCCCGATCATGCGCCATCCCGACGGACTGGCAATGTCGAGCCGCAACGTGCGTCTGACCCCGCAACAGCGCCAGACAGCCCCCACGATCCACCGCGTGCTCAGCGAAAGCCTCGCAATGGTCCCGGCCCGATCGGTCGACGAAGTGAAAAGCTTCGTTGTCGACGCAATCGATGCCACCGACGGCCTTCGAACCGAATATTATGAAATAGTCGACTCGCTGACCATGCAGCCGATAGCCACATGGAGCGATGCCACGAGCGGCGCAGCCGTGGGCTGCGTCACAGTATATTGCGGCGATGTCCGACTCATTGACAACATAACCTACCGACTATGATACAAGTTGAAATGCTCAAGTCGAAAATCCACCGCGTGACGGTGACTGAAGCAAATCTCGACTACATCGGAAGCATTACCATTGACAGCGAGCTCCTTGAAGCCGCCGATATCCTCCCGGGCGAGCGCGTGTATATCGTTGACAACAACAATGGCGAACGCTTTGACACCTACACTATTGCCGGCGAACCGGGATCGGGAATGATATGCCTTAACGGCGCTGCCGCACGCAAGGTGCATCCCGGCGACATTGTGATCATAATGAGCTACGCGCTGATGTCGCGCGAAGAAGCCCGCACATTCCGCCCAACGGTAATTTTCCCCGACACGGCCACTAACCGTCTTGTCAAATAATCATTTTCACTCCACCCACCGAATAAAAAAATCAGATCCCATATATGTTTGAAAATCTTAGCGAAAGACTCGAACGAAGTCTGAAACTTCTCAAAGGCCAGGGCAAGATCACGGAGATCAACGTGGCCGAAACACTAAAGGATGTGCGTCGCGCACTGCTTGATGCCGACGTCAACTACAAAGTGGCCAAAACCTTCACCGACACCGTGAAGCAAAAAGCTCTCGGACAGAATGTGCTGACCGCCGTAAAGCCCGGCGAAATGATGGTCAAGATAGTCCACGACGAGCTCGCCTCACTCATGGGCGGAGAGACGGCTCAGGTCAATCTCTCAGGCAACCCCTCGGTGATACTCATGTCGGGTCTGCAGGGCTCCGGTAAGACCACCTTCTCGGGCAAGCTCGCCAAGAAATTCAAAAGCGAAAAAGCNAAGCGTCCGCTGCTTGTGGCCTGCGACGTCTATCGTCCGGCNGCAATCGATCAGCTNNNAACNCTCGGTCANCAGATCGACGTGCCGGTCTATACCGAACGCGACAATAAAAATCCCGTTAAAATAGCCGAAAACGCCATAGCCTACGCCAAGGCCAACCACCACGATCTGGTGATCGTCGACACTGCCGGCCGTCTGGCCGTTGACGAAGCGATGATGCAGGAGATCGCTGCCATCAAGAAAGCGATCAAACCGCAGGAAACGCTCTTCGTGGTCGACTCAATGACAGGTCAGGATGCCGTCAACACCGCCAAGGAGTTCAACGACCGCCTTGACTTCGACGGCGTGGTTCTGACCAAGCTCGACGGCGACACCCGCGGCGGTGCTGCCCTTTCGATCCGCACCGTTGTCACCAAACCGATCAAGTTTGTCGGCACGGGCGAAAAAATGGATGCCCTCGACCTCTTTCACCCGGCTCGTATGGCCGACCGTATCCTCGGNATGGGCGACATCGTATCGCTCGTTGAAAAAGCACAAAACGCCTACGACGAAGCCGAAGCACGCAAACTCCAGAAAAAGATCGCCAAAAATCAGTTTGACTTCAACGACTATCTGGCCCAGATCAACCAGATCAAGAAGATGGGCAATCTGAAAGATCTCGCAGCGATGATTCCCGGCGTAGGCAAAGCGATCAAAGATATCGACATCGACGACAATGCCTTCAAGGGCATCGAAGCCATCATCCTGTCAATGACAGCCTACGAACGTGCCAATCCACAGGCCATCAACGCCAGCCGCCGCCAGCGTATTGCCAAAGGCTCAGGCACAACGATCNTTGAGGTCAACCGCATGATCAAGCAGTTTGACCAGATGCGCAAAATGATGAAAATGGCAACATCAATCAAAAACCCCATGAAGATGATGCGCCAGATGAAACAGCAACGTCCCTTCTAATCACCATCCCCACAGACTACTGACATGCAACTGATCGACGGAAAAAAAATATCCACTGAGATAAAAGCCGAAATAGCCCGCACCGTAGCCGAAATGGTAGAGGCCGGCAAGAAACGCCCCCATCTGGCAGCCATCCTCGTTGGCCACGACGGCGGCAGCGAAACCTATGTGGCCCACAAAGTGAAAGCCTGCGAAGAGTGTGGCTTCAAGTCCACGCTTATCCGATTTGAAGATGATGTGACCGAGCAGACCCTGCTCGACGCCATCGAAAAGCTCAACAACGATCCCGACGTTGACGGCTTCATCGTTCAGCTTCCGCTCCCGCGCCACATTTCCGAACAGCGGATCATCGAAGCCATCGACTATCGCAAGGATGTTGACGGTTTCCACCCCATCAACGTAGGGCGCATGTCGATCGGACTTCCCACATTCCTCTCGGCCACACCCGCCGGCATCATCGAACTGCTCCGCCGCTACGATATCCCGACACGCGGAAAGCGTTGCGTGGTCCTCGGCCGTAGCAACATCGTTGGCAAGCCGGTGGCAATGCTCATGATGCAGAAAGCACAGCCGGGCGATGCTACCGTGACCGTGTGTCATAGCGCTACTGAAAATCTCAAAGAGATCTGCCGCGAAGCTGATATCATCATCGCCGCCCTCGGCAGCCCGGGATTCGTAACCGAAGATATGGTTAAACCCGGCGCCACGATTATTGACGTCGGCACGACACGCGTCCCCGACTCCACCCGCAAAAGCGGATTCCGTCTGCGCGGTGACGTTGATTTCGACAATGTGGCTGAAAAATGCTCATTCATCACCCCGGTGCCGGGCGGCGTGGGCCCTATGACCATCGTTTCGCTCATGCGCAACACTCTTCTCGCTGCACAAGGAGCCGTCTATCCCGAAAACTAACCCGCGGATGAATCCGATACTATGGTTTATCCTCGTATCGGCGCTCTCCTCCCTCGGGCTGAAGGATGCCGACACCGGTAGCATTGATCTCGTTTTCGCGGGCGATGCAATGATGCATCAGGCTCAGCTTGACGTGGCCTCTCGCGGCGGCAACCGCTATGATTTTTCGGAATACTACTCCGCCCTACGCCCCTACATAGAGTCGGCCGACTATGCCGTGGTCAATCTCGAACTACCGCTTGGCAGCGACGACTTTTCAGGCTATCCCCGCTTCTGCGCCCCCTACTCCTATCTCGATCCTCTTGCCGATGCCGGATTCGATCTCTTCCTCAACGCCAACAATCATATCCTCGACCGCAACGACGAGGGTCTGCGCCACACTCTGGCCGAACTCAACCGCCGGTCGCTNCGCCATGTCGGAGCCTANAACGACCGCAATGAGAGAGATTCAATCTCGCCGCTTATCGAAAATATAGGCGGATTTAAAATCGCCTTCCTCAACTANACCTACGGGACCAACGGCCTGACGGCNCGCAAAGGTGCGGTGGTGGACTATATTGACCGCAATCTGATAGCCTCCGACATCACCGCCGCCCGCAATAAAGGNGCCGAACTGATATGCGTCTGCATCCACTGGGGCGAAGAATATGAACTCCTTCCGGTCAAATCTCAGCGCGAGATGGCCAATTTTCTTACCGAGCAGGGTGTTGACCTGATCATAGGAAGCCATCCNCACGTGATCCAACCCATGGAAATGCGCCGCAGCAAGACGCATAACAAAGATGTGTTTCTCTGCTATTCGCTGGGCAACTTCATATCCAATATGCTCCGCACCGATACCCGAGGCGGAGCCATGGCCCGCATCCGNATCAAGCGCGATGCCGACGGCACTCCACGCATCGACGACGCCTCCTATCGNATGGTCTTCACCATGCCCCCGGGAGGAAGCAGTGAATCATTCCGCCTCGTCGATGGCGAGACNCCGACAGAAAGCTATATCGAAAANAAACGCCGCGATTTCGTCAACAACGCACGCAATATATTCGATCGACACAACATCAACGTTCGCCGCGACACAGCCTCAATCGCCTCCTATGCCTCCACCCCCCAAACAGTTTCAAAGAAATTTTTCTTGCCGGGCAGATGAAATTTTCTGCAATAGCTATTGCAGTATCAGAAAAAAGTTGTAACTTTGCATCGTCAAATCGGAAGAGACCGAGACTGACAACCATCAGATGGTGAGCATAGCTCAGTTGGTTAGAGCGTCGGATTGTGGTTCCGAAGGTCGTGGGTTCGACCCCCACTGTTCACCCCACCAAGCAGCGTCCCCCCAAAGGTCGCTGCTTTTGTTTTTAGGCCTTAGAACCTATTTAAATTTAAACCAAATTAAATATTAAAGAATGGGGGTTCAATTTTTGACTTCATCTAAATGTTAAAATTGGAGCAAAATATTGTGTGATATCAATCTTTGCGTTAATTTTGCACCGATACCGGAAGAGTCCGGATCACAGTCGGCCCCGATCATGGAGCTGATAACATATTAAAAAAAGCGGATTCTTGCTTATATCCTTATTTACGAAATCGCCAATTTCTAATCTCCGAGGAGAAAAGCAGTCAAAGAATACGCTCATGCTTGTCGCATATTTTCCACTCCCTATGACAAGGGGAGCCGGGCTATATACGGTAAGGCGTGGGAGTGGACTGTTTATTCGGAGAAAGGCGTTTGGCGATGCCCGTAAATAGATAAACAGAATTGCACCCTCGCTTTTTTTTTGACTAATCTTTTAACAAACGCTGCCGCATGGGGTGAGCGACAGCATAGGAGATTATCTCATGCATAAATCATTTCTATTATCAATTTTCCTCGCTGCAGGCTCTCTTAGCTCCATGGCAGAAGGTTTTGCAAGTGTAAATATCGGAAATACCACCGGACTATGGCGCGACATCCTGGAGGGCGAGTATTCACGAGTTGCAGAACTAAAAATCTGTTTCAGCAACATCTATCAAAATTGCTATTTCACGGATTATTCACAGTTCACGGTTACACTAAATGGCACACGATTAGATCCGGTAGCATCGGAATGTGACGAGAACGGCCTTCCCCATGCCCTGATCTTCCCACTGTCCCAAGCCAAACAAGGCGAAAACACATACACATATACAGTCAATGCTCAGTATGTCAACAAGGACGAGGAAGACTTTCAAGAAAAAACTGTTACCTACA
>JAAVEX010000010.1 GCA_014801065.1 Barnesiella sp.
TTTAATTATTCTAATTTTTGATCCGACCTCATTGTTTGCCATCGGGTTTCAGCTATCATTCGCAGCCGTACTATCCATAATAATCTTTGCAGACAAACTCAATCCGTTCAGCCGACGCCATAGATTTGCGTACAGCTGCTGTTCATACTTATCCATTTCGATCTCTGCAATGATCGGAACAGGATTGCTTTCCGCTGTCTACTTCCACCAATTTCCTTTATATTTCTTGCTATCCAACATAATAGCGTCGATATTACTACCATTTATACTCGGCGGTGGTCTGCTGATCATCTTATTTTCAGTTATCTCACATACTCCCGAAATATTGACCGTACCCGTTTCATTCTTATGTCAATGGCTTGAGAAAGCAGCATCCATCATTTCATCCCTACCGGGAGCTACCATCGACAACATATATCTAAGCAATGCAGTAATAATAGCCTACGTGGCCGCTTTGATAGCAACAGCCCTATGGATCAGAAAAAAATCACTGACTTATGGATTCTTTTGGGCTCTGTCTATAATAGCATTTGTTTATCTGCTTATATCTCCGCTTAACCCTGACCGGAAACCGACATTATATATTGCACGGACAACTTTCCGCACTGATTTTATTATAGACAATTCTACCGACACCCTTTTTGTGATAACCACTCTTCCTCACGAGCCGGTAAATGTCGCAGACCATGCGATGAGTCATTACAAAGATTACATGGGCATGAGAAACATATCCAATATCCGCGTCATAGAGCCCTCNGATACTATTTACCANGGNTTCACATATAACGACAATACCATACTATGGGGTAATCATAAAATAGCAATAGTAAGCGACTCCAAAAACATCCCAAACATCAATAGGACAAATTATATGGTTGTGTGCCGNGGATTCAGAGGCAAAATCGAGAATCTTATNTCAACTATAAANACCGACACGCTAATCATAGGNTATGATCTCGACCCACGTCGGGCCGTAAAATACATTGCCGAATGTGAAGATCTCAAAATCCCATACATCAATCTTCGGGATCGCAGCTGGTGCTTGCCATACCGATCTGCTCAAACCCGATTTTAAAATAGTTTCTTGCGAAATCCATTGGACGAACCACNATACCATCAACAACTACNATATCCATATCTCCGGNCACCTCATGACACTTCTCATCATGTCTACGNCCCACCGAAANTTCCCATTTCTTGCATAGACGAGACATATCCTCTTGATTNATTGNCGCCCTTCCNGCAGCAACGGCATTATAGTAAATCGAATCATCTCCCAAACTTATCGAGGGAGTTGTATAGATCTCAGATCGTCTGACATCACTGAGCAGACTNTCAATAAAAGCAAGCCCGTTTGCCACNAGCTCCTTTCCATTGATCAGATTGCTCCCTACACTTATTATATATTCCGTTTCNTTAAAACTCATTAATTCGATTAGCGCGTAAGGGTGATCAATGTGACCTCGGGAGTAGCACCGAGTCGCATCGGCACCCCGACTGTTCCCACACCGATATTAACATAGAGCGGATGTTTTCTATCTTTGTCATAATACATCCCTCCCCATGTTGAATAGCGCCACANTGCCGGCGACCACCCAAACANTCGCATCTGCATGGCATGCGTATGGCCNGATAGCGTCAGTGCCACATTGGCTTGCTTATTATCCTCAATCTCCATTTGCCAATGAGCGGGATTGTGAGTGAGAAGTATTTTNACATTATTATCCGAGAGATCGGGATAAGAGGCCTTCAGATCGCCATAGANCTGNAATGGTGGATCGCCGACGTTTTCCACACCGATAATTGCAATACTATCAGCCCCGTGGCGAATAAACGAATGTTCNTTAAGCNGCAACTTCCACCCCATAGAGCGCTGCATATCTATCAGCGATGAAAGATTGTCGGCTTTTTGCTTCTCACTGTCCCATTCATAATAATCGCCATAGTCNTGATTNCCCAGAATAGAATACACNCCGTCTCTTGCATCAAGCCTGGATAGCACTTCAACAAAGGGTTTCAACTCATTNGAGTTGCGATTAACGATATCTCCGGTAAAGAAAATCACATCAGGATCAAGAGAGTTGACATATTTGACCAAACGATCAACATAAGTCGTGTCGCTACCGTACGTTCCCACATGCAAATCTGATATCTGAACTATACGATAGCCCTCAAACGNTTCAGGCAGGTCCTCAACAGTCACATTCACTTTGACAAGATCGACATCGATTCTATTGATCAATGCGCCCCACCACATCGCTAAAAATGTGACCACNCCGAACACACCGCCCAGAACCGACAACCATTTCAGACGTCGGCCGCCAAANATCTTCGGGATAGATGCCAATAGATCAAATATGATAAATACCAGTTTTCCGGCCACGAATGTCATATAGCCGAACAGCAGCCACATCTTGATTATAAACATCCCGGAATCGCCCGAGCGGATCGGCAACAATAACCCTGCTGCCAACACACAATATAAAATCAANGCACTGACCAACTGTATCCGAGCCGGAACGTTTGAGCGCAACCNTTTTCTTGCGGCCGNNTATAGATATGCATCAATCGCAAGAGAAATTACAATGGTCGCAACAAGGAGAACTAACGTAATTCTCATAGTNTCAGCATNTACTATCGGCANCCAACTTGTTGCGTAGCGGATTGGCATACATCACATACATCATTTCACGCATNAAGTGACGGTCAAGTTCTGAAACATCAGGCAGATCCACCTTGTCAAGCTGCGATTCAATATATTTATCCACGCTTNCAGCCTCAGCCTCCGAATAGTGCGAAGCATAATGAGNTTTTTTATGCAAGCGATCGAANGCTATATAGTTAATNGGATAGATTTTATATCCCGCATGAATCGAGCAGTCTATAATCCTGCAT
Organism: Barnesiella sp.; assembly: GCA_014801065.1. Lineage (GTDB taxonomy): Bacteria > Bacteroidota > Bacteroidia > Bacteroidales > Muribaculaceae > Paramuribaculum. The sequence continues at coordinate 2,896 of JAAVEX010000010.1, forward strand.
ATTTCCTTAAGCATATCTCCCTTAGCCATATCAACAGGCAGTTTATCAAGGTCNTCGTTGATACATTGGCATAGATCAAAATGGACATGGCCCTTTCNTCCGAGCAATCCTGTTTCCATGCTGAGCAGGTCATCATGCTCGGATTTCTTGAANTTNGGATCAAGNTTTTTTAGTAAGAATTCTTTTGCCTTCAGATAATCATTNGGATCATACTCATACGATATACTGAGGGGCATAATATTGAGNGCCTTNACATTGTCAAGCAACGATCCNCCACCCTCAAGCGCAAGCATCTTTATAAGGCTCTCCTGNGTNATATCATTTGAGTCCTTAGCACGCCCTTCACGCTGCGCTATCCACACATTTTCATGCTTTTCATTAATAGCATAGTGAATATAGGCAGAAAGCTGGCGAGCTGCGTCGAGCGCTTTTTTACGCTCAATATTCCGCTTTACGATGAAACTCTTGTTAAGCTTCACAAGGTCGGTAATCCAGTCAAATATAAGAAGATTACTTCCGATAGCCACCTCCGAAGTCGGTATATGATTCTCGATCAGACATAGATTCAAAAACGATGCGTCAAGCACTATGTCACGATGATTCGACATAATGGTATAGCTCNTGCCTTGCTTTATATTCTCCGTGCCACGACTGGATATACCGCTTGTCGTTTTGTCTTTAAGCATAAGCAAAAACNGATACATCACCTGTTTCTGAAACGCCTCTTTATTCGGAATCTGAAGTAATTTTTCAACAAACTCNTTATAATTAAGATNGGGCATCACATACTTGACNGCATGTTCAAAACCCGCCTCCTTGACCAGACAAGCCATCTTTTCTGAAAAGTCCTTGTCGTCAAAAGGAGCTATATCACTAAAGTCTAATCGATTGCACATAACAAAAGAATAAGAATCGGCCGCTNGCGGCCTATATACTGAATTTTGATTCAAATTTACACTTTTATTTCCAACAATGCAAGTCCGCATTGAGTTTATTGTCTACCCGAATCCTGCATCTTGCAGTATCAACCGGAATGTGATGTCGAGTAGTTGCGCCACTTTTCAATCATCGCGGTCATATCTGCCGGCACTTCCGACTCAAAAAACATCTCCTCGCCGGTAGTGGGATGAACGAAACCGAGCGTACGCGCATGCAGTGCCTGACGCGGACATATCTTAAAACAGTTTTCAACAAACTGTTTATATTTTGCAGTGCGCTCTCCTCGCAGTATTTCATCTCCTCCGTATCTCGCATCAGCAAGCAGCGGATGGCCTTTATATTTCATGTGAACTCTGATCTGATGAGTACGTCCGGTCTCAAGTCGACAACGAACCACCGACACATAGCCAAGATCCTCCAACACCTCATAGTGCGTCACAGCGTGTTTCCCTTCTTCGCCATTAGGAAACACTGTCATCTGCAATCGATCCTTCGGATTTCGACCAACATTACCCACTATGGTGCCATTTGCAGGGCGCGGCACACCCCAAACCACAGCTATATACTCTCTGCGTGTAGTTTTGTTAAAAAATTGTTTTCCAAGGTGAGTCTTGGCATCCGGTGTCTTCGCCACGACAAGTAGCCCTGATGTATCTTTGTCAATCCTGTGCACAAGCCCCATTCTGGGATCATTCACATCGTAAGCAGGATTATCCTTGAAATGATAGGCCAATGCGTTTACAAGAGTACCGGAATAGTTGCCATGTCCGGGATGAACCACAAGCCCGGCCGGCTTATTCACCACGAGCAGATCATTATCCTCATAGACTATATCTAATGGAATATCCTCAGGGATTATCTCAAGTTCATATCGCGGTCGGTCCATCACCACCGAAACCACATCCAATGGCTTCACACGATAGTTGCTTTTCACCGGTCGGCCGCTTACGATTATACATCCGGCATCAGCGGCCTGTTGAATCCTGTTGCGTGACGATTTCTCCAGACGGGACACCAGAAATTTATCTACGCGAAGCAACTGCTGACCCTTATCGGCTACAAACCGAAAATGTTCATAGAGTTCGCCCTCAGTGCCCGACCCATCCAATTCCGGACACGATTCTTCTATATCGTCAAATTCGTTTTCGATCATGCGTGGAAGATTAATCAAACAGATCATCATCGGAATCATCCGACGGTTCTGACTGGGCTGCAGGTTCCTCGGAAGCAACTTCCGGAGAATCATTTGAAGGAGTATCTGCTTTCTGACCACTTTCCGCAGATGTCGACACATCCTGCTTTGGAGGCATTCCATCCGCATAGTTCAGCGTATCGACGCGCATATCATCATAATCAAGCGCTACGCCCACCTCAAGCGTGATCTGAGCTGTCAAAGGTACTCGCTCACCGGGTTTCAGTCGCTTGCCATTATACAACGCGGCAAACACAAGATCTTGATATTCCGATGGGACTTCTTTGGTCTTTATATTCTTTACGCCGAGACCTTCCAATATCGTGCGAGCCTGACGGAGAGAAATATCCGTAAGAGCCGGCAGACTGACCGTACGCGGATAGAATGCATTAATGGTCAGATAAATAGTTCGGCCGGGCTTCACTTCCACAGAATCCTTTGGATTTTGATCCACAACCGTCCCGGGAGCGACACCGTCCTCATAAACCGAATCCTGCAACACCACTTCAAAGTCATTATCCTCAAGCAGCCTGCTCGCATCATCAAAATGCATACCCTTCACATCTGGAACAGTAACATTATCGCCATGGCGCGTCCACAAATCAAGCACAAAAGTGCTTATCCACAGCAGAAAACATCCGATAACGATCATCAACAGGATATTGAGCGTCACTCTTAACCAAAACGGCTTTCTATTCTTATTTTCAGTAGATTCGTTCATAATAACATCGTATATTTGGACTCCTGACAACTCCCTACAGAAAGTTCCTTAACTACACCTTTACACACCGTAGCCACTTACTCAAGCCCGAAGTCACTCCGCAAATTTAATGAAATTCTTTTAGAATATATTTATTTTAAATGATTTTTAGCACATTCACCGGCTTAGCCCACGACTCATCCTCTCCATTAAAAGGGGCTGTTATCCAACATTAAGAATTTATTAAAATTATTGATGTACAAATGATTTTGAGAATATTTTCGTATGAACTTTACAGTTTGTCAGCATTAACAAGTATTAAATAACGGGGCCATATCAAACTCTACCTACATCATTTTATGTATAAGCTCAAATTTTAATTCAAAAAAAATAGACCATAACAATATTTTTTGTACCTTTGCGTGCTAATTATGCATAATCGACAATATTCGACACCAATGCGACATCTATTTATACTGCTTCTGACAGCGCTAACTCTTACAGGATGTGGCGAATATCAGAAAGCTCAAAAAAGTACAGACTACGACTACAAGCTCGACTTTGCCAAGCGCGCATTCGAGGAGAAAAAATATGTGCAGGCCGCCACTATCCTGACCGATATTGTGACCGTTTTCAAGGGTACTGAGAAGGCTGAAGATGCCCTTTACCTCTTAGCTCTCAGCCACTATGAAAACAAGGACTATGTAAATTCCGGAGCATATTTTAAAACATACTACAACCGCTACCCGAAAGGAAAATATACCGAGCTGGCCCGCTTTTACTGTGGTTACGGTTACTACCTCGATTCGCCCGACACACAATTGGACCAAAGCGGAACCATCAAAGCCATCGAAGAGCTTCAATCATTTCTTGATTATTTTCCCAGAAGCGACAAAATCAGCATTGCACAAAACGCCATATTTGAGCTCCAGGACAAACTGACGTTAAAAGAACTTCAAAACGCCCAGCTCTATTATAACCTTGGCAACTACATGGGCAACAACTACGAATCAGCAGTGATCGTAGCAAAAAATGCCATCAAATCCTACCCCTATTCAAGATATAAAGAAGATCTTGAGATGCTCGTGCTCAAAGCTCGCTATCAGGAAGCTTCACAAAGCGTAGAAGAAAAGAAATCCGATCGATTCCGCACGGTTGTGGACGAATACTACTCTTTCATCAACAACTATCCCGACAGCCCCAATCGCAAGGAAGCTGACAACATCTTAAAAATCGCCCAATCTCACATCCGCGATTAATATAATCCCCATAACAAAAAAACAATATAATAAAATCACATATAACAGCAGTATGGATTACAAGAAGACAAACGCACCTCTCAACACCGTTACACGCGACATGATCGAAATGTCGGAGGACACCGGCAACATCTACGAAACCGTATGCATCATCGCCAAACGAGCCAACCAGATCGCAGGCGAAATGAAACACGACCTTGAGAAGAAGCTTCAGGAATTTGCCTCGCTCAACGACAACCTTGAAGAAATTTCTGAAAACCGCGAACAGATTGAAATCTCACGCTATTACGAAAAGCTGCCCAAACCCACTCTGATCGCAGCACAGGAATACGTAGAACACAAAATCCACTTCCGCAATCCCGCGAAAGAAAAACTCAACCTCGACTGATACTCAAGCAGTCATCTTTGCCATTTTTCAAAATAAAAATGGCAATTTTTTAAATAGTCAACTGTACAAAGCATTGATATATTAAAAATTTTATCTATCTTTGCAGTCGATTTGCCAACTGGCAAACATATTCACTTATTTATTAACTATTAAATTTTCTAAGAATGCATTTGAATTCTGACGAAAAAGTAGAAATCTTTGAGAAGTACGGTAAGGGCAAGACTGACACTGGCTCACCCGAAGCACAGATTGCATTATTCTCCATCCGTATTGCTCATTTGACTGAACACCTCAAGTCAAATCACAAAGATTATACCACTGCGCGCGCTCTTAAAGCGTTGGTAGGTAAGCGTCGTCGTCTGTTGGATTACCTTATCCGTAAAGACATCAACCGCTATCGTGCCATCATCGCTCAGAAAGAGCTTGGTAGCAGAAAGTAATCCCCGCAGGGTCTACTTGAAGATTACAAAAGCAGGCTGCGCCTTGGGCGCAGCCTGCTTATTTTGTTATCGTACCCTCCTTCCCTACACTACACGTTTGCTTCGCTTATAGATCAGTCCTAACCATATCGCACTTAAAAGNATACTGCACAAAACGATTGCNACCGTGCCAGNCCCTCCATCAGCGCTGCCAATAGTATCAAGGCCTATTTCTCCCCCNTCNACCGATCGATTCTTAATCCACATCGCCGCCACTGCAAGNCAATTATTAGTCACGTGAGCCACTACAGGCACCCACAGTGNGCCNCTCCAATATGCAAGATAACCAAACACCCCTCCAAGNATCAATCGCGGAAAGAAACCGAAAAACTGCAAATGGATCGCACTAAATATAAAAGCAGTCAACCATATAGCCACATGCGGATTGACTGACGACGTAGTCAGCAATCGCTGTAAACCTCCTCGGAAAAACAGCTCCTCGGAAAATCCGGCAAAAACACCCACAATCAATAAACTTATAATCAATCCACCGACAGTAGTACTACCGGTGACAAGCGACATTATNCCCTCGGCCGAACGCTCAGACTCTACCATCCATTCATACAGCCCATTCATTGAATCCGGAAGTCGCANCGTCTGATTCCAGGATATCACCATATTTATTGCCGGAATCATCGAAACTACCAGCATTACCACCATAACGAAAACCCAAAGCGATTTTGGCCGAGTCAACAGCAACAACTCTGCCGGACGCCGNCACACCGCNACAGCTGTCAGAAGGGCCGGCACGACAAANNCCACGACATCCTGTANAACCAGGCAAATTCTCACCTTAGTTGCCGATAGTTCGCCACCCATGACAAANCCCATAATTACACTCCCCACAATATAACATAGCAGCCACGAGCATAAAAACATCACGAATCTCTTCATNGGTGNCACAAGAAAGCAACCACTCATATCAGGTCGACAAGNATGACCTGCATCCCTTAAATCTTTCATTTCTTTATCTTAAAAACAAATAATAATTCTTAGTTAACTCACAATACCAGTCGCTATAACTGCCATCAGCATCTCTCAACGATCGAGTGGTTATATCTGCAACCGGATCAATNTGATTNGATTTCTCAAATAGAAAAAGNACTCTNGAAGGNCCTTTACGCAGTGTNGTNGCAACATCAACCCTGCTTACCATTTTCATTCGCCNNAGCGATCCCTCAAACTCAATTTCAGCCAANCTATCCATCGGAGCAACCAATGCAAGACNNCCGCCCTCGCTTAAAAACTCCGATGCCAACGCTATCACTCGTCCAACTCCAAGAGTTGATTCATGGCGGGCAAGACAGCGCGACTCTCCTTTCGCCGANAGTGAGTTAGAAAAAAAAGGCGGATTACACACAATAAGATCGGGNGTTGGAAGATCTACAGACACCTCATTGACGTCACCCTCCACTNCCCGCAAACGATCAGCCCACTCNGAGCGGTTGAAATTATCACACATATCCTCATAAGCGCCATGATCCAACTCAATACCATAGATCATCGCACCCGATCGTTGCGCGAGCATTAACGAGATCAGACCACTACCACTCCCGACATCCCATATCACCCGACAGCCATCCACAGGCNCCCATGCACCCAGCANTACGCCATCCGTGCCCACCTTCATGGCCGACCGGCTATGAGAAATCGAAAATCTGCGAAACTCAAAAGANCTATACTTATTCTCTTTNTTGCTCATTTTTCCAAAGTTTTTCACAAAATTAGCGAAAAAATTTGCACAATAAAAAAATTATCTCTACCTTTGCACTCGTTAAGATCACACAGATCAAGGAGAGATGGCAGAGTGGTCGATTGCGGCGGTCTTGAAAACCGTTGAGGGTAACACCTCCGGGGGTTCGAATCCCTCTCTCTCCGCCACCAAAGAGCTACCGCATGTAGCTCTTTTTTTGTAATCAAACCAATCACGGCGCATAGTGATCAGGGGCATATGCAAAACCCGATTGTATTGTTAAAAATAATACAAACCTACAAGAATATATTTCCGCTATAAAAAGCATATATTCTTGCAGGTTGAAGTTATAAGGGACGTTGTGTCGTATTTATCTTAATGATCCCACTTAAAATCTTTAACGTCGAATGTAAATGTCCGTGTTCCTTCCTGGAAGAATTCGACGCTGATTTTCATTGTGGACGACTTCTTTAATAATCCAACTATTTTGGAATACCCATTAAGAAAAAGTATATCTGAACTAAGGTCCGAAGGCTCGCTGCAATTTACCGTAAACGGATCAGCATCGTCGAATCTCATTTTTATAGTCGTTCCATTATAATGCGAATTAAACTGTCCTTTTGAGACGGAGATAAACACATCCTCCCCATATTGGGGAGAATCTCTTACAGTTAACGACAGCGTACTTCCGCCCTCGTATGGAAATCCGAAGTCAACTGAGTTTGTTGATACCGTTTTTGCATAATAAGATGTCTTATCGGTCATTTCATCTATCTCTTCACGATATTGCCAATTTCCGCTTTTAGCATCAATCATAGTCTCCGCATCAATAGTATCGGCAGCGATACTATCATACTCGTAACCATTACTATCGGAACCAGAGCCGGAATTTGACAAATCCACACAAGAAGCTAATGACAACATTAGCGCCGGGACAAAAAGCAATTTTTTCATAATAATTTATTTAAGGTGTTTTACAATATGTCTGAATGGTATATCTATCTAATTGGGGGGATATTATCAGGAATGTTCATGGGTGACGACATAGTCTTTCACTTGACGAAAAAGGCGAGTGGCAAAAACAAAGTCATTGAGTGCTTCGCTCGATGAATGGTATATCTTTTTCATATCCCCTACCCATTCTCGATGGCCCTTGTTCAAGAAGAGAATATTTTCACCGATACCGAGAACAGAGTTCATATCATGCGTATTTATTACGGTAGTAATGTCATACTCATGAGTTATATCACTAAGCAGTTCGTCAATGAGAATGGATGTACGCGGGTCCAATCCCGAATTTGGCTCATCGCAAAAAAGATATCTGGGATTTAACGCAATAGCACGCGCAATAGCAACTCGCTTCTGCATACCGCCGGATATCTCTGAAGGATATTTCGAATCTGCTCCCTTAAGATTGACACGATCAAGACAGAAGTGAGCGCGCTCAAGCATCTCTTCACGACTCATATCTGAAAACATCACGAGAGGGAACATCACATTGCCAAGAACAGTCTCGGAGTCAAACAATGCTGATCCCTGAAAAAGCATACCGATCTCTCTTCGGAGATTCTTCATCTCGCTATTGTTCATCTTCATGATATCGCGGCCGTCGTAGAGTATTTCTCCCTCTTCCGGATGTATAAGACCGATAACAGATTTCATCAACACAGTTTTACCCGAACCGCTCTGACCGATAATCAGATTTGTTTTACCGGTTTCAAATGTCGCGCTGACATCGTGAAGGATCGTTTTACCGTCAAACGATTTTGTAACATTCTTTACTTCAATCATTGTAGCAGGAGTTTTGTTAATACAACGTCAAGCAGCAGAATAAGAATACTGCTACTAACCACGGCATTAGTGCTGGCCTTACCCACTTCAAGTGCGCCGCCCTTCACATAGTAGCCATAAAACGACGAAACGCTGGCTATTACATAAGCAAAAAATAGCGCCTTGATAAATCCATACCACACATACCACTCTTCAAAGAGAGCCTGAATACCATACACATATTTTGAAACCGTTATGATATCCGTCAGCAATGCTACCAGGTAACCGCCAAGAAGCGACGTGGCTATACTAAAAGCCACAAGCAC
>JAAVEX010000011.1 GCA_014801065.1 Barnesiella sp.
TCAACGATGGTGCCTTCATGGATAGAGCCGTTGGTGAATACGGTTTCGAATACATCCCAGGGGTTTTCTTCGAGCTGTTTGTGGCCGAGCGAGAGGCGACGGTTGTCCTTGTCGATTTCAAGAACCTGCACGTCGATGTCGGCACCGATCTGAGTAAATTCGCTGGGGTGTTTGATCTTCTTGGTCCAAGAGAGGTCGGAGATGTGGATGAGACCGTCAACGCCTTCTTCGATTTCAACAAATACGCCGAAGTTGGTGAAGTTGCGCACTTTAGCAGTGTGTTTCGAACCAACGGGATATTTGGTTTCGATATTTTCCCAGGGATCGTTTTTGAGCTGCTTGATGCCAAGGCTCATCTTGCGATCTTCGCGGTCGAGAGTGAGGATAACGGCTTCGATTTCGTCGCCCACTTTCATGAAGTCCTGAGCTGAGCGGAGGTGCTGGCTCCAAGACATTTCGCTGACGTGGATCAGACCTTCAACGCCGGGAGCGATTTCGATAAACGCACCGTAGTCGGCCATAACCACTACGCGGCCTTTAACCTTGTCGCCCACTTTGAGGTCGGGGTTGAGGGCATCCCAGGGATGAGGCATGAGCTGCTTGAGACCGAGAGCGATACGTTTCTTTTCGTCGTCGAAGTCGAGGATAACGACGTTGAGTTTCTGGTCGAGTTCGAGCAGTTCCTGCGGATGGCTCACGCGGCCCCAAGAGAGGTCGGTGATGTGGATGAGGCCGTCAACGCCGCCGAGGTCGATGAACACACCGTAGCTGGTGATGTTTTTNACAGTNCCTTCNAGCACCTGACCTTTTTCNAGCTTNGCGATGATTTCGCGNTTCTGCTGTTCGAGTTCGGCTTCGATGAGGGCTTTATGCGACACAACAACATTTTTNAATTCCTGGTTGATCTTGACAACCTTGAATTCCATGGTCTTGCCAACGTAAACATCGTAGTCGCGGATGGGGCGCACGTCGATCTGCGATCCGGGGAGGAACGCTTCGATGCCAAACACATCGACGATCATGCCGCCTTTGGTGCGGCATTTGATGTAGCCCTTGATGATTTCGTCTTTTTCCAAAGCTTCGTTGATGCGGTCCCAAGAGCGGGCGGCGCGAGCTTTGCGGTGTGAGAGGATAAGCTGACCTTTCTTATCTTCCTGGTTTTCGATGAACACCTCTACAGTGTCGCCCACTTTCAGATCGGGGTTGTAGCGGAATTCATTCATGGGGATGATACCGTCGGATTTGTAGCCGATGTTAACCACTGCTTCGCGCTTGTTGAGGGCGATGATGGTACCTTCGATTACTTCTTTGTCCTTAACGGTGTTGAGCGACTCGTCGTAGGTCTTGGTAAGTTCTTCACGAGATTTTTCGCCCAGAGCATCTCCGTTCTCATAGGCTTCCCAGTCGAAATCTTCGATGGGAGAGTTTTTTACTTCTTCAGTCATTTAATAAAGTTAATAAATAAGGTTAATTATGAATCAAACGGTTAGCGCGAATATTCATCCATCGCGCCACTTCATTTGCGGTTGCAAAGATACGGATAATTTTCTAATCCACAATCTTTTTCACAATATATTTTCGCCACTCCCCATGAAAAAAATTCAATAAAATTGGGTGTGGGTTTGGCTATTCGGAAAACAATCGCTAACTTTGTCCGCTGAAAAGCCATGCCCAGATGGCGGAATCGGTAGACGCGCTGGTCTCAAACACCAGTGGAGCAATCCATCCCGGTTCGATCCCGGGTCTGGGTACTGAAAGAGGAGCTCGCGCTGCGAGGCTCCTCTTTTCTATTTTTCTTTTTCGTTCTCTCACTCCGAGGGGGGGGGGCGTTATGCGGGGGTCAGATAAAGAGAATGTAGATCATCATGTTAAATATCCATGATGAGATTATGGCCATGATCATTACCACNATACACCATACGATACGGAGAATCTTTTTCACACAGACTGCTTTACCATCCTCACTGACTTTCGGACGTCGATCGCTCCGGAAATTCGTGCGGCATATCACCACTCCAAGANCTAAAGGGATGGCGTAAGCCAAACCGCACATTGCAACGGCAAATGGCGATAGAAANNCTGTCCGAGCACACCAGCCGCCACCTCCCGGATGATGATTATAAATCGTCCCGCCGACTATCGCATCTGCCAGACAGATCATTATAGTAGNTATNGCTATCCATCCCGTGGTNAGCAGCAACTGACGAGANGGCGAGTAATTACGATACAAAACGNGGGATGCACTGATAATTATGAGCATGAAAAATCCCGCCAAGTATTCACACGCATTAAAATTTGGATGATATTCTCCAAAGTCCGGAATTTCCCGAGCCTTAAAAACTTCTTCAGGCGATGCGGTCGATNCGGNAAATATCACGCAAAAAAACAAGAAGATGACAATTTCGATGGCCGCGATAATCAGCGCGTCTCTCCGAAANTTNTNATCTGAAAGAATTGANCTCATATTCACAGGTTTTTATCATTGCAACGCAAAGATAAACNAAAAAAATACATTGCCTCNNTATTTGTTGGGCCTAACGGTNGGAGGGCCGGCTTTAGCCGTCCCTTTTTNNCGAGCTAATTCNNTGATCTACAGGCTGACNGCTGAAGCCATAGCTCCCACTGGGGCGGCGGGGGTGGGAGGGCCGGCTTTAGCCGTCCCTTTTACCGAGCTAATTTGTTGATTCTCAAGGTGACGGCTAAAACCGTCCCTCCCACTTGGGCGGCGGTTTGGGTGATATTGGCNGTTNGTNAGGTCNATCGGCCGNGCACGGCCGATGGACCTGACGAACGGCCGGGATTTTTNAGGGGGCGGATTGGGGGAGATAAAAAAACTCCATCGGAGTCCGATGGAGTTTTTTTATCAAGGGAGGAAAAGNGTTATGNAGAAATTTAGAGAATGTTTGGATTTAAGCCAAATTAAATAATGAAGGATGGGGGTTCCATTTTTGATTTCATCACAAAGGATCTTCTGGGCGATTTTTCAAAGTTTTCATCAGTAGCAATGCACGCGTTGCTCCTTCTTCAATTTTGAAAAAATCATCGTAAAATCCCTCTTCTTGCTAAAATCATTTAAATGAAAACAGTTTCTTAAACGGTTTCTAAGGGTATTAATATTGGTTATAGCCATAGTCGTAGCCGTAGTCGATCACNTTTTGGGCNGGGTTGGGATCGCCGTAGTCGTTAGTGTAGGGATCGGAGCGTTTGAGCAGAAACAGGAAGTTGACAATGGGGCAAAGAATCCACCAGCCGCTGCGGTTGATATCGTGCATACGGCGGATAGACACACATAACCATGGNATAAGGCATATCAGACCGATAAAAGGTATCGGCAACATAACCATTGTGAAAAAGAACGACCAGTATTCGCGGCGCGATGCTCTGCCGGAGATTCCGACATATCGCTTCGTAAACACTCGCCAGAACATCACTGTGCAATCATAGATATAGTTAGCCCAGTCTGTGCGCTGTGGNGCGGGAGCNGNNGNNGGCGATGGAGCGCCCATCGTCTCAGCTGCCGGCATTGCGGAGGCNTAGGCCTGCTGTTGATATNATGTGGCAGTAGCGGTCTGTCCGGCAGCAGCCTGATTGGCTCCGGCNGTTGACTGATTCGGATAATAGAAAGGGACACCACATTCGGGACACGACTGTTCGCCGCCCTGCAGCGGGCAGCCACACTTAGGGCAATAAAGCTGACTCATGGTTCTTATATTTTTTCAAGTTAGTATTCTTATTAATCACTGCAGCATAAACGATCACTGCATCCAATCTTCTATGAGATAATATCCGTCCTTAATATACGGCTGCTGGTCATCGTCGGTATCACCATCCAACAAACGGATCAANCTTTCTACTACACGCGGATACCGGTCTTTATATGACGTAATTACTCTATATACTTCTTCTTTAGAATGTCCACCTCGCAACAATTCATCAAAGCGAATACATAAAGCAAAACTTGAACCTGCATCTATAGCTCGCGTCAAATATTCATGAGCTTCATCGCCATCATTACAAACATTGTCCTGTTGTTGCATTTTATACATGTGCATAGCAAGCAGTCCAATCTTATCGCCTTTTTCAGCAGCTTCTTCTGCAAGCCGTACGCCCTCAAAACGCTTGTTTAGATATGGCTTTACAATCATCTGAAGGCCCAACCATCCTTTTGATGGAATAAAGCCCATATCCACCGCACGCTCCAAATTATTGCATCCTGCAATCGAATCACCCTCAGCAAAATTNACGAGAGCGAGGTTGTGGAGACCTTCGGGGATGTTTTGATCGGCTGCTTTTGTGAAATATTTCTTGGCTGAATTGCGATCCATATCCTTGATGGCCAGCCGTCCAAGCTGCAGAGAAGCCTGAGCATCGCCTTGCTCGTCCAGCTCCTTGAGCTCCGATTTAGAAAGGGTGGAATATTCGGGTTTGAAAAAATTGCAACTGCCGACGGTCATTGCCAGAAGTGCGATCAGGATAGGAAAGATACAACGTTTCATGCTATTGATCGGTTTATGATCTCCATCGGTCGGCTCTGCAAAAGGAGACAATCTGATTAAAAATACTCTACCGTAATAAAAAGATAAGGAAAGGTGAGCCGCAATAGCGTGTTCTCTGATTGACAGCCTCACCACAAGGCACCTAAAGCAAGAGCACGAAACAGCGACTCACCCGATGGCATATATCAAATCAAGAACTTGATAGTCAACCAAAGGGGAAGAGTCTTTCGGCAATCTCTGACTTTAGGATTAGCAACGTGGTGATTTGTCAATCGTCAGAAGAAAGCTAAAACACTTTCCTGATATGTAATGTCGGCAGCGGTCATGTCACTACGACGGAGACAGCCACCGATACCGCAAAGTTAATCTGATTTTTTTATTCATGCAACTTATCTGCAATTTATCGCATTTGATTTGTGAATTGGCGCGGTTTTATGTAATTTAGCTGTCTGAATCAGATGTGGCAACCCGTCGGGGTTGCTTCAACAGCAACGGAAATAATTAAAATTCAAATATCAATACAGAGAAATCGATGGCAAAAGTTATCATCATCGGAGCCGGCGGCGTTGGAACCGTTGTGGCTCACAAATGTGCTCAGAATCCCGAAGTGTTCACTGAAATCGTTCTTGCATCGCGCACCAAAAGCAAGTGTGACGCCATAGCCAAAGCTATCGGCAGCGACCGAATCACCACCGACAGCGTTGATGCCGACAGCGTAGAGCAGCTCGTTGAGCTATTCCGCCGCCACAAACCTGAGCTGGTGATCAACGTGGCCCTCCCCTACCAGGACCTCACGATCATGGATGCATGTCTGGAGTGTGGTGTCAACTATCTCGACACGGCCAACTATGAGCCGAAAGATGAAGCTCACTTCGAATATTCATGGCAATGGGCCTACCGCGAGAAGTTTGAAAAAGCCGGCCTGACAGCTATTCTGGGTTGCGGCTTCGACCCCGGGGTGTCCGGCGTGTTCACAGCCTATGCCGCCAAACATCATTTCTCGGAGATGAAATATCTCGATATCGTCGACTGCAACGCCGGCGACCACGGCAAGGCATTCGCCACCAACTTCAACCCCGAAATCAATATCCGCGAGATCACTCAAAACGGCCGCTACTATCAGGATGGAAAATGGGTGACCACCGGACCGCTCGAAATCCACAAACCCCTCACCTATCCCAATATCGGCGCGCGCGAAAGCTATCTGCTCTATCACGAAGAGCTGGAATCGCTCGTTGAAAACTTCCCCACCATCAAGCGCGCACGCTTCTGGATGACGTTCGGACAGGAATATCTGACCCATCTGCGTGTGATCCAGAACATCGGCATGGCCCGCATCGACGAAGTGGACTACAACGGTGTGAAAATCGTTCCGCTCCAATTCCTTAAAGCCGTGCTCCCCAATCCGCAGGACCTGGGCGAGAACTACAAGGGCGAAACGTCGATCGGTTGCCGCATCGAAGGCCGCGACAAAGAGGGCAAGCACCTCACATATTATATATATAACAACTGCTCTCACGAAGAAGCCTACAAAGAAACCGGAATGCAAGCCGTAAGCTACACCACCGGCGTGCCCGCCATGATCGGCGCAATGATGTTTCTCACCGGCAAGTGGAACATGCCCGGTGTTCACAACGTAGAGGAGTTTGATCCCGATCCCTTCATGGCCCAGCTCAAAGTGCAGGGACTGCCCTGGCACGAACAGTTCAATCTCGACCTCGAAGTGTAAACTCTAAGAAACTGTTTAAATTTATGTGAATAATTTTTATATACTCTGATTTTGTTGATCTTTCAGGCGATTTTTGCCAAGTNTTATCGGTCACGATGCCCGCCCCGCATCGCTCCCTCTTCAACTTGCAAAACTNATCCTGAAATATCCTCAAAATCATTCGNACANAAATTTAAACAGTTTCTAATCGACAATTAGTCTCACCACATAGAATCTCTCAACAAACAAAATGAAAAAAACATTCAAAACCACGCTGACCGCTCTCGTGGCCATCGCGCTGACCATTCTGAGTTCATGCTCATCGAAAGACATGCTCGACATGGTGCCGTCCGACGTCGACTTTGTAGCCGTGGGCAATCCCGACCAACTCATCAAAAACGCCGGATTCGAAATTACAGATACCGACATCAAAGGTCCGTCGGAGCTGAAAGCCATACTCAACAGCATCCCCAACCAGACCCGCGATGTGATAACCGACCTCCACAGTTCGATCGATTTCAATCGCNTCGTAGTAATGGGCTATATAGCCGCCGAGCCTGAAGTAGTGGTTCTTGTCAAGCTGACGGACAAAGACAAATTGCNGTCGACAATCCGCTCCTATCGGCAGGCTGAACGCTTCACTATCAAAGGATATGACGTGTATGAGCTCGATCCTCGCACCTGTCTCGTGGTCGACGGATCGTATGGCTACTTCTGTTCAAGCCGCTCCACGGACGANGCCGCATCGCTCGTCAACAAGTTTATCAACCGCGCCAAAGACAAGGATATCACCTCCGTATCGTCAGTGGCCAAAGTAATCTCTGAAGACCGCACGCTCAACATCGCCTGCAATATGACACCGCTTGCCGACCTGCTCTCATCGTCGGCCTATNCCTTGGTCGACGCTCAGAGCGCCATGGCTCTTTCAGCCACAGTGCCCTATCTCAAAGGCAACTGGCTCAGCCTCTCGGCCAACTACGAAGGCACATCGCTGACCNTAGAGTCATTCCTGTTCAACGAAGAGTCGGGCGACCGCGTGGAATATCCCGGCNCTAAGGAGATCGACAGCAACACNCTGCGTCTGCTTCCGTCAAACACCATTGCCGCCGCTGCCTNTGGCATCGACAATCAGCAACTGCGCAACCAGCTCAGCCAGCTTCAGGGCCTCACCAACAGCGACCCGTTGGCCAAAGAACTCGTCAAGCAGCTTGGCAATCTCGACGGCACAGTGGCCGTGGGTATCGGCCTGAACAACAAAGAGCAGCTTGCCGATGCTATGGTCCATGGATTTCAGAATCTCGACATGACACTCGTAGCGCAGATGGTGCCGGGCAAAGCAGCCGAGCTGAAAACCACCCTCACCAACCTCGCCTCGCTTAGCAGTGGCATCAAAATTGAGAATAATGGAAACGTCACCTCTCTGACTGACGGCAAATTGACATATCATCTCTTCACGGAAGGCAACAACTTCGTGATCAGCAAATCATCTTCTGTCAAAGAATCGGACAATAACATCATCCCGCTCATGAAGGACGCATCGTCGGCCATCGCCGTCAACGTCCCCTCGGTGTCAGCCCTGATAGGCGGCAACTCGAAGCTCGGCCTGGAAAGTTCGCTCGTGTTTGAAGACAACAAGGTGACGTTCAAAGTCAACCTGACCGGAGTAGACAAGGACAATCTCTATTCCTCGCTGATGAGCCTCGGAGCTGAGATCCAGTCATTCGCCAACTCGGTTTGGAGCTCAGCCTATAGCAACGACTACTATAACAGCTACAACAATTACGACGAATACGCAACAGTAGACTCTTTGTCGGAATATGCCTATGTCGACTCAATAGCATATTGAAGTAAGCATCACCCTAATGATCAATGAAATAAAACTCATCAACACACTTCCGGCCGTGTTTACAGGCATGGAGAATGATCTCCCTGTAAGCGCGTCGGAAGTGTGGCTTCGTGAGGTAAGCTTCAGCCGTCCTGACTACTACATGGTCGAAGCCGAATCAGGCACCGGCAAATCGAGCCTCTGCAGCTATATCTATGGCTCGCGCGGCGACTACAGCGGCACGATCTGCTTCGACGGACGCGACGTCAAGGAGCTCAGCGTGGCCGACTGGTGCCGGCTGCGCATGCGCGCGCTCGCCTATCTGCCCCAGGAGATGCAACTCTTTCCAGAGCTGACAGCCATGGAGAATATCGAGATAAAAAACCGCCTGACCGGATGCAAGACCCGCCAATGGATCCAACAAGCGCTCGAACGCCTTGAAATAGGCAATAAGGCAGACTCCCCCGCCTGCAGACTTTCGGTGGGGCAGCAACAGCGCGTGGCGATCATCCGCTCGCTCTGTCAGCCGTTTGACTTCCTTCTGATCGACGAACCGGTGAGCCATCTCGACCAGCGAAACAACGCCATAGTGGCATCTCTGATCGACGACGAAGCGCGACGCTACGGCGCTTCTGTCATAGCCACCTCCGTAGGCAATAAAATCACCTTACCGATAACCTCCACACTCAAGCTATGAAACGCTCTATCGTATGGCGATTGCTCCGCCACAACATATCAGTAGGCCAACTCATAGGCTACGGTGTGGCCAACCTCGTCGGACTGGCCATAGTGATCAGCGCCCTGCAGCTCTACCGCGATGTGACCAACGTGTGGGAAGCGGAAGATTCCTTTATCTCGCGCGACTATATCATCATCTCGAAAAAGGTTGAAGGAGTAGCGCTCAACGGCAACAGCAATGAATTTACCGATGCTGAGATAGCCGACATCGAAGCACAACCCTGGATCCGCAAAACCGGGCGCTTCGCGGCCGCCGGATTCAACGTCGGAGCATCGCTCGATATCTGGGGGCGAGGAATGTCGACAGCACTCTTTCTCGAAGCTATCCCCGACGAGTTTTTCGATGTTAAGCCTCGCGGATGGCAGTGGCAGCCCACTCCCGAGCCCGACGGCAGCCTGCCCGAAGTGCCGATAGTGATCAGCAAGGACTATCTGACGCTCTACAACTTCGGCTTCGCATCATCGCGCGGCTATCCCCAAATCTCCGAAGCCACAATCGGCCAGCTCCCGCTCAAACTATCGATCAGCGGCAACGGACGGCAGATGACTCTGCAAGGCCGAATCGTAGGATTCTCGTCGAGACTCAACACATTTGCCGTGCCCGAAACATTTCTCGAATGGGCCAACAAAGAGCTTGCCGGTGACTCCCGTGCCAATCCCTCGCGCCTGATCCTTGAAGTGAACACCCCCGGCGATCCCGCCATATCACGCTACCTGGCCGATCACGGCTATGAAAGCGCCGGCGACAAGGCCGACAACGGTCGAGCCGCCTATTTCCTGTCGATCATCACGGCTATAGTGGTCAGCGTAGGGGTAGTGATCAGTCTGCTCGCATTCTTCATCCTGCTGCTGAGCATCCATCTTCTGCTGCAGAAAAACCGCCAGACCATCCACAAACTCATGATGCTCGGATACTCTCCCGGCGCAGTTTCACGCCACTACTATATGATAGTAGGGATGGTCAACGGAGCCGTGCTCATCGGAGCATGGATACTGATGCTTGTAGCCCGCCATCTATGGACGGAACCGCTCAAGGAGATTGGAGTGGAAGGCAGTTCGCCCTGGATAGCGATGCTCGTGGGCCTCGCCATCATCGGCCTGATCACAGCCGGCAATCTGATCGCCATAGCGCGCAACGTCGGGCGCAACTTCCCCAGTCCACGCCGATGAAAACTTCCCTGCCGGCTAAAGCGTTTCTATATTATACATCAAGCAACCAAACATGAAAGATCTGATAATAGACAAGGAGTTGTCCGAACGGGCGGTGCTCGTAGGACTGATCACACCCTCGCAGAGCGAGGCCAAGGCCAATGAGTATCTCGACGAGCTGGCCTTTCTGGCCGACACCGCGGGAGCCGTGACCGAAGGACGCTTTCTGCAGCGCCTCAGCTATCCGGACTCACGCACATTCGTGGGAAAAGGAAAACTTCAGGAAATCAAACAGTTTGTGGAAGCCAACGAGATCGGTATGGCGATATTCGATGACGATCTGACCTCCAAACAGGTGGCCAACATAGAGCGCGAACTGCAGATCAAGATCCTCGACCGCACCAGCCTCATCCTCGATATCTTTGCCAAACGCGCTCAGACTGCCAACGCTAAAACCCAGGTGGAGCTCGCTCAATATCAGTATCTTCTCCCCCGACTCACTCGAATGTGGACCCACCTCGAACGTCAGCGAGGCGGCATCGGCATGCGCGGACCGGGCGAAACGCAGATCGAAACCGACCGCCGAATCATTCTCGACAAGATAGCCCGACTGAAAAACGAGCTCAAAGATATCGACCGACAGAAATCGATTCAGCGTAAAAATCGCGGAAAACTGACCCGAGTGGCTCTTGTGGGCTACACCAACGTGGGCAAGTCTACACTCATGAACCTCCTGAGCAAGAGCGAAGTATTTGCCGAAAACAAACTATTCGCAACACTCGACACCACCGTGAGAAAGGTGATCATCGACAATCTGCCATTCCTGCTCACAGACACCGTTGGGTTTATCCGCAAACTTCCCACCCACCTCGTTGAATCATTCAAATCAACGCTCGATGAAGTACGCGATGCCGACATACTTGTCCACGTGGTTGACATATCCCACCCCAATTTCGAAGAACAGATCGAAGTGGTCAATCGCACTCTCAACGAAGTGTGTGGTGGCAGCGAAAAGCCGATGATTATGGTGTTTAACAAAATCGATGCCTTCACTTATACTCCTAAAGATGCCGACGATCTGACTCCGCGCACACGCGAAAACATTTCGCTCGAGGAACTGAAAGAAACATGGATGAGCCGTATGGGCGACAACGCCGTATTCATTTCCGCCCGCACAGGCAAAAACATCGACGAGCTCAAGCATCTTCTTTATGAGAAAGCCAAGCAGATCCATCTCACCCGCTTCCCCTACAATGATTTCCTGTTCCAGAAATATGACGAATCGGACTTTTCCGACTGATACATTGTGGCGCAAACTTGATTCAGCCGATAATCATGCAGGTTGAGACATCGAGAAACGACAAAAAATTGGACTAACCTGGATCACAATTTATTGTGAGTTAATGGTTAAATTTGCACCAAAGCCTATGGCAATCCCTTGACTATATAATAAATATAAACCATTAAATTATCAACATTTATGTCTGAATCTGAAGCAAATGTAAAAAAAGAAAACAAGCTTATCCGCTTTTTTGTGTCGTTAATCTGGCTTGTTCTCTCCATTGGAGTTGACATTTTTGCAATTTTCTCCAAAGCATTACTTGTAGGAGCCATTGCAGAATTCGCATTTTTCATCATCACATTCTGCATTCCCTATCTTCGTAAAAAAGGATCATACACCCGCTGGTTTGGATGGCTTGCTCTCTTGCAGGGATGTTGGCTGATCTACCTTATGACCCAAGGTTGAAAATTAAAAATATAATTTCGGGAGGGGCTGTGTCACAATGTAAATTTGGCACAGCCCCTTTAAGGAACTGTTTAAATTTATGTACAAATGATTTTGAGGATTTCACATAAATTTAAATAGTTTCTTAGTGTATTGAAAAATGGACCCGATGGGTCAATGTGGGTCACTTCAGCGATTTTTTGGGATATTCAATAGACGGCTTTGATGAGGCGATCGTAGTAGGATTTCGGTGAAAATTCATCGAGGGCGCCGCGCTGAATGGCCTTACGGTCGAAGCTGTGGGTCCATGCCGATTCAATAGCCTGCATGAGCGATTGCGCATCACCGCTCTTGAACGTAATGCCACGCTCAGGCGTGATCAGCTCCGGTATGCCACCGATCTCGGCGCCAACCACCGGAGTGCCCGCACAAAACGATTCGATCACACCCAAAGGATTGTTTTCATAACATTCCGACGGCATCACCGAAAAGCGCGCATCAGCAAGAAGCTGCCCCACCTGCTGCGGGTCGACCTGACCTAAAAACTCAATATTGACCGCATCGCTATATTGCGATCGCAATTGCTCGCCAAGAGGCCCGTCGCCGGCCACCTTCAGCTTATAGGGCAAGCGCGAAGCAGCCTCCAGCAGCGTAGCCACGCCCTTTTCCTGCGACAGTCGGCCCACATAGCAATAATAGTCTGCCGAAGCCTTCGACGGATCGATCTCAGCATAGCGCTCTATCATTTCAGGGGCCATGAAATTACACATCGTCAGCAGTTTATCTTCCGCAAATCCGCCCTTGCGCATCTTGCCGGCCATGAATCCGCTTGGGCATATAAAGGCGTCAGTAGATGATTCCAGGCGGCGACGATTCCATTTTCGAGCCTCAAGCCAGCCTACCACACTCGCAGCAAGCGAACCTTTCATGCAGCGATTACGAACCACATTAAACTTACCGTCGAAACACAGCTCGCAAGGCACACCGTCACGCGTGCATGAATAGGCCGGACACAGCAACTTATAGTCATGGAGCGTCCACACCACTTTAGCTCCCGCACGATGAGCCATCGAAGCAACCACCGGCGAGAGATAGCTATGGATATTATTGAGATGGACCACATCGGGCCGGAAATCCTTCAGCATCCGCGCAAACTGCTTGCGCACATCCCCATGGCCGAGAGTGCGGCCCACTGCATTAAGTTTTGCTTTCACACCGCCGCCGAAGCTCACCTGCGACGGCCAGTAGCCGCTCCACGACGACTCTATATTTTCGGGATATGTCATGGCAAACACAGCCACTTCATGACCCTGCGATCGCAACAAGTTTTCGAGATTAAGAGCATATATGCAATCGCCTCCACGGCGATAGTAGAATTTCGTGACTATAAGAATCTTTTTCATGATACTGCAAAGATAAGTGTTTTATCCGTCATTGCAAAGAGCCGCAAGCTTGCGCCCGGCCAAATTGCCGAAATATCATAAAATATTTGTAAGGGTCAAATGAATGGATTATATTTGTGGTAAACTCTCCGATTATTAAAATTGGTTTAAACCCAAATACTCTCTTAAACTGACCTCACACCATGGCAACATCCTCAAAAAAATCGGCATCAACAAAACGAACAGCCACAAGCAAAGCGAAAAAATCTGCCGCCGAAGCAGCCACCCCGAAGAAAAAAACTGCTACTCGCCGGCGGGTTTCACGCCTCGGACTGATCAAGAACGACCCCTGGCTCGATCCGTTTGCCGATGCCATCGAGGGCCGTCATGAGGATGCCATGCGCAAGGAGCGCGAACTGACCGGACCCAAAGGATCGCTCGACGAGTTTGCCAACGCCCACAATTATTTCGGACTACACCGCTCGGCCGATGGCGGATGGACATTCCGCGAATGGGCTCCAAACGCTACGGCCATCACTCTCGTGGGTGACTTTTCCGATTGGCACCGCATGGCCCGCTACGAGCTCCACCCCATAGGCTCCGACGGAGTGTGGGAGGTGAATCTCCCCGCCGACTCGCTTCATCATGGCGACCACTACAAGCTGATCGTCAGTTGGGATGGTGGCGAAGGCGAACGCATCCCCGCCTACGCCACCCGCGTGGTGCAGGACGAGCAGACAGCCATGTTTTCCGCTCAGGTGTGGGACCCCGAAACTCCTTACCATTGGAAAGTCAACGATTTCCACCCCGACACACGCCCGCTGCTCATCTATGAATGTCACATCGGCATGGCTCAGGAGCGAAAAGGCGTTGGCACCTACACTGAATTCCGCGACCTGATCCTGCCCCGCATTGCAGCCGACGGCTATAATGCTATCCAGATCATGGCCATTCAGGAACACCCCTATTATGGATCCTTCGGTTATCACGTGTCGAGTTTCTACGCCGCTTCATCCCGCTTCGGGACCCCCGACGAACTCAAATCGCTGATCGACCGCGCCCACGAGCTCGGAATCGCTGTGATCATGGATATTGTCCACAGCCATGCCGTCAAGAATGAAGTTGAAGGTCTGGGGCGCTTCGATGGCAGCTACAATCAATATTTCTACGCCGACGGCCGACGCGAACATCCCGCATGGGACTCACTATGCTTCGACTATGGCAAAAACCAAGTGATCCACTTCCTGCTGAGCAACTGCAAATTTTGGCTTGAGGAATATCGTTTTGACGGATTCCGCTTCGACGGCGTCACCTCGATGCTTTATCTCAACCACGGACTCGGACAGGACTTCAACGGCTATCCCGACTACTACAACGGCAACCAGGATCTGAACGCCATAACATATCTGACTCTCGCCAACAAACTGATCCATCAGCTCAACCCTCAGGCCATCACAATAGCCGAGGAGATGAGCGGCATGCCCGGACTCGCTGTCCCGGTCAAAGACGGTGGCCTGGGATTCGACTACCGTATGGCAATGGGCATACCCGACTATTGGATCAAGACCCTCAAAGAGAAAAAAGATGAGGACTGGCACCCCACATCCATATTCTGGGAACTGACCAACCGCCGATCCGACGAAAAGACCATCTCCTATGTCGAAAGTCATGACCAGGCTCTGGTGGGCGATAAAACCATCATTTTCCGACTAATCGACGAAAAAATGTACTGGCACATGATGAAGGACGACGACGATATGACCGTGGCACGCGGTATAGCCCTCCACAAAATGATCCGTCTCGTCACAGCATCCACCATCAATGGCGGGTATCTCAACTTCATGGGCAACGAGTTCGGCCACCCCGAATGGATCGACTTCCCGCGCGAAGGCAACGGCTGGAGCTATGAATATGCACGCCGCCAATGGGATCTCGTTGACCGCAAGGAGCTGAAGTATCAATATCTCAACAACTTCGACAACGCCATGATCTCTCTGATAGCATCGACCTACAATTTCCAGGCCCTCCCCGTCACCAAACTCTGGGAGAAAGACGACGATCAGATACTGGCCTACGGACGCGGCGATCTGGTGTTCGTGTTCAACTTCCACCCCTTCAAATCGTTCAGCGACTACGGCATCCTCACCGCGCCAGGCGAATACGAACCGGTGCTTTCCACCGACAATCCCGACTTCGGAGGCTATGGAAATATCGACGAGCATATCAACCATCTCACCCAGCACGACGAGCTCTACTCTCCCCACGGCGTTGAGTGGCTCAAGCTATATCTCCCGGCCCGCTCCGCNCAGGTGCTTCGCCGCGTGGTAAAAAAAGGNAAGCGAAAATCATGACCACAGACCGCCCCGACATATCGCTCATCGTCCCATTTCACAATGCCGAAACAACGATAGAGCGCACTCTCCGCTCCATCGATGCTCAGACCCACAAATCGGTGGAGCGTATCTTCGTGAACGACGGATCCACCGACAGGTCCTACGAAATTGTCAAGCAATATATTAAAAACAACCCCTCGACCTCCGGACGCTCNATCCTCATCCACACAAAGCAGCAAGGCTTGGCCAACGCCAACATGACAGGTCTGAATCACTCGACGGGACGCTATGTGGTCCGATGCGATGCCGACGACTATATGGAGCCNGATGCTTTGGAAAGCATGCTCGCCGTTGCCGATAGAGACCACTGCGACGTGGTCATATCAGCCTATTACAACGATACGCCCCGGGGAAGCAAAATAGTAGGATTCGGAAAAAAACGCCCCGCATCGCTGAACGATTTTGCAATCAACACGCTTCATTTCTCATTGTGCAACAAGCTCATATCGCTCGACCTGCTTCGATTCAACAACATCTCCCCTTTCCCCTATATCGACCCCTGGGAAGATCTGGGAGTGGTNTCACGCGCCGTGGCTCTGAGCTCACGGATCGGGATCGTGGACCGACCGCTGTANCACTACATCACCGATCCGTCACGCCGATCATTATCGCGCAGCAGCCGCGACCGTCTTCTGGAAGACCACCTGCGCATGGCGCTACTNATCGAACAATGGTTTCTCGACCACGCCATCACCGAT
Organism: Barnesiella sp.; assembly: GCA_014801065.1. Taxonomy (GTDB): domain Bacteria; phylum Bacteroidota; class Bacteroidia; order Bacteroidales; family Muribaculaceae; genus Paramuribaculum. The sequence goes on from JAAVEX010000011.1 coordinate 16,116, forward strand.
AAATATGCGGAATTTCTCAACCATCTGAAATTCTGCGCCAAAGTGAAGATGATGCGTGGTCGCATCAAANATGCGGACCGCTGGAANCGCACCTTCCCCGAAGTGAACTGCCGCATCCTCCGCCTGCGCCATATTCCGCTACNCTACCGATTGCTTTTCAAAGCCGTAGCCATCCTCCCGGCCCGCTTCACACAATGGGTGGCCGACCTCGTCGCCAAAACATACAGCGAAGAGGATGTTGAAAAATAGGACTTGGCAGATTGGGANTTTTTTNCTAAATTTGAAATTGAATTTGNCGGNCCGCNCCCACCGGGCTCCGGCCGGCTTCATCCTCTCTTGCAACCCACTGACCTATGGANAAATATTTAGTTTCCGCCCGAAAATACCGCCCTTCCACATTTGCATCCGTGGTGGGGCAAAAGGCGCTGACTGTCACTCTGAAAAACGCGGTCAAAAACCATCGCCTCGCCCATGCCTACCTGTTTTGCGGCTCAAGAGGCGTTGGCAAGACCTCCTGCGCGCGAATCTTTGCCAAGACCATCAACTGTCAAAACCCAACGGCCGATGGCGAAGCGTGCAACGAATGTGACTCCTGTCGCGCTTTCAACGACGGAACGTCGATGAACATCGTGGAGCTCGATGCCGCGTCAAACAATGGCGTCGACGATATGCGCCAACTCATTGAGCANGTCCAGGTGCCNCCATCGTCCGGAATCTATCGCGTGTTTATCGTCGATGAGGTCCACATGCTCTCTCAGGCCGCGTTCAACGCCTTTCTGAAGACGCTTGAAGAGCCCCCGTCGTATGTAGTGTTTATCCTCGCCACCACCGAGAAACANAAAATNATNCCNACCATCNTGTCGCGCTGCCAGATCTACGACTTCCACCGAATCACCATTCAGGACATGATCGACCATCTGAGCTANGTGGCCTCTCAGGAAGGAATCACCGCCGAACCGGCCGCACTCAACGTCATCGCGCAGAAAGCCGACGGCGCCATGCGCGACGCCCTTTCGATATTCGACCAGGTGGCGGCATCCTCAGCCGGAAACATCACATATCAATCNGCCATTGACAATCTCAATGTGCTCGACTATGACTATTACGACCGTCTGCTCGATGCCTTTTTCGAAAAGGATGTGCTCAAAACATGGCTTATTTATAAGGAGATCCGCGACAACGGCTTCGACTCGCTCTTCTTCATCAACGGTCTGGCCGGATACCTGCGTGATCTCATGGTGGCCNGCGACCCTCAGACTCTTCCGCTCATCGAAGCCGGCGACGAAGTGAAAGCAAGACTTGCCCAACGAGCGGCCAANTGTGATCCCGGATTCCTATACCGGGCCATGGCGCTATGCAACGATGCCGACCTGAACTACCGCACATCGTCAAACAAGCAATTTCTAATAGAGCTGACGCTCGCTAAAATATGCCAACCATTCGGCCCCTCCCACAATGACGACGGCGACGGCGAGGGGCGGTTGGAAAAAATAGCCGTCAAAAACCGACCTGATGCAGAAGCTCAAGCGCCCGCTCCGGCACCGATGCCCACCACANCNGCCCCGNCACCGAAACCCACAGCCGCCCCGCAACCGAAACCGGCCACTCCGACTCCGGCTCCATCAGCCGCAACCGCCGCTCAGCCCCGACCGCGCCCGGCTGCAGGCCCTCGGCCTCGCCAACTCTCCGGGATAACCGGCCCGCGCATATCGATACGCCACGGCATTGAANACACCTCGGAGACAGCCTCACCGNCCGCGCGTCAGCAGACCGGCAACCGCGACAACCGATTTTCGGAAGACGCNCTCAAAGCCGCTTGGGAAACCTACATGCAGACCATCCCTACGGCCCACATCCTAATCAACACGATGCGAGCCGCTCCTCCGGTCATGGAATCGCCAACATCATTTGCCATCTTCGTGCAAAACCAGATACAGGCAAAAATGATGGAAGAAAAAAAACCGGAAATCCTGGCCTATCTGCGCGGCAGTCTGCAAAATGACCATGTGGACTATCGAGTGGAGATCTACAGCGGCGAACTTCCTCGCCACACGCTAAGCGACGCCGAGCTGCTCAAGCGAATGGCTGAGGATTATCCCTCGTTCCAACACCTTATCACGAATTTCAAACTAACAATGGCCTGAAAACCATTCCTCCCATTATGAAACACTTAAAAATATCATCCATTCTGGCAGTCGCCGTCACGCTGATCGTTGCGGCATGCAACCACGGAACCCTNTCGTCTGAATCAATCGAACAGTCGATCCGCGAAGCTGAAGCAGCCGTAATAGCCGGCGACATGACGGCAGCACAAAGCGCCGCATCAGTACTGACAGGCGACTCTCTGACCAACAAAAATATGTCGGCCACGCAGATGGCACGACTCTCAATGGTCTACATGATGCTTGCCGACAGTCTCGACCAGGAAAGCAACACCAACCGCGCCGCCGACCTTTTCGACATGGCTTTTAANACCGACAGCGACAGCGCCAAAGCATTCTACCAAGGCGTGAACCACGAACAGATGCAGTATGTGGAGACCCTCTCAAACCATTCCGCCAATCGCGCCAATCCTGTCGACATATCTAATCTTCCCGACGAATCCGAAGCCGACTCAATCANCTCTCTATAATCATGAACTGGCAAGAACAACTCGCTTCATTCCGCGCCAACAATCCCGATCTCCCGGAAGGGCCTGAAATCGAAGACGAACCGACGCCGCTGAACACCCCGTCGAAACATCCTCGCGTCGACGTGTCGATCGAGCGAAAAGGACGCGCCGGAAAGACCGCCACTCTTATCACAGGCTGGATTCTTCCCGACAGCGATCTGCTGCAGATAGCCTCNAAAATCAAACAGCGCCTGGGTGCCGGAGGATCGGCTCGCGGCGGCGACATCCTCATTCAAGGCGACCGCCGCAAGGAAGTGGTCGACATCCTGAAAGAGATGGGCTACAAAGCCCGTCAGATCTAACTCCGNCCCCACCATGCTGACCATCTACAAAGCATCAGCCGGCTCCGGCAAGACCTNCACCTTGGCCTACGAGTATATCAAGATGCTCCTGGGCGTAAAAGACAAGGACACCGGNCGCTACACCCTCAACCGGAAAATGCGCGACCGCCATCGCCACATACTGGCNGTGACGTTCACCAACAAGGCNACCGACGAAATGAAGCGGCGCATAGTCCACGAGCTTGCCGTGTTGGGGCGCATCGAACCCAAATGGACCAAAGAGAGCCCCTACGAGCAGATGCTCTGCAAAGATCTCGGATGCAATCCCGAGGAGCTGCGCGAAGCATCGGCCTCCGCTCTCCGGCAGCTGCTATTCGACTTCAATTTCTTCCAGGTCAGCACAATCGACAGCTTTTTTCAGACCATCCTGCGAACTTTCGCACGCGAAGTGGACATTGCCGGCAATTATGAAGTGGACCTTGACAACGATCGCGCAATAGGCTATGGTGTGCGCGAATTGTTTGACACACTTCAGATCGACAGCCACAGCCCTGAGACTCACCGACTCATCCACTGGATCACGCAATATCTTCTCGACGAACTCTCCGGCGGCCGACAGATTATGCTCTTCAACCGCCAGAGCAAAGTCCACGCACGCTTTATCAGCTTTATAAAAAACATCAGCAACGANGACTTCGCCGACCACTACGACGAAATGATGGACTACCTGTCGGAACCATCCCGCCTAAAGCTGTTGACCGANCAGCTGNCNTCCACCGAAGATGCCATCCGCGCCTCNACCCGCCAGGCATGCCGCAANGCGNTNGACACAATCCAATCACGCGGCTACGATCCCGACCCTTCGCAGAAAGGGAAGTCGCAAGAACTTNAAGTCACCTCGCTGCTGTTCAAACAACTGACGGATATNGCCGAAAAAGGGGAAGAAACCGGAACACGCACCAGCGCAGCCAAAGCGCTTGCCGACATCTCGACAGCTTATAAGAAAAAACTGCGCGAAGCTCTCGAATCGGCTCCCGATCCCTCGCTGGAAGCTGACATCACCGATGCCTGCCGCGCCATCATCGAAGGNACCGCACGCCTCAAACTCTACCGCAAGATCCGCGCCAATGTATTCGTGCTCGGACTGCTCGAACGCGTTTATTTNCATATCAACAATTATCGCAACGACAACAACACGATATTTCTCTCCGACACCAACACACTGCTGCGTGAAATAATAGGCGACGAAAAAGACAATGGCGCTCCGTTTGTCTATGAGCGCGTCGGTGTCTGGATCAACCACTATCTGATCGATGAGTTTCAGGACACATCAAGAATACAGTGGGAAAATCTCAGTCCGCTGCTCCACGAAGGCCAATCGGAAAACGACGACAGCCTCATAATCGGCGATGAGAAGCAGTGTATCTACCGCTTCCGGTTCTCCGACCCGACACTATTGCAAAGCGGTGTGGGCCAAGCTTTCCCACACTCATCCCGCACCAAAGGCAACAATCCGGCCGACAACACCAACTGGCGAAGCTCGCGCGATGTGGTGGAATTCAACAACCGCCTGTTCGGGTCATTGGCCCGCATCACCGGCTTTGAAGAGATCTACGATAATGTGGCGCAAAACGTGTCGCCACGCCATTCCGATCATCGAGGATATATCCGGACCACCGAAATCGAGGCCGCCGGCAGCGACGACGCAGCGCTGAAAGAGACCACACTGCGACTGCTCACTGATGATATCGCCCGACAGCTGGCCGACGGCTACAAACCGTGTGACATCACCATCCTGACGCGATTCAATCAGGAAGCTGCCGATGTGATTTCCCACCTCATGGAGGCCGCCGACACACGCAGCGAACTGGCCGGTCTGCGCATAATGTCGGACGACGCTATGGCCATCGTATCAGCCCCCGCCGTCAGACTGATAATCAGCATCCTGCGCTATATCGCAATGCCGCAGGCCGAACCGGAAACCACCGCCGAACCGACAACGCGCCGCCGGGCGCTTCAGAAGGAGATCGGTAGAATGGTCAACAATTTCGAACACCTCGTGAGCTGTGGTGCCGACAACAATGAGGCTCTTCAGGCAGCGATCATAGCACTCAACGAAAAGGATAAGAATATCCACGCCGCCGTATCGGCAGAAGAGGAAGTGGCCTCCACAATGGCTTGCTTCAATCTCCCCTCACTCGTGGAACATATTATCGGCGGATATCTCTCAGCGGAGATGCGGCGCGATCAGAATATGTATATCTCAGCCTTCGTCGACTCCGTCACCGAATTCTGCAGTCGAGGCACCTCCGACATACACGCTTTTCTGAAATGGTGGGATGAATCAGGCCATCGCACTAAGATCTCCGCGCCTTTCGACGAGCGAGCCATTCGCATCATGACCATCCACAAATCGAAAGGTCTGGAATTCAAATGCGTCCATATCCCCTTTGCCAATTGGAAAATGGTGTCGTTCAAGGGCCTTGAATGGTTTGAAACCGGCGGACAGCTCCCCGGAATAGATCCGGCTAATGTCCCGCCGATGATCCCACTGCAACCATCGTCGATGCTCGAAGGCACTCAGTTTGAGCCCTTCTACAGGCAGCGCTGCCGCGAGCAACTTCTTGATGAACTCAATGTGCTCTACGTGGCGCTGACACGTGCATCCGACGAGCTTTCGATCATCTGCCGGAAATCGACAGCCGAGGGAGATCCGCAGACCGTCAACGATCTGCTCCGGCTCGGGTTTGATGAGATAGAAATGGTCCCCTCAGATCCCGATGAACTTCCCGACGACATCGAGGGAGTGACCATAAATACCATAGGCTCGCCAACACATCCGCAGCAATCCGAAAAAGATTCGCCAACAGCACTCGAACCGGATTCCGCCTCAGCTATGGAACCATACACAACCCTTCCGCGCAAGGATCTCTGGGACAACCTCGAACTCGACCGCGATGAAGAGTTGAGCGAGGCGCGCGAACGTGGCATACTGCTCCACGACACTCTCGCCCGCATAAGCCATGCCGGAGATCTCGACAAGGCGGTAGACCGTATGATCTATCGCGGATTGATGCAGCGCGACGAAGCAGAAGAAATCCGCAAGCATCTGCGCCGCGAGCTCTCGCGCGAAGAAATAGCCCCATGGTTTGAGGGTTATCACAAAATCCTGAAAGAGCGTGACATAGTGATTGACAATAAAATTGTGGGGCGTCCCGACCGTGTGATCTGGAGAGCCGACGGTCATATCGACGTGGTCGACTACAAGTTTGGCGCTGAAAACCCCAGGAAATATGCCCGACAGGTGAGCATCTACATGGACCATCTGCGATCAATGGGCCATGATAACATCCGCGGCTTCATCTGGTATGTCGACTCGGGGAAAATCACTCCCGTCGAAGCGCGTCGATAAGTTCAGATGGCGTAAGGCCCGACCGGGGATGATGCCATTCGGGCCAAATCTGCGCCATGGGGCGAAGCACAAACAATCGCTGCGCCATTCTGGGATGAGGCAATTCAAGTTCAGGCGAACTCACAATCGCCTCTCCGACAGCAATCAGATCAATATCTATGACGCGGTCAATGTAGCCACCCGCATGATCGCGGTGTGGGGCCGGACTGATAGATTGCTGCAGCTCAAGCAATACACTCAGCAAATCTAACGGATCGAGCTCCCCTACATCAACATTGACTCCAACATTTACAAACTCATTGCTGCTTTCAAATCCCCAGGGAGGTGATACAACAGGATCGCTCACCCGCGCCTTCACACCGAAATGCGCTTCAATGGCAGCGACCGCCATGCTTATCGCTGCATGGCGGTCGCCGATATTGGATCCTATATTTATATGCGCCGTGGCCATATCAAGGCCCGGATCAGAGGGTTTTCTTTACTTCCACCTCTTCGAAACATTCGATGATGTCGCCCTCGCGCACATCGTTGTAGCCCTGGATGTTCAGACCGCAATCATAGCCCGAAACCACCTCTTTGACATCATCCTTGAATCGCTTGAGCGAACCAAGATCGCCCGTATAGCGCACGATACCCTCGCGGATCAGGCGCACCTTGCAGTTGCGCTTGATGCGACCTTCACGCACGATACATCCGGCAACTGTGCCCACTTTGGAGATCTTGTAGGTCTGAAGAACTTCGGCCGTACCGGTCACTTCTTCCTTAAGCTCGGGAGCAAGCATGCCTTCCATAGCATCCTTCACCTCCTCGATAGCCTGATAGATCACAGAATAGAGACGGATTTCCACACCATCGCGCTCGGCAGCTCGGCGTGCGGCCACCGACGGACGCACCTGGAAGCCGATGATGATGGCATCTGAAGCGGCAGCCAGAGTGACATCGCTTTCTGAGATTTCGCCCACAGCCTTGTGGAGCACGTTGATCTGAATCTCTTCGGTTGAGAGCTTGATGAGCGAATCGGAGAGTGCTTCGATCGAACCGTCAACGTCGCCTTTAACAATGATATTAAGCTCCTGGAAGTTACCGATGGCACGGCGGCGACCGATATCTTCGAGTGTAAGGATCTTTTTGGTTCGCAGACCGAGCTCACGCTGAAGCTGTTCGCGCTTGTTGGCAATCTCTTTGGCTTCCTGTTCGGACTCCATCACGTTGAACGTATCTCCGGCAGTGGGTGCACCGTTCAGACCGAGGATCAGTGCGGGAGTGGCCGGACCGGCCTCCTTGATGCGCTGATTGCGTTCGTTGAACATCGCCTTCACCTTGCCATAGTGAGTTCCGGCAAGGATGAAGTCGCCCACACGGAGTGTGCCGTTCTGAACGAGCACCGTCGCAACATAGCCGCGCCCTTTGTCGAGCGACGATTCGATAATCGAACCGGTTGCGTTACGGTTGGGGTTGGCCTTCAGTTCGAGAAGCTCGGCTTCGAGGAGCACCTTTTCCATCAGTTCATCAACACCGATACCCTTTTTGGCAGAGATGTCCTGCGACTGATATTTGCCGCCCCATTCTTCAACGAGATAGTTCATGCCGGCCAGCTCTTCCTTGATCTTATCGGGGTTGGCAGCCGGTTTATCGATCTTGTTAATTGCAAATACGATGGGCACACCGGCGGCCGAAGCATGGTTGATCGCTTCGACGGTCTGTGGCATGACGTTATCATCGGCAGCTACGATAATGATACAGATATCGGTCACCTTCGCACCGCGGGCACGCATAGCGGTAAAGGCTTCGTGGCCCGGAGTGTCGAGGAATGTGATCCGGCGTCCGTCGGAGAGTTTCACATTATAGGCTCCGATATGCTGCGTAATGCCGCCGGCCTCACCGGCGATCACATTAGCATTGCGGATATAGTCGAGGAGCGAAGTCTTACCGTGGTCCACGTGACCCATCACGGTGACGATCGGCGGACGTTCGGTGAGATCCTCTTCCGAGTCCTCCTCCTGCGCTATAGCTTCTACAACTTCTGCCGAAACATATTCGGTTTTGAATCCGAACTCCTCGGCCACGATGTTGATCGTTTCGGCATCGAGACGCTGATTGATCGACACCATCACACCGATACTCATACACGTTCCGATAACGTTGTTGATCGGAACATTCATCATCGATGCAAGGTCGTTGGCGGTTACGAATTCCGTAAGTTTAAGCACCTTGCTTTCGGCGGCTTCCATTTCGTGGGCCTCGCGTTCGCGTTCGCGTGTGGCCTCGCGTTTTTCCTTACGCCATTTAGCGCCCTTCTTGAGGCCTTTGTCCTTGCTGGTGAGGCGGGCGAGAGTTTCCTTCACCTGTTTCTGAACATCTTCCTCGTTGACTTCGTTGTGAGCGGGCTGGCGGCGGTTGCGGTCCTTGCCTCCCTGAGAGTTCTGGTTGTTGCGCTGACCGCCCTGACCGGAATGAGGATTAGTAATATCCACCTTTTCCTTTCCGCGGATACGTTTGCGTTTCTTGCGGTCGGCATTATCGCCCGCGGCATTGCCACCGGCAGCATTACCGGAATTTTTCGCATTGCGTTCGTTGCGTTTCTCCTCCTTGGATTTCTTCTTCGGACGCGTCGACTGATTGAGAGCGGAAAGGTCGATCTTGCCGATCACCTTTGGTCCGACAGCCGGAGTGCTGACCGTAGTGGGGATAAAGTTGGAGTCGGTAGTAGCGGGAGTCTCAACCGGTTTTTCAGCCACCTTTTCGGCGGTTTTTTCGACCGCAGCAGGCGATTCGATGTTCTTGGGAGCCGGAGCAGCCTTGACTGTTTCGGTCGGTTTTTCGGCAGCGGCGGGCTTCTTATCTTCCACCTTGGCAGCTGCCTGCGGTTTAGCGGGGGCTGCTGCAGCTTCCGGTTGGGGTTTGACCTTTTCGGGAGCAGGGGCAGCGACCTCAGCGGGAGCGGGTGCAGCCTTTACAGCAGGCGCTGCTTTAGCCGGCTCGGCCTTGACGGGCTCCACCTTGCGGCCCGGACGATCAAGATCGATCTTACCGACCACCTTTGGTCCGGCAGGCATCTGGCGCACCGGTTCCGGTTCAGCCGGAGCGGCCACGGGTGTAGCTTCGGCCTCTTTCACTTTGCGGTCGGTCGACACCTGGTCGGATTTGCTTTTGAGATCACGATCAGGCTTATACTCCTTGATGAGGAGTTGATAGGCATCATCATCGATACGCGAATTGGGATTATTTTCGATGGTGATTCCCTGTTTTTGCAGGAAGTCGACAACGGTCGCTATCGACACGTTGAAGTCTTTTGCAGCTTTACTTATTTTCGTTCTCGCCATTTATTGTTTTTATAGTTTATTTTCAGTTAGTTGGAAAGTGTGAAGAGAGAGTGGTTGCGGCGTGGTCGCTTACGGAAGTCGATGACACGCCGGTGGAGATCACTCTTCCTCGAATTCGGCTTTGAGCACCTCGATCACATTGTCGACGGTGTCTTCTTCGAGGTCGGCCTTGTCGACAAGTATCTGACGCGGTGTGTTGAGCACGCTCTTTGCGGTCACACAACCGATGTTTTTGAGAGCATCGATCACCCATCCGTCGATTTCATCCTTGAACTCGTCGAGATAGATATCTTCCTCGTTGGATTCATCAGTGTCGCGGTAAACATCGATCACGTAGCCGGTGAGCATCGAGGCAAGTTTGATGTTCAGACCACCCTTACCGATTGCGAGCGACACCTCTTCGGGGCGCAGGAACACTTCGGCCTTCTTTTCCTCTTCGTCGAGACGGATCGAGGAGATCTTTGCGGGCGACAAGGCGCGCTGAATGAAGAGCGAGGGATTTGAGGTGTAGTTGATCACATCGATGTTTTCATTGCGGAGCTCACGCACGATGCCGTGGATACGCGATCCTTTGACACCGACACATGCGCCTACCGGGTCGATACGATCGTCGTAGGACTCAACGGCGATCTTGGCACGTTCGCCCGGGATGCGGGCAACGGCGCGGATATTGATCAGGCCATCATGAATTTCGGGCACTTCGAGTTCGAACAGTCGACGCAGGAAGTTCTCATTGGTGCGGCTAACGGTGATTTTCGGGTTGTTGTTCTTATTGTCAACGTTGGCCACAACCGCACGTATTGTCTCTCCCTTTCGGAAGAAATCGCCGGGGATTGCTTCGCTCTTGGGCAGGAGAAGTTCGTTTTTATCATCGTCGAGCAGAAGGGTTTCGCGCGACCAGGTCTGATACACTTCGCCCGTGACGAGTTCACCCTCAAGTTCTTTGAATTTATTGTAGATAGCTTCCTTCTGCAGATCAAGGATCTTCGACTGTAGAGTCTGGCGCAGATTGAGGATGGCGCGTCGGCCGAAGTCGGCGAAGAAGATCTCTTTAGTGTGCTCCTCGCCGATCTCCACATCGGGATCCTGATCGGCGCGCGCGTCGCTGAGGGAAATTTCACGATTGGGATCGTTCACTTCGCCATCGGCAACGACCATCAGATTTTGGAAGATCTGCACGTCGCCCTTGTCGGGATTCATGATCACGTCGAGATTCTCGTCGGTTCCGAACATTTTAGCCAGGACGTTGCGGAACGATTCTTCGAGCACGCTGATCATCGTGGCCTTATCTATATTTTTAAGTTCTTTAAATTCGGCAAAACGCTCCACCATATTAGGAGCTTCCTCTTTCTTAGCCATAGCTTGGAGATAGGTTTATTTGAAGTTTATTAAATATTTCACTGATTTTGTGTCGGCGATTTTCAGCGCCACGGGGGTATCGACAATCACCGGACGTTTCTTTCCGGGCTCTTTAACTTTTTCCTTGACGGTCAGCACGAACGACTGCGCCTCGGGGTCGACCGACTGCAGCACGCCCGACAGCTTTCGGCCATCGCGGGTCAGCACTTCGATCTCATTGCCAACGTTTTTCTCATATTGCTTGATCACCTTAAACGGCGAGGTCAAACCGGCCGAGCCGACTTCGAGTTCATAGTCCTCGACTTCACGGTCCACCTGCTGTTCGATCTCACGGGTGATCCGGGCACATGTATCGATATCAACTCCGCTCATAGAGTCGATCTCCACCGTGACCACATTGGTCGGGCTGACACGCACATCGACCAGAAAGCCATCGGTGCCTTCAAGCTGTTGCTCCACAATGGAGCTTATCACATTCTTATCGATCATTTTAGTTATTGCAAATAAAATGGAGGAAGCGTCTGCCCCCTCCGTGACTTAGTTGATGCAAAGTTACAAAAATTCCTCTATTAAAAGGTAATTTTCGCCGTGCAAATTAATTGCAACGGCGAAAATTAACAATTATTTACGATTTGTTATGTATTTTTATCATTCTATCGGGAGTGTGAAAAGGAATCGAGCGCCCGGACCTTCATAGGATGTGTCGACACGGACACTGCCGCCGAGAATCGACGCGATTGAGCGCGAGATATTAAGACCCAGACCAGTTCCGGAGGTCAGATTACTCAACTTTTCGAAGCGCTCGAAAATCACCTCTTCTTTTCCTTTGGGCACACCGACACCGGTATCTTCCACACTGAAAGTCAAAGTCTTGTCGGACGGGTCGATGGAGTAGGTCAACCGGACATAGCCATCTTCGGTAAACTTGGCTCCATTGCTCAACAGATTAATGAGCACCTGCTCTACGCGGCGGGCATCGGTAGTGATATTGAACTCATCGTCGTATGGCTTCACAAACTCCATCACAACTCCGTCATGAACATGTTTGCGCATGCTTTCGACAGCGATCTGACAAATCTTGTCGACCGACTCAGGCTCGCGTTGAATCGCCACCTGATGATTGTCGAGCTGAGCGATCTCAAGCACGTCGTTAACGATAGCCATCAGCATATCGGCACTGATATCAATCATATCGGCATAGCGCTTCAGATAATGGCGTTTCTCTTCAGGAGTGTTGTCGACAATCAGATGCGAACATTCCACGATTGCATTCAGCGGTGTGCGGATCTCGTGGCTCATATTGTTGATAAACTCCGTCTTGTGGCGATCGGCACGGCGAGCATGGTCGCGGGCCTGAATGATCTCTTTCTGAGCGTTTTGAATCTCATCACGTTCATTAATGAGATCATCGTTCGACTGGCGGAGACGAGCGGTGAGTCTGCGCGACTTAATATAAAGCATCGACATTCCGATGATCACGAGCAGCATGACCACTGCCGACCAGAAGGCAACGCGGAGCATCACACGATGGTTTTCGATGGCCGATTCGCGTTGCTTCACGAGCAATTCATTATTCGATCCCGAGATATTGCGCACCTCATCAAAAAGCGACATTTCGATCTGATGCTCATTGGAATATCCCTTGATCACATTCTGAAGATATTCGTTGTAACCCTCGGTGGCCTTGAGCAGGGCGGCATTATCGCCCACAGCCTTTGCAGCCTCAATCATAAGCGGATAGAGGCGGTAGAAATAGTCCTTATTGCCGGGATCATCCACCTGCGCGCTGAGCAGGGCGAGCGCCTCACGATAGCGTTTTTTAGCCATCAGATAGTAGATTTCCACTCTACCATATTTCTTAATATCGTTGGCCACATCCGCATTACGTTTCGCCAGGTCCTGAATTCTTTCATAATACTCGTCAACCTCCTTTTCCGTGAGCGCCGGATAGTTGTTGAGCATGCGTCGGTAAGCGATATAGCGGTTCAGGTCATAGTTGCGGTAGGTATGCCCCTGCTTCTTTGCGACCTCATCAAGCTTAGCTATGGTCTGCAGCAGGTGCCGGCACGCATCAACCGCTTTTTCATGCAGTCCGGCCTCAGAATAGATCATCGACGACTGCACGTAATATTGGCTCAGGATCGGCAGATTATCGCCGGGAAGATCTTTCAGCACATCGCCGAGACGGTTGATATATTCAGTGATCGTGGTGCCGGAGACATCATCCTGAAGATATCGGCAGATGGTGAACAGGAACTCTACATCGTCATACGGATCACCTTTCTGGCTATTGGAATTGTCGACAATCATCCGACGCACTTTCGATTGTCGTTCGCTCGGCGAGTCGTTCCAATAATTGATCACGTTGGCTTGCACTCGCAGAAATGCAAGAGTGAGACGCTGGTCGTCGCTAAGTGGCATTGACGCTGTGTAGTTGATAAGATTATTGATTTTTTCAGCATCCACTCTGTGAGCCCCATAGAGCGACCCGAGACGGCGTATCGCATCAAACTCCACAGCCAGCGAGCCGGCCCGCTGCGATGCGGAAAACAACTGTTCGCCGACGCCCAATCGCTCGTTGTAGCGAGCCAGATCGAGAAGATCGTAAAGAATATCGACCGAATCAACCGGCGTCGACACCTGTCCCAAACGCGTGCGCAAGCTATCGGAGACATGCTTACGCTGTTCTTCAGTCAAACCTTGTGCGTTCAGTGCCGCTGACAGCATGACCGCAAGGATCATAATTATAGTCTTTTTCATCTGATTAATTTTCGTGACGCAAATTTAACTAAAAAAGTGCAAACTATCCATCCGCTGCGAAATTTTTGAGTTGTCCCGGCAATAAAATTACCGTCTTAGCCATAACATTAATAATATTATGTGTATATTTGCGTTATTCTTCTACACCATTATCTGCCGATAGAAAAAGATGACAAAGCGATTCAATAGACTCAATCATATCCTGCTCTTGCTTGCCGCAGCAATGACTGCGATAGCGGCATCAGCTTTCCCTACCGAAACATACACCCGCCAGTCGCAGCTCGCCACTGGCCGATGGACCAAAGTATCCGTAAGCCAGTCGGGGATGCACTTCATCCCGCTTTCAACGCTGCGCTCATGGGGATTCAAGTCCACAACCAACGTGAGAATTCATGGCTATGGAGGCCAACAGCTACCCGACCATCTTACGCTGGCTACATATATCGACGATCTACCCGAAATCCCGGCTTACCGCACAGCCTCGGGCATATATTTCTATGCCGAAGGAACGGTGAAATGGACCGCCACGTCAGGCCATTACACTCAGTCACATAACCCTTTCTCCACGGAGGGATACTACTTCCTGACCGAGGGAACCGAGCCGGGAGCATCGATCGAGCAGCGCGAAAGCACAGCCACCGGGGGGAAAGAAGCCACAACGTTTGAGGAGCGCGTATATCACGAGGTCGACAAAGTGACGCTAAGCCACTCTGGAACGCAACTTTTCGGCGAAGATTTCCGCGTTAAGCGTGAGCAATCGTTTAAATTCTCGCTCACCGACATGGTCGAGAACACTCCGATATGGTCAAGAGTGGGTTTCGTCACAAATACCACCAGCGACTCCCGCCTGACCATCAGCGCCAACGGCAAAGAGCTGCTGACACGCACCATAGGCCGATCGGACATCGACGTCAACTATGGTGTCAGAGGTCTGTACAATATCAGTTTCAATTCTGAATCGCCCGAAGTCAACATCACTCTGAAATACACCCCTGCAGGAGCTGTCAGCGCTGCCAATCTCGACGCGATCACCCTCAACTATACCCGCTTACTGCGTCTCGATAAGGGCCTGCTCGATTTCAATCTCAACTCAACGGCCGCCCGCCTCGAAGGCACATCGTCCGCCACCCACGTGTGGGACGTCACCGATATATGCAAACCCTTCGAAATGAAAACCAAGTCGGCGGCCGGCTCCGCTTTAAGCTGGGTCAACCCCTTCACCGGACTGCGCAAATATGCGGCATGGGACGAGACAGCCAAGATGCCCTCCCCCAAGCTCATAGGCACCGTAAGCAATCAGAACATCCACGGCATCACCGACACTCCCGATATGATCATCATCACCGTAAAGGATTTTGCCGGAGAAGCAGAGCGCGTGGCCGCACTCCATCGCGGCTCGCCCGACAACTTCAACGTTCTGGTGATCAATCAGGATGATATCTTCAACGAATTTTCGTCGGGAACCAAGGATGCCGGCGCATTCCGAAGAATGTTGAAAATGTTCTACGACCGTGGCCGCGAAGCAGGACACCCGCTGCGCTACTGTCTGCTCCTGGGCCATCCCACCTACGATATCCGCCAACTCACCGATGAAATGAAATCGGTCACCGATCCCATGATGCCATCGTGGCAGACATCTGAATCACTGACCATCAGCGGATCTTACACGTCCGACGACTTCCTTGTGCTGCTCGAAGACAATTCGGGCAATATCCCTGCCTACGACAACATTTCGCTGGCTATCGGCCGAATCCCCGCACGCACTCTCGCTCAGGCCAAAACATACATCGACAAGCTATATGCCTATTCCGAAAACAAATACACTTCGGAATGGAAAAACTCAATCATACTTGAAGCCGACAATGGCAACAAAGGTGCGTTTATGGCCGGCCCCGACGAGCGTACGACCACCGGCCTCGAAGGATTCTACTACACCATGATGAACGACCCGCACGGCTCGCAGTACCGCTTCAACAAGATCTACTACGATGCCTTCCAGATCCAGAACGGCGCATGTCCGCGTGCCGACGAGCTTTTCAATCTCGCTATCAAAGAAGGGACAATGCTCTGGCTCTTTAACGGCCACGGGTCGCAGACTTTTCTTGCCGGCGAGGGTCTGCACACCATCACCAAGATCGACCAGATGACCAACAAACAGTGGCCTATGCTCCTGGCCATCACCTGTAGCTTCTCCTGGTGGGACAACAACACCGCCTCGGGAGCCGAGAATCTTTCATTTAACCCCTCCGGCGGCACTATCGCCACCCTTTCGCCAACACGCAAAGCATTCATTTCCGATAACGACGGCATCACTATGGCTCTCGGAGCCACCATGATGCGCCGCGACGAAAACGGACGCATCCTCCCTATAGGCGACATGATCGTCAACGCCAAAAACCGACTCCGCACTGCTGCCCAGAGCGGCTCGGCGCTCGCCAAGCTCCGCCTCGTACTGCTCGGCGATCCGGCAATGCGTCTTGCCGTGCCCGACTATCTGCTGACTCTCGATGAGGCCGGCGACGATGAAGTGACTTCCGAAAGCCAGACCACACTCATGGCCCGTCAGCGCGTCACGCTGCGAGGCGCAGTCCGCGACACCGACGGCAACGTGGTCGAATCTTTCAACGGACCGCTGACTCTCACCATCTACGACGCCGAAACCACAACCACGTCGACCGGCATACGAATCGACGGAACCGACGGACGTGCAATCAACTTCGACGAAATGGGATCCAAACTCTTTTCGGGACGTGGCAGCGTCAAAGATGGCCGCTTCACCATCGATGTTTCAATGCCTTCGGAGGTGGCCGACAACTTCCGCCCCGCTTCCGTCAGCATGTATGCCTCGGCCACCGATGGCAGCGAAGCTTCAGGTGTGAGCCGCGATATCTATGTCTATGGCTACGATGCCACCGCCGACCCCGACTCCATCGCGCCATCAATCGACTATGCCTATCTCAACCACTCATCATTCAGCAACGGCGAAACCGTCAACGAACAGCCGATGCTCATTGCCGGAGTGTCTGACGATATCGGCATCAACCTCTCCATGGCCGGAATCGGTCACCAGATGCTCATCAAGCTCGACGATAACCGCTCGTTTAACGACGTTGCTCTCTACTATACCCCGTCAGCCGACGGCTCGCCTTCAGGCACCATAGCCTACCCGCTATCCGAAATCTCGGAAGGCCCTCACACATTGACGCTCCGCGTGTGGGACACTTCGGGCAACTCTTCGTCGCGCGACATCAGCTTCTTCGTGCGCCAGGGCGCACTGCCGCAAGTGTTTGACATCTATTCCGATGCAAACCCCGCATCGACCCATGCCAACTTCTACATTTCCCACAACCGCCCGGAAGCCAATGCCACCGTGAAACTCGACATCTACAACATGGCCGGCCACCGCATCTGGACCTCCATGGTCAGCGGCCCGAGCGACATGTTCCTGTCCACTCCCATCCAGTGGAATCTTCAAGACATGGGAGGCCGACGTGTGCCGCGCGGTATCTACATCTATCGCGCATCGATCGAAATAGACGGACATGAACTGACCACCCCCGCACGCCGTATCGCCGTCACCGGCCATTGATCCCACAACCCCGACACGCAACAACATCGCAAAAAATTTCAGAAAAATAATTGCCAACCCAAAAAGAATTATTAATTTTGCACCACGAAACCACAACCGGCGATCGGCAGCCACCTCTAATTGGACAGCCACCGATCGCACCATAAAAAAGGAAAGATGCCGGAGTGGTCGAACGGGACGGTCTCGAAAACCGTTGTACCCTTACGGGTACCCAGGGTTCGAATCCCTGTCTTTCCGCAGATAAGAAGCTGTAAGTCAACGACTTGCAGCTTCTTTTCGTAGGAAAGCGGGGGATGAGAACCCGGGGGTTCGTAACCGCGAAGCGCTTTCGGAGCGAAGCGGAGAAAGAATCCCTGTCTTTCCGCAAAAAGAGCTGCAAGCCAACAACTTGCAGCTCTTTTTTTTAATATTTTGAGCTTACCGACGGCGGATGCGGGGAAACATTTTGCGCACATGGAGAATGATCCGATCCACCGAATTGTCGGCCACCACGATCGTCGTGGCGATTACGATCAGAACTCCCCCCACAACATCGCGGACCGTGATCGTCTGACCGAGAACCACAACACTCAAGACAACGGCCGACACCGGTTCGAGCGCACCGAATATGGCGGTGGGTGTCGATCCGATCAGCTGGATCGCCCTGGTAGTGCAGGCAAGCGACAATACCGTGGGGATGATGGCCAGTGCAACCAGCGAGCACCAGTCGGCCGAC
Organism: Barnesiella sp.; assembly: GCA_014801065.1. GTDB lineage: Bacteria > Bacteroidota > Bacteroidia > Bacteroidales > Muribaculaceae > Paramuribaculum. The sequence goes on from JAAVEX010000011.1 coordinate 34,226, forward strand.
TCGGCCGGCAATGTCAATTCCGATCCGAGCGGAATCATACACACAAAAAAGAATGTGCCGCTGAGAAGCACATAAAAAAGCAGCTTCGTGGTGGGAATATTTCTCACCGTAGTCGACACGTTCACCATTATTATATATACGGCATAGGAAGCCGCCGAAATCATCACGAAAAGCACACCGGTCAGGCTGAGCGTGTCGCTACCCTGCGGATTCATCAGCATCGAAAGCCCGACACTCATGATCGCCAGACACACCCCTACGGAGATCTTGAATTTCTCGTGAAAAAAGAATATCATCATCACCGCCACCATTATAGGATAAACAAACAGCAGCGTCGACGCTATCCCCGAATTCATATATTGATAGCTTTCAAAAAGCATGAGCGACGACACAGCCATCAGCAACCCCAGCAACACAACCTTAGGCAGCTCGTCGCGCCCGAGCGAAAAGGAGAGGTTGCGAACCCTCATCACCATCGCCAATAGCGGAAGCCCGATCAGATAGCGAAACAGCAACACCGAGTTGGGATTCATTCCATGCTCATAGAGCGGAATAGCAAACACCGGATTAGTGCCATAGGCAGCCGCAGCCACGCCGGCCAGAAAATAGCCTCTGAAATTATCAAACGTCATATTTCTTCATTTTTTATTGCAAACGGCATCACGATCCATGATATTGTATGACACACATTCCCAATGTCAATTATCAAATTGATAAAAAGTTCATATTTTTTCGAGCAATTTCGCTAAAAATTATTAAATTTGCAGCCTGTTTTATCGGCAACACTCGTCGGGCGGGCCGGAAACAGATAGTTAAAAAACATATAGGAACTTAACTATGAAGTTATTACAGGAAAAATTAGCAAAGTACACAATCCCTCAGGAATTCAAAGCTGCGGGAGTCTATCCTTATTTCCGCATGATCTCCAGCGAGCAGGATCCTGAAGTAATCATCGACGGCAAGAAGGTGTTGATGTTCGGCAGCAACTGCTACACCGGACTGGTCAACGATCCCCGCATAAAGGAAGCAGCCATAGCCGCCACACGAAAATACGGAACAGGTTGCGCCGGCTCACCGTTTCTCAACGGCACGCTCGACCTCCACAAGCAACTTGAAGCACGCATCGCCGAATATATCGGCAAAGAAGACGTAATGATCTACTCCACAGGCTTCGAAGTCAACTTAGGCGTGGTTTCAACACTTACCGGACGCGAAGACTACATTCTCTGGGACGAGCAAGACCACGCCTCGATCATCGAAGGCCGCCGTCTGTCATTCTCCCAGTCGCTCAAATACAAACACAACGACATGGCCTCACTCGAAAAACAGTTGCAGAAATGCGACCCCGACAAAGTGAAGCTCATTGTCACCGACAGCGTCTTTTCGATGGAAGGCGACGTGGCCGACGTCAAGACAATCACTGAGCTGGCCAAGAAATACAACGCCTCAGTGATGGTCGACGAAGCCCACGGCATCGGAGTGTTCGGCCCCGGCGGCCGCGGCGTGTGCCACGATCAGGGCGTAGCCAAGGATGTCGACCTCATCATGGGCACATTCTCCAAATCATTCGCATCGCTCGGCGGATTCATAGCCACCGACAAAGAGATCACCAACTATCTGCGCCACCACTCGCGCTCTTACATCTTCACCGCCTCGATCACACCCGCCTCGACGGCAGCTGCCCTCGCGGCAATCGACATCATGGAGAAAGAGCCCGAACGCCAGCAAGCACTCTGGGACGTTACAAACTACGCCCTCGACGGATTCCGCAAGATGGGTGCCGAAATCGGCCACACGTCAACGCCTATCATCCCGCTCTACATCCGCGACAACTTCAAGACATTCGCCGTCACACGCGATCTGCTCGACGAAGGCATCTTCGTAAACCCCGTGGTTTCGCCCGCCGTGGCTCCTCAGGACACCCTCATCCGCTTCTCGCTCATGGCCACTCACACCAAAGAGCAGGTGACCACCGCACTTGAAAAAATCGAAAAAGTATTCAAAAAACATGGCGTTATAAAATAACAGCCCTACATACCCACACAAGGATGCAGCCGCCTTAATGCCGGTTGCATCCTTGCTTTTGACGGGAACCGTAGAAAAAAATTTGAAAAAGATTTGCGACTTTACAAGGCAAATTGCTAATTTCGCAATGAAATAAAAAAAGAACTCACTGTTTATGGTCTATAAATTCCGTTTAGTCTCCGACGAAGTCGACAATTTCCGTCGGGAAATAGATATCGACGCCGACGCCACATTCCTGACGCTCCGCAACGCCATCTGCGACAGCGTTGGCTACGACAAAGGTCAAATGAACTCCTTTTTCCTATGCGAGGACGGATGGGAAAAAGATAAAGAAATCACCCTTGAAGATATGGGTGGAGATGCTTCGCAGGAAGTATACCTGATGGATGAATGTATCCTGAGCGACTACCTCGAAGATGAAGGCCAGCGCATGATCTTCGTGTTTGATTATCTGACAGACCGCTCCTTCTTCATCGAGCTCAAGCGCACACAGCCCGGAAAATCACTCCAGGACCCTATATGCTCCCTCTCGATGGGCCAGGCGCCTCCTCAGTTTGTAGACATCGACGAATTCGACGCCAAGATCGACGCTAAAGCCGCTGCCGTGGCTGCCGCCGACATCGACGACGATTTTTATGGTTCCGACGAATTCAATGCCGACGAATTTGACGCAGACGGATTCGAGGAAATGACCTTCGACGACACCCTCTGATGGGTCGACTGATGGCCATTGACTATGGGCGCCGGCGATGTGGCATTGCCGTGACCGACCCCATGCGCATCGTTGCCAACGGTCTGACCACCGTGGCCACGTCGCAGCTGATCGATTTCGTCAAAACCTACACGGCCCGCGAAAGCGTCGATGAGATCATCGTGGGGCTCCCGCGCGATGTTCATGGCGAATTTTCAGAATCCATGAACTATATCCGACCCGGTATCGGCCGCCTCAGCAAAGCCATCCCCGACATACCGGTCAAATTCTACGACGAGCGCTTCACCTCCGTCATAGCCCACCGATCTATGCTCGAAATGGGAATGAAAAAAATGCAGCGCCGCGACAAAGCCACCGTCGACCGGATGGCCGCCACCATAATCCTAAACGACTATCTTCAAAGCAATCAATACAACAACCCGCTATGACTCTACCGGTATATCTCTACGGCCACCCCGTGCTCCGAAAGGTCTCGGACACCGTCACCGCCGACTATAAAGACCTCCGCCAACTGATCGCCGACATGTATGAAACCATGTATGCCAGCGAGGGGGTCGGACTTGCCGCCCCTCAGATCGGGCGCAACGATCGAATCGTGGTGATCGATGCTGATCCCGTGGGCGACTCTTTCGAAGAATGTAAAGGACGCAAGCTCACTCTGATCAACCCCGAAATAGAAATTCTCGGCGACCAGACCGAAACTCGCTACGAAGGCTGCCTGAGTCTTCCCGGACTTTCCGAAAAAGTCAAGCGAGTGGAACACATCCGCCTTCGCTGGCTCGACGAAGACTTCCAGCCTCATGAAGAAGAGATCTCCGGATTTCTGGCGCGAATAGTTCAGCACGAGTGCGACCACCTTGAAGGGAAAATGTATATCGACCACATTTCCCCCATACGCAAGCAGCTGATCAAAGGCAAGCTCGCCGACATTGCCGGCGGACGCATACGCTGTGACTACCCCGTGCGCTACGCCCCCCGAAAGAAATAACCCCACCCCCACACTACATTACTTCGACATCACATCCACCCCCGCTCCACTCCATGGCAGCAAGGGGATCAGGAACTCATCAAACATCATAACCACTATGGCCGACGATAAAAAAATCATATTCTCGATGGTAGGCGTTTCAAAGACCTACCCTCCCCAGAAACAAGTGTTGAAAAACATCTACCTCTCCTTTTTCTATGGAGCCAAGATTGGCATCATAGGCTTGAACGGATCAGGTAAATCCTCCCTCCTGAAAATCATCGCCGGCATTGACAAGGACTTCCAGGGCGAAGTAGTGTTTTCCCCTGGCTACACAGTGGGCTATCTCGAACAGGAGCCTAAACTCGACCCGGAAAAGACGGTGATCGAATGTGTGCGCGAGGGCGTGCAGCCGGTCATGGACCTGCTGGCCGAATTTGACCGCGTCAACGAATCGTTTGCCGACCCCGACGTGCTCGACGACCCCGACAAGATGGACGCCCTCATCGCTCGCCAAGCCGAGCTGCAAGACGCTCTCGACGCTGCAGATGCCTGGAATATCGACAGCAAACTTGAGCGCGCTATGGATGCCCTCCAGTGTCCGCCCGACGATCAGAAAGTGGCCACTCTTTCCGGAGGCGAACGCCGCCGTGTGGCGCTCTGCCGTCTGCTCCTTCAGCAGCCCGACGTATTGCTGCTCGACGAACCGACCAACCACCTCGACGCCGAATCCATCGACTGGCTCGAACAGCATCTTCAGCAATATCCCGGCACGGTGATCGCCATCACTCACGACCGCTACTTCCTTGACCACGTGGCAGGATGGATCCTCGAACTTGACCGCGGCGAGGGCATTCCATGGAAAGGAAACTACTCTTCATGGCTCGACCAGAAGACCAAACGCATGGCTCAGGAAGAAAAACAGGCCAGCAAACGCCGCAAAACACTCGAACGCGAGCTCGAATGGGTGCGCATGGCTCCTAAAGCCCGACAGGCCAAAGGCAAAGCCCGTCTGTCGAGCTACGACCGCCTTCTCAACGAAGACCAGCGCCAGCGCGAAGAGCGTCTTGAAATATTCATCCCCAACGGTCCGCGTCTCGGCCAAAAAGTGATCGAAGCGTCCGGCCTTTCAAAAGCGTTCGGCAACAAACAGCTCTTCAAGGATCTCAACTTCATGCTCCCGCCCAACGGCATTGTCGGTGTAATAGGCCCCAACGGAGCCGGCAAAACCACTCTGTTCCGCCTGATCATGAAGCAGATGGAACCCGATGCCGGCACATTTGACGTGGGCGAAACTGTCAAGATCGCCTACGTTGACCAGACCCACCACGATCTACTGCCCGACAAATCGGTCTACGAAGTGATCTCGCAAGGCGTGGAAAGCTTCCGAATGGGCGGACGCGACGTCAACGCCCGCGCCTACCTGTCGAAATTCAACTTCTCGGGAGCCGATCAGGAAAAGAAAATCGGAGTACTCTCGGGCGGCGAACGCAACCGCCTTCACCTTGCCATGGCGCTCAAAGAAGAAGGCAACGTACTGCTTCTCGACGAACCGACCAACGATATCGACGTCAACACCCTCCGCGCTCTCGAAGAAGGCCTCGACGACTTCGCCGGATGTGCCGTAGTAGTGAGCCACGACCGCTGGTTTCTCGACCGCATCTGCACCCACATCCTATCCTTTGAGGGCGACGGCAACGTAGTGTTCTACGAAGGCTCCTACTCCGACTATGAAGACTACAAGAAAGCTAAAAACGGAGGAAAAGAGCCCCCGCGCCGACGCTATCGCAAGCTGATGGAGTAAAAAAACAAGAGAGTGTTTGGACTTATGTGCCAATGATTTTGAGATGTTTTTTGGATGAATCACGCAAAAAGCGCCAAAAAGATTCCTGAAATCATGGCATATTTGACTGATAATAAATTTCCTACATAAATTTAACTGTTTGTAAGCTCATAGCCCGACATAAAGCTTCCAACATAAATTTAAACAGATTCTAACAACTTGATTCTGAAAAAATTTATTATCTTTGCAATCCGTATAACCCAATACCGACAAAGAAAACAATGAAAATTCATAGAGAAGGGACCAACATACTGGTGATACTCTTTGCCATGCTAACAGTGATCTGTCTGCTTGCCTGGATGTTTATCGGGCAGCGACTCATCCCTGCAATCTTCACAGGCGTATCCGCTATCCTTTTCCTTCTCGTCCTCAACTTTTTCCGCTCTCCCCACCGCAACTTCCGGGGCAACCGCGACCGCGTCGTGGTCTCTTCGGTCGATGGCACCGTCGTTGCGCTCGAAAAGACCTTTGAAAGCGAATATCTCAAGCGCGATGTCATTCAGCTATCGGTGTTTATGAGCGTATTCAACGTCCACGCCAACTGGTTTCCGGTCGACGGCACCGTTGAACTCGTGCGCCACCACAGCGGCCGATTCATGTCGGCCTACCTCCCAAAGTCAAGCACCGAAAACGAACGGAGCACCGTAGTGATCCGGGCCGAAAACGGACAGGACATCCTCGTGCGACAGGTGGCCGGCGCTGTTGCCCGACGAATAGTCACCTATGCCGAACCGGGCGAAAAATGCTCTATAGAGGACCACATGGGATTCATCAAATTCGGTTCGCGCGTTGACATTTACCTCCCGCTCGACACCGAGATATTCGTGAAAATAGGCGACAAAACCGTTGGTGGCATCACCGAAGTCGGTCGTCTTGCGCCAACGAAATAAATCAACATCTTTCATCCTCACAACGCTCACAATGTTTTCAGCAATTAAAAAAAACATACCCAACTCCATCACCTGTCTCAACCTCATCTCCGGAGTGATGGCCATAATATTTGCCTTCCGATTCAATTATGATTTCGGATCGCTGAAAGGTTACCATATAGCCTATATCTGCATAGGCGCAGCCGCTATTTTCGACTTTCTCGACGGGGCCGTGGCTCGCCTGCTCAAAGCCTACTCCAACTTGGGCAAGGAGCTCGACTCGCTCTCCGATCTCGTAAGCTTCGGCGTGGCTCCCTCGATGTTGCTCTTCAACATTGTCAACTTCGCCAACCAAAACACATTCGACCCCTGGGCACTCGCCGTGCTGGCAATCCCCGTGATGGGAGCTCTCCGCCTCGCACGTTTCAATATCGACACCCGCCAGACCACATCCTTCATCGGACTCCCCATTCCCGCCGGTGCCATATTCTGGATCGGACTCTCCGAATGGTTCCTCACCGAGGGCTACCCTCAAAACTGGGTTATGGCTGTTCTCGTGATCGGCATGTCGCTGATGATGGTGAGCAACATGCGCATGTTTTCGCTCAAGTTTAAAAACTTCTCCCTTATCGAAAACATCAAGCGCTACGCGATCATTCTTGCAGCAATTCTGCTGGTAATATTCTTCGGAATCACAGGATTCATGTGGACCATATTCGCCTACATTATCCTCTCGATGATCCACTTCGAAGTGATCATCGACGGCGAAAAGAAAGTCAACATCTAAGAGAGTGGTTGAATTTAAATGATTTCAACACAAAGGATCTTTAAGAAACTACCCGCTATCCGGTCATGTGGATTATTCTCGTAATTATTTTTTGCATCTGGATCATTCCTAAACTCCTCCGATGGTGGATCATGCGCAAACTGCGCAAAAATGCCGGCAGCATGTTCGAACAGTTTGCTCGCGCCGCCGGAGCGACAGGACCGCAATCCCAAGCCACACCCGACCAAAAGCAATCCTCGCGCAAAGGCGGATGGCAACGAGCCCAACACGATAAGAAAATCACACCCGACGAGGGTGAGTACGTTGACTACGATGAAGTGACCGTCACCATCGATGAAACGACAACCGATGGATCCTCCACCACCCACACCCACATTGAAGCCTCCGAAACACGCATAGAAGACGTCGAATGGGAGGACATCTGACATCCTATATTCGTCGACCATTAGAGCGTGTTTACTCTTAAACAATTTCTTATATCTTACATCTAATTTACAATGTCTTACTACATCAAATCGCTCTACAATTTTCTCGATTCGCTGAGCGCCAACAACAACCGCGAATGGTTTGAACAACACCGCAGCGAATACGAAACACTTCGCGCTCTTTGGCTCGAAGATATTGACCGTCTGATCTCAAACATGTCGCAGTGGGATCCCGATCTGGCCTCGCAGACCGCTCGCTCATCGGCCTACCGCATCTACCGCGACACTCGATTCTCTAAAGACAAGACTCCCTACAAAACATTTTTCTCAGCATCCATTGCACGCGGCGGACGCAAAAGCCCCTACGCAGGCTTCTATATAGAGATCGGAAACGCCCAATTCTACGACCAGGGACTCTATGGCGGACTGTGGTGTCCATCGGCCGAACTGCTTCGCAAGATGCGCCACGCCATCGTCGACAATATCGAAGAATGGGAAGAGATCGTCAACGAGCCGCGACTCATCGACCAATTCCCCGGATGGTGCGTCAACCGGCTCAAGACCATCCCCAAAGGCTGGGACCGCAACCACCCTCAGCGCGAATATCTCAGAATGACCAACTACGGCAAATTCCACCCCTGCACGCGCCAATTCTATCTCGACCCTGCATGGCCCGAACGCTCCGCCGAGCTGTTCCACATCCTCGACCCGCTGATCCGCTTCCTGAACTATACCATCGACGAATAGCTCCCCCCATACTGCGATAAAAAAAGATGATCGTCCGTACGGTCAGACGATCATCCCTATTTTTACGGTTCGGCCCACTTACTCTGCGCCGCCATCCTTTTTCCAGCCGCGACGCGGACGGATCATTGGCTCGCTTGAACGAGGAAGCGTCGGAGCCTTACCGACTATACCCTTCAGAGCATGCTCATTGCGGCGCTGTGCCAGCGGATTTTCCGACATCGGCTCTGCTTGATCGAAACCATAGCGGGTGTTTTCGTCGCGCTTCCAACCCTGACGTTTTGGCCCGCGGCGATCACGGCCCGTTTCAGCCATGCTGCCCTTCTTTCCGCCGAACCCCGACTTGCGGGCCGCCTCACGCCACTCACGGTCCGACTCCCGCCGGCCCGACTTCTGCCGCGATGCCACCACCTGTTCGCCATGATGAATCTTGCCGCCCGACTGACGGAAACTCTTATAGTCACCCTCAAAAATCACATATTCGCGCAGTTCACACTCAAGCGATCCATTATAGAGCGGAAGCTTCACCGAGGGGCTCAGCCCGATCTTGCGGAAATATTCCTCACGATAGCCGATGATCCATGCATGATAACCCTTGAACACATGCTTCAGCTTAGTGCCGATCATGCTGTAAAGACCATCCATATCCTCGGAGCTGATTCGCTCACCGTAGGGAGGATTAGTCACAAGAACCCCCTCCGCAGGGGCCTCATCCCATTGCGACAGCGGTTTCAGTTTCAAATCAATATATTTGGCAACGCCCGCGCTCTTGATATTCTGCTCCGCTATGGCAAATGCCTTCGGCGAGATATCGCCTCCATAGATCTTATGATTGAGCGGACGCTCGGCCGACTCATCGTTGTAGATCTCATCAAAGAGATCCGCATCAAAATCGGGCCACGCCTCGAAAGCGAAACGACGGCGATAGACCCCCGGATTGATACCGGCGCCGATCAGCGCCGCTTCGATGAGAAAAGTGCCCGACCCACACATCGGATCTACAAACGGACAGTCGCCGCGCCATCCCGTTTTCAATATTATACCGGCAGCAAGCACTTCATTGATCGGTGCCTCCGTCTGAGCCACACGATAGCCACGCTTGTGAAGCGACTCGCCCGACGAATCGAGCGAAACGGTCACGCGCTCGCCGGCTATATGAACATTGATCAGCACATCCGCATCCTGCAATCTGACTCGCGGACGACTCTCCGGGCCGAAATGATCCTTAAACCAGTCCACTATTCCATCCTTCACGCGATAAGTCACATAGCGCGAATGGCTGAACTCGTCGGAATTGACCGTAGTGTCAATAGCAAACGTCTTGTCGAGCGAAAGCACTCTGTTCCAATCATATTCCTTGATCATCGAATAGAGCTCATCAGGATCGGCAGCCGTAAACTTATAGATCGGCTTCAGGATACGCAGCGCCGTGCGGCAGCAGAAATTGGCCTTATAAAGCATTGCAAGGTCACCCTCAAACGACACCATTCGTCGTCCCGGTTCAACATTCACGGCTCCCAGATTGCGAAGCTCCTCGGCCAGCACATCCTCCAGTCCCTGGAAGGTTTTGGCCACCATTTCAAACTGATTATTGCTCATATCTTAAAAACACTGTTTTTTTCAGCGACAAAGTTAAGAAAAAATCTCCACACTACACCCCACCCTCCGCCATTAGACCCACCTTAGAAACTGTTTAAATTTATATGCAGATGATTTTCACTCATTTTAGAAAAACCTTTGCAAGCCGAAAACAACCCCGGCAAGCAAAACAGCAACCCACCCGAAACCAACAGCCACCCACCCCGGCTCACCCCGGTGCGACGACTTAATCCGCCAGCTAATCAACACCAATCCAACAACTTAACACCACAAACACTCTACCCGCATTACACCCCATAGGACCACCCAAACACCACCAGCCGTTCGTCAGGTCCATCGGCCGTGCTCGGCCGATCCATACACCCCACCAACCCGGAAGCAACGGATTTATCCGTCAGCTAACCAACAACTTATCACAACAAACACCCATCCCCCGTTAACCACCAAAAGAGACGGCTAAAGCCATCCCTCCAACGGTCGATGATGAACTCTCGAAAATTAATCATTTAATCATTTAAGAAACTGTTTTTTGGCGATAAATCGTTATCTTTGCATATTGTATTCATCACATTAATTTGCACAATATGAAAAAAATTCTCTCGGTCATAATGCTTATAGCTCTGATTTTCGCTTATCCGTCGGGGCTTGATGCCGCCAAACCCTCAGGAAAACGTCATGCCAAAACGAAAACCGCCGCCTCTATGACCCCTAAAAAGCTTATAGAGCTTATAGAGAATCGTCAGTCAACAAAAATTACCGACATCAACACACTCGCTACGGAAATAGACCGCGCCGGATCCATCACCTCAGATGGTCTCAACAAGCTGATCGCCTCCAAATTTCCCGCCTACGCCAATAAACCGCTCTCCGACAAGCTCGCCCGTGCCCGTCAAGCCATTGAGAAATATATCGGAAGCGTCCCCGACTATAACCAGACCAATGCCGGCATGGCAGCCGGAGCCTTTGCTCTTTGTGCTTTTTCCGACTATAGCTCACTGGCAATAATGGGCCAGCTGCTCGAAATAATGCCTACGCTTGAAGCCCGTCAGAAATTTCTTGAATTTGGAGTGCAACTCTCTATCTTTCAAAACAACGTGGCCAATTTGGCCTACTATCGCGCGGCTCTCGAATCCGGTCCCGGGTCATATTTAAGCCTGTTTAACGCCACGACAATCGACCAGATCAACATCTCCACCCGCAAAATGCTCCAGGCCGACACCAAAGCGATATCATCCGGCGTCAGCACCTCTCAGGGCAATCCCTCCTACACATTCCGCAAATTTATGGATCATTTCTCCTTATCGTCAATCGACCCTGAAATTCTCAACGAGATGAAAGAAACATATCCGGAGATCTACAGCGACTATAAAACAGTGGCAGGCAATATCGAATCGGACTATGCCCGCCTTGTCAATGCCCACAGCGAATGGCTCGACACCCTCCCCAAGGAGAAAGCCGAAGCTATGGTCAACTCGTTGGACATACTGCTCCAGGGATGCCTCGAAATTGAATCTTAGCAGCCTGATNTTGTCAATATGAGATTTCCGATCCACGCTCTTTTGCTACTGCTCGTCGTCGCGCTGGGATGCTCGTCGGGCTCCGAAAACAGCAGTCAGTCCTCCGATACTCTACGCCGCATCATCACNCTCGAAGATCTCCGCCTCGATGTCGATTCCNCTAAAGGCTTTGACCGCCCGCTTCAGGAATATCCCGAACCGGTGGTGAGACTCAACACCAACCCCGTGGGAAACCTCGCAGCGGTGTTCAACGACAGCAACTATGTCCAATGGGCCGATGCCGAAAAGATAGGGATAGCGCCACTGACCGACACCCGCTCCCACTGGCATCCNGGCCGGGCGCTNGAAAAGGTGACTCCCTGCGCCGATTTCTATGTCGANCCCCTCACCTACTCCCGCCCCTACCTCGTGCCACGCGCCGCCGCGATGCTCCATGAGATAGGCAGGCGATTCAACGATTCGCTGGCCGCACGTGGTGGCGGCGACTATCGCATCAAGGTGACCAGTGTGCTCCGTACGCCCGAAAACGTCGCTCTGCTCCNACGCAAAAACAAAAANGCCATCGACNCCTCGGTCCATCAGCTCGCCACCACTTTCGACATAAGCTATTCCAACTTCGCCTGTTTCGGAGCGTCATGCCCGCGATCCATGGCACAACTGAAAGAGNTGCTGGCCGAAGTGCTCTACGCAATGCGCCAGGAAGANAAAATATGGGTCAAATACGAAAAAAAGCAACCGTGCTTCCACATAACAGCGCGCCCACCTAAAGACTGACATACGATGACCGACAACGAGACAGACAATTCCACCCCCGACACTTCGCAACCCCGCAAGAAGTCGACATGGCGAAAGATCCTGAAAATCAGNCTATGGACCGTCACCACACTGATTCTTCTGATCATTGCAGCCATATCGCTGATACTATTCTATCTCACTCCNGAGCGACTCACCGGACTGGTCAACCGCTATGCGGGAGAGTTTCTCGATGCCGACATTCACGTGGAGCGCGTCGAACTGACTTTCTGGTCAACATTCCCGCGATTCAACCTCGATGTNAGNAAGCTNAACGTGGTGAGCCACAGCCTCAGATCTCTTCCGGCCGAAACGCGCGCAACCCTTCCGGCCGATGCNGATTCGCTCCTCTCGCTCGAAAAGTTTTCCGGTGGAATACACATCCTCAANCTGCTCAAAAACGAGATCGACCTCTATGATGTCGAATTTCTCAATCCGAAGGTCAATCTGATCGTGGTCAACGACTCCATCAACAATTTCAANATCNTCCCNCCCTCCGAACCCTCGACCGAACCGNTCGAGATACCGCGCATATCCATCAACCGCTTTGAAATAGGCGGCATGATGCCTATTCNCTTCCGCATCCCCAAGGACAGCATCGACCTGACTCTCACACTCTCGCGCACCAAGCTGGGCGGAACCGACGCCCCCGCCTACACCATCGGAATGAGCGGGACCACTTCGGCTGAGCTNGCNGACCTGAAAATACCCTCAGTGCCATTTGCCCTCGATGGGTCGGTCGACTGGGATCTTAGNCNCCCTCAGCGCATCGGACTGCGTGACTTCACTTTCACCATTATCAATATCCCGGTGAATTTCTCATCTCAGCTCAACCTGGCCGACACGCTTACGGTCGACTCTCTATCGATCGCCATAGGTCAATGCCNNCTGGGCAAGCTGATAGAATATGCCCCCGAAAAGCTCACACAGNCAATCAAAGGACTCGACACAGACATATCGCTGACCCTCGATGCCCGACTCACGCGCCCATACCGAATCGGAATCGACAGCCTCCCCTCGGTCGACGGATCTCTGCGCGCCTCGGCAACACGTCTGAAATATGAAGATCTCAACCTCCACTATCTCGACCTCGACATGACNGCCTCCGTGTGTGGCGACGACCTCGACCGCTCCACCATCGACATCCGACGCCTGGCTACATCGGGACGCGCCGCCGAATGTGAACTAAAGGNCACAGTCACCCACCCCATCTCCGATCCCCGCATCGATGCCCGCTTCAACGGATCGCTCACCCTCGACGCGCTCCCCTCAAAGCTTCTCGACCGCCTTCCGATGACACTTAGCGGCACTCTGAAAGGAAATGCCCGGGCGCGCCTGCGTCTGTCTGATCTCACACCCAAGAACTTCTATCATGCCAATATCGACGGCGAGNTGACACTCACCGGATTCCACACCGCCATGCGCGATGGATCAATGGATGCCTCTATAAATAAAGCACAGCTCTCCCTCGGCACCTCGTCGCGCCGATCGGTAGGCGATCATCTGATCGACTCGCTTCTGACCTCTTCCCTAACCATCGACACCGCCACGGTCAATGCCCCCGGCATCAACCTGACAGGAAGCAGACTGTCGCTCAACGTCGGCATGCGAAACACGGCCACTTCGGCCGACACATCNCAGATCAACCCTATCGGGGCCACTCTGCGCGCCGGTCGNCTNACGCTCCTCGCCGACAGCGGCACCACCGATCTGCGCCTGCGCGACGCAACGCTGCGTGCCGTCCTGACCCGCTACAACAGCGAAGCCCGGAGCCCGCTACTCTCCATCGACATCGAAGCTCAACGCATGGGCGGACGAACACCCGACCTGGCCGGAGGAATAATGNGCGCAAAAGCCTCGCTGACGCTCCATCCGCGCGCNCGGCGCCCATTAAGCGCCAAGATGCAGACCAGNGTTGATTCTCTTGCCGCGATCCACCCCGACCTGTCGACCGACTCGCTCATCTCGCTGGCTCGCCGTCAATCACGACGCAATCACANCTCNGACCAATCNGACGGCAAGCTCAACATCGACATGAAAGTGGACAATTCGCTCGCTTCATGGCTAAAGCTATGGCAAGTGTCAGGATCTCTCAAGGCCGAACGCGGAGGCCTTTTCNCCCCCCTCTTCCCGACACGCACATCGCTTTCAGACCTCAGCATGACCTTTTCCACCGATTCAGTGGTCATTCACAATGCCGCCATACGCGCCGGNCAAAGCGACTTCAACATCTCAGGCTCCATACGCAATATACGCCGGGCGCTCACCTCTCGCCGCCACCAACCGATCGAAATAGCCTTCAACATCGCATCGGACATAATCGATGTCAACGACCTGACGGCCACACTGATGCGCGGCGCAGCCGANTCCACACGCGGCGACGATGTCCGCATGGATCTCATAGCCGACGGCAATGTCGAGCTGGCNCAGACGATCACACCATCATCGCCCACACCCGACGAAACCGCCGAAGCTCCTTTGCTCATCCCCTCCAACGTCAAGGCCGAGCTTAACATCCACGCCGATCGACTTCTCTACAACGACCTACTGTTCAAAGACTTCACCGGCACCACGAGCATCTACGACGGCGCGATCGCGCTCGATCGCCTCCACGCGCTGACCGACATGGGCCAGGTTGACATGACCGCCCTCTACTCCGCACCCACCGCCGCCGACCTGCGTTTCGCCGCCGGAATAAATCTACGCCATCTCGATCTGAAACAGCTTTTGCAGCAGATGCCCCACATCGACTCGCTGATGCCGATGCTCCGCGAGGTCGAAGGGATAGTCGACGCTCAGCTCGCCCTCACCACCGAACTCGATTCGCTGATGAACATCCGCTTCAACACACTCGATATGGCCCTGCGACTCTCCGGAAAAGACCTCGTGCTCCTCGACTCAGAGACATTCCGCACCGTGGCCAAATGGATGCTCTTCAAAAACAAAAAGCGAAACATGATCGACCGCATGGATGTCGAAGTGACAGTCCACGACGGTTGGCTCGACCTCTACCCGGTGATCTTCGACATTGACCGCTACCGACTCGGAGTGGTGGGCAACAACGACATGAACTTCAACCTCGACTATCACGTGGCCGTGTTGAAATCGCCCATCCCATTTAAATTCGGAATAAACATCAAGGGCACTCCCGACAAGATGAAGATTCGCCCAGGACGTTCGCGCATCAATGAAAAGACTGCCGCCACATCGCGCCATCTCACCGACTCGATCCGCGTCAATCTGATCCGCGAGATTGGCAATTCGTTCCGACGCGGCCTGCGCTCGGCCGGTGCTAAAGGATTGAAGATGCAGCAGCTATCATCGAAACGCCACACCGACACCGACCGAACGCCCGACGACGACGAGCTCTCTCCGGCCGATTCAGCCGTATTCATTAAAGAAGGATTGATTGAAGCCCCCGAAGGCTATATCGCCCCGGGCGAACAACCTGCCGCCGACCCTGCCGACAAAAAGAAAAAGAAAAAACAGCAACAATGACTATGAAACAAGCCGTGCTACGCTATCTGCGTCAAAACAGCTACATACAGATGATCCCGCGAGCCGCCCTGATCGACATGGACGGCACACTATACGATTCAATGCCTTCCCACGCCCGCGCCTGGCAGACAATGATGGCCGAGATCGGCGTAGATCTGCCCTACGAAGAATTTTTTCGCCACGAAGGACGCACGGGAAAAGCCACTATCAACATCCTCTTCAACCGCGCGTTTGGCCATGACGCCTCCGACGAGCAAGTAAAACGCCTCTACACCCGCAAGACCGAACTATTCGCCGCAATGCCCGCGGTCAGCCCGATGCCGGGAGCGGCACAGATGCTTGACTTTCTCAAATCGGTGGGCACCAAGCGAGTGCTCGTCACCGGCTCCGGACAGCGCTCGCTCATCGACCGACTCAACGCCGACTATCCCGGCGCCTTCTCCTCCGATCTTATCATCACAGGACCCGATGTCACCCACGGAAAGCCGGATCCCGAACCATATCTGGCTGCGATGTCACTGGCAGGCGTCCACCCCTGGGAGAGCATCGTGATCGAAAACGCCCCCCTCGGCGTTGAAGCCGGACACCGGTCCAAAGCGTTCACCATCGGGGTTAACACCGGCCCGATATCGCCCGACGAGCTGTGGGATGCCGGTGCCGACATTGTCTTTGATTCCATGCAGGAATTTGCCGACGCGCTCCCGCTGCTCATTTACGAGTTTCTGACCACTCTCAACAACGCCAACTGACCGTCATGACCGAAAAAATTTCACAGATCATATTCTCACCCCGGCCCGCCGCCCAACTCAGCCGCGTCATAGCCGACTGCAAACCGACAGCAATATTCATCATAGCCGACAGCAACACCTCCCGACTGGTCGCCGGGCCACTGCTCGAAAAATGCAATCTTTCCTCCGACAGCGCTTCCCTCATCACCATCGATGCGGGCGACGACAACAAATCCCTCTCGTCACTGACACGCATCTGGACGGCTCTTTCCGACGGCAAAGCCACCCGCAGCTCACTGATTGTCAACATCGGCGGCGGTATGATCACCGATTTAGGCGGATTCGCTGCCGCAACATTCAAGCGAGGAGTCCCATTCGTCAATATCCCCACCACACTTCTCTCAGCCGTCGATGCCGCCGTAGGCGGAAAGACCGGGATCAATTTCAATCATCTCAAAAACGAAATAGGCGCGTTTGCCCCGGCCGACGCCGTCATTATATCCTCCGATTGCTTCCGCACCCTGCCCCACATCGAGCTATGTTCGGGCTACGCCGAATTGCTGAAACATTCGCTCCTTGAAAGCAACGAAGCCCTCACACGCGCCATCAGTTTCAACCTCGACAACCCCGATTTCGAGCAGCTCCAAAGCTTGCTTGAAGAGAGTGTCAAAGTCAAGGAGCGCATCGTGGCCATCGACCCCTTTGAAAAGGGAATCCGAAAAGCGCTCAACCTGGGCCACACGGCAGCCCACGCCATCGAAGCACTCGCCATGGAGCGCAATAGCCCCGTGGCCCACGGCATAGCCGTTGCGTTCGGACTCGTGGTCGACCTCGTGCTATCCCACACCATTTTAGGATTCAGCTCTGCGACTCTCAACCTCGTGTCCGCCTACATCAAAGAGTATTTTCCCACCCCCCCGATCTCTTGCCGCGACTACGAAACNCTGATNAGCTATATGCGCCACGACAAGAAAAANGCCGACCCNGACCANATCATATTCACTCTTCTCAGAGCGCCGGGCGAAGTGGAAATCAACCATGAGGTCGCACCCCGCCGGATCATCGCCGCCCTCGACATTGCCCGTGATCTCCTCGGCATCTGACCCCGATTGCCGCACCCGAAGGATGAAATATATATTAATAAGTAAGTGTTCATAATTCTTTATACTATGTGCGAGCTTATTTTTTAGAAGATTTTGGTGCGGAGAGAAGGAGCATAGCAAGCTATACAACTGAACGACAAGCCAAAAAATTCAAAAAAGAAGCCGCAGATAGTATAAAAGATAAATGAATCTCTTAGAAACTGTTTAATTTTGAATACTTACTTATTTTCCGAAAAGCGTTGTTCCGGCTTCTTATGGCGCGGATTGGCGGGAAACCAGCCGCGATCCACTCGTTTCTGCTGTTCGAACACCTCTCCGATGGTCCAGAACGAACTGAACGACAGCACGCCCAACAGCGTCGACCACACCACATCGGCTGTCAATATCGACCCCGCGAGCGCCCCGATGCCGAGAATCAGAAACCACCACCAGCAGCGTGTGCCGAAATAGTAGTGACACTTGATGACCACCGGGTGAAACAACCCTATTATCAGAAACGTGGCCAGGCCGATGGTCAGCCCTAATAGATGATACTCTTGAAGAAAATCTGTCATAACTAAAAAATCATTAATTGAGAGAGTGTTTGGATTTAAATGATATAGCACAAAGAGAGATTTGGCTACCATCCGCCCGATGCACCACCGCCTGATGTGCCGCCACCGCCGAAACTGCCGCCGCCACCGAAACCGCCACCGAAACCGCCACCTCCGCCGCCGCCCGGCAGAATGACCACCGGCGCCGCAAGCTTGGCTATACGGTAAGGCACACCATATTTATGATTGCAATTCCTACACTCATAGATCCGCTCGCCGCGTCCCTCCGATCGAGTGGTCGGCTGCGCAATAATCCTGTTGCCCGACATAGCACACGTACGCGCTCCACACACCTTACACTCCGTATAGGCCGACTGTCGGTTCACGTAGGGGATCACATCCTTTTCGCCGCAGCGGTCACACAGCCACACGTCATAGTCCACCGAATTCAAGCGCTCTTCAAGATCCTGAGCCGGAGTCAGATAATTATTATCCGTAGCCTCGTCAAGCTTATGCATCGGATTGTCGCAATTTGGACACCGACGGCCATGGTCGCGCAGACGTTTCATCTTCCACAGGCAGAGCAGCAACGCCGGAACGGGCAACCCCAACCCCATGAAAGAGAGAAACATCACCACCGGCTTTGCCGTGTTCAACTGCCGGTAGCGCTCCTGATCGCTCTTGCCGCGCGAAGCCACGATGATCCAGATCACCCACACAAGCGACCCTGCACCGGCTATCGCGCCACACCAGAGGATGAATGAAAACAGATCTTCATCCTCGCCCGCATCAGCATCATTCGAATATTTCGAACGTATCTCTTCAGCCGCCGTCGGATTGGTGATCGCATCCCCCATCAGCCTGGCTGCCGCAATCACCCCTCCATCGTAGTCCCCTTCGCGGAACCGCGGAGCGGCTTCATTGCGCAGAATCCGTCCGCACACCACGTCGGGAAGCACTCCACCGAGCCCGCGACCTGTACGCGCCACATAGCGGCGGTCGTCGGCCGACACGAGGATCAGCAAACCATTTTCAGTATCCTTTTTCCCTATGCCCCATAGCTCGAATAGATCGTTGGCAAAATGATCTATATCGTAGTCATCGGCCATCTTGTCGATCACCACCACCACAGGCTCTGCCGTGGTCGTGGCCCAAATATTGCCCAGCATAGCGTTGAGCGTATCTACAGCCTCCTGCGAGAGAATCCCGTCGGGGTTCGACACATACTGCGTGCGATTCCCCACATGAACGTTAGGCACATCCTCCGGCCGATACTCCCGGGCCACAGCCGCCAGCACTCCCAGCGCGATCAACCCGCACAACAAACATAAGCGTCTCATTTTCATCTTCATTATCGTTAATATAAGAGAGGGGTTGGATTTAAATGATTTTAGTACAAAGAGAGATTTTGGAGTGATTTTTCAAAATTGAAGATGGAGCAATGCGGGCATTGCGACTGATGAAAGCTTTGAAAAAGCGCCCAAAAGATCCTTTGTAATGAAATCAAAAATTGAAATCCCATTCTTTAATATTTAATTTGGTTTAAATTCAAACACTCTCTTAATCAATGAGCTTCAAGCCAGTTCGACCCTGTGCCGACGCTCACCTCCATGGCCACTCGGCCGCTGTAGGCCGACTCCATACATTCTACAATCAGGCTGCTCATCGCGTCCAGCTCTCCTTCGGCGATATTAAACACCAGTTCGTCGTGCACCTGCATGATCATACGTGATTGCATCCGGCGCTCGCGCATCTCATTAAATATCTTCACCATAGCCACCTTGATAATATCGGCAGCCGAACCCTGCAGCGGAGCGTTGATAGCATTTCGCTCGGCATAGCTGCGCACCACGGCGTTGCGCGACGTAATATCCGGCAGCATACGCTTGCGCCCCATCACCGTCGACACGTATCCCTTTTCGCGCGCCGATTCTATGCTGCCATCCATAAACTGCTTCACCCCGGGGTACGAGCGGAAATACCCTTCTATCAATTCCTTGGCCTCACCGCGCGGAATCCCGAGACGCTCCGACAGGCCGAAAGCCGAGATCCCGTAGATAATCCCGAAATTGGCAGTCTTGGCCGCACGGCGCTGGGAGTCGGTCACCTCGCCGATTGGCGTGTGATAGATCTTAGCCGCCGTTGAGCGGTGGATATCCTCGCCCGTGCGGAAAGCCTCGATCATGTCAGGATCGCCACTGAGATCAGCCATCAGCCTCAGCTCGATCTGCGAATAATCGGCCGCCAGCAGCAGATCGCCCGGATCAGGAATAAACGCGCGGCGAATCTCGCGTCCATCATCGGTGCGCACCGGGATATTCTGCAGATTTGGGTTGGTCGACGATAATCGCCCGGTGGCCGTAACAATCTGATTATACGATGTGTGTATTTTGCCGGTGTGAGGATTGACCAGCGCCGGAAGTGCATTGATATATGTTGCCAGCAGCTTTCGCAGTCCGCGAATATCGAGAATCAGCCCTACGATCGGGTGCGCCTGACGCAATTTTTCCAAAATCTCTTCTGTTGTCGAGTAGTTTCCACTCTTGGTTTTCTTACCGCCGCCCTTTATTTTCAGGCGGTCAAACAACACTTCGCCTACCTGCATGGGCGAGGCGATGTTGAATCGCACTCCGGCGAGGCGATACACCTCCTCCTCCATTTCGGCCAGACGCGACGTGTACCGACGCGACAAAGCCTGAAGATCTGCCACATCGATGCGCACTCCGGTCCATTCCATCTCGGCAAGCACCCGGACCAGAGGAAGTTCGACATCGAGCAACAGCTGTTTCAACCCTCCCGATTCGATCTCCCTTTCAAGCGGACCGACCAGCCGAAGCGCCGTCGTGGCTGCCTCACATCCTCGGTCGGCCGCCATCGCCGGAGTGTCGGGATCCTTCTTGCCCGCAGCTGGCATCAGATCGTAATCCAGATATTTCATGGCCAGCATACCGAGCAGATGTTTCTGCTCGGGCTCAATGAGATAATGAGCCACAGCCGTGTCTATATATTCATTTTCAAGCTCGATCCCAAGCCGACGCAACAGCAGCAGATCGCGCTTCACATCGTGGCTCACCACTTCAGGTCGCTTTGCCGACATCAGCGGAGCGACCACGGCAAGCAACTCGTCGCGCTGCTCACCCGTCAGATCGGCATACACCGCTTCACGATCCGACAGCGCTATGGCAAGCCCGCGGATACGCGCCGTCATCGGTTCGTCGCCATCGGCCACAAGGTGCAGTCCGATCCTGTCAAGTCCCGATGCGCGCTCAACAGCTCTGGCCAGATCAGCCGCCGAACCGGCCGTGACGTACTCGTGAGTGCGTGTGGCCAACGTCTCTGTGGCCACGGCCACAACCGCCTGAGGCGCCGTCTCAACCATATCGAAAAGCGATCCCATCGCTGAATCAGCCGGAGCCACTGTGGCCACGACCTCCGATCCCGACTGCGTCAACCGATTGATAAACGTACGGAACTCCAGCTTTCGGTATATTTCGATCAGACGATCCACATCGATCTCGCTGCGAAGCGTCATCGACAGGTCAATCCCCGGCATAGGCACATCAGTGCGTATCGTGACCAGTTCCTTCGAGAACCGGATCTGAGCCTCATTTTCCACTATCTTTTTCTGCAGCGCACCCTTCAGGCTGTCAGTGTTGGCGAGCAGATTTTCCACCGAGCCCCACTGCGCTATCAGCTTTGCGGCAGTCTTTTCGCCAACGCCCGGACATCCCGGCACGTTATCGCTCGCATCCCCCTCCAGGGCCAGCAGATCGATCACCTGCGAAGGCGACGAAATTCCATAGCGCTCACACACCTGCTGCGGACCGCGGATCTCAAACCCTTCGCCGCGAAGCGCCGGCCGGTACATCATCACATGGTCCGTGACGAGCTGACCGTAATCCTTATCGGGAGTCATCATATAAGTATCAAACCCCGCCGCTTCAGCCATGCGCGAAAGCGTCCCGATCACATCGTCGGCCTCAAAGCCCTCGATCTCAAACACCGGTATGCGGTAAGCCGCCAGAATCTCCTTTATATAAGGAATGGACAGCGTGATATCCTCCGGCTGCTTGTCGCGCTGTGCCTTATATTCGGCATACATCTCATGGCGAAACGTATGCCCTCCGGGAGGATCGAAACACACTGCTATATGCGTGGGGTTCTCCTTACGCAGAATATCATCAAGAGTGTTGCAGAATCCGAATATGGCCGACGTGTTCAACCCCTTCGATGTCACTCTCGGTGAGCGGATCAGGGCATAATAGGCGCGATAGATCAGCGCATAAGCATCAAGCAGAAACAAGCGTGGACGTGTGGAATTGTCGGTCATAATCGTTTTTTTATTTCAAAATTACTAATAAAATGCGGGCTTGCGTCAAACATTACAACTTTTTTTGTAATTTTGCGCCATATTTGCCCGATTATATGACACGATTTGAAGAAATCCAACAATCAATCCGCCCGGAGCTTGATCAGCTCCATGAGCGCATAATGTCATCCCTGGAGTCGCCCAACAAGCTTATGAACCAGGTGATTGAAGGCTACCTCAAATCAAAAGGCAAACTCATCCGACCCATCCTCGTTATCCTAACGGCAAAACTTTTCGGACAGGTCAACGAGCGCGTCATTGCATCCGCCGCATCGGTCGAGATGCTCCACAACGCCTCGCTCATCCACGACGATGTTGTCGACGAATCAGCCGAACGGCGCTCGCTCCCCACTATCAACAATGTGTGGGGCAACCACATCGCTGTTCTCGTGGGCGACTTCTTCGTCAGCAACGCCCTCCAGCAGGGAATTTCCACCGGCGACATTCGCGTAGTGCAAGTGCTCGCCAACCTCGGTAAGCTCCTGTCGCTCGGTGAAGTCGACCAGATCTACAACGCCCGATTCCACACTCTCGACGAGAAAGCATACTTCGAAATCATTTCCCGTAAGACGGCATCACTCTTCGTCTCGTGCATCAAGATGGGTGCTTACTCCACCGACACACCCGACGATCAGATCAAACCGATGGCACGTTTTGCCGAACTGCTCGGNCTCTGCTTCCAGATCAAAGACGACATTTTTGACTACTTCGACAATGCCGACCGTATCGGAAAACCGACCGGCAACGANCTCCGCGAAGGAAAAATCACCCTNCCTCTGCTCTACGCGCTGAGCCGCACNGACCTGCCCGACCACAAAGCAATGCTGCAACTCTCGCGCAAAGAGACNCTTACCTCCGANGAAATCGCCACATTAATCGAATTTGCCAAAGCTTCCGGAGGAATCGAATACGCCTACAAAACCATGGAGCGCTTCCGCGACCAGGCCATGGAAATTCTCGCANCCTACCCCCAAANCGAAACCACCGAAGCCTTCGCCGCCATCTTCAACTTCGTCATAGCCCGCGACAAGTAACCCCCCAAAACGCCCTTCCACCCCTGCCGACCACGTGGGAGCGACGGCTTTAGCCGTCAGCCAACCGACAGCAAATCAATAAATTAATATCACAAACGCCTCATCAGGTTCAGCTCAAAAGGGCCAGCTAAAGCCTCCCCTCCCACGCCTATCCATCGCCCTCCAAAAAAACATCAGCCGACTGTCGGGTCCATCGGCCGTGCTCGGCCGATCCTGTCAAATAAGCCAACAGCCGTTCAGCAGTCCAAAACGGTCCAATCTCATCCAAGGCAAGCNCCACCGTTGGTCATATCCGAAAGTTTAGCTAATTTTGCACCGCAAAATCATTATACCATTTCNTTCCCATCATGACAAAAGCACAATTGCAGGACGCTTGCTCGAAATTCGTCTATGGCAAGCCGTTTGATATCTTCATCACCATAGTAATCCTCGTCAATTCATTTCTGATCGGCGTGCAGGCCACTTACGATAACCACACAATATCGACCATACAGCACGTGATCCTCTACATCTTCACCCTGGAATGTATCATGCGCTACATTGCCGCCGGCAATNTCAAGGACTATCTCAGCTCGGCATGGAATGTCTTCGACCTCGTGCTCGTCCTGATCGGATGGATCCCGACATCGATAGCCGGAAATGGTTCGACNATGATGGCTCTCAGAGTGCTTCGAGTGTTCCGAGTGCTCCGACTGCTGCGCACGGCAACAGAGATCAAACTGATCATCTCCGTACTGATCCGATCCATGAAATCGCTGCTCTACAACGGCATACTNTTCTTCATCTTCCTCTACCTCTTTGCAGTGGCCGGAGTGTCGATGTTCCGCCTTCCCTCGCCCGAACATCTCTCCGGGCAGGAACTCGTCAAATACGAGATGCTGATGAATGAAGCGCCTCACTCACCCGCCAACTCTCCCGACCCCTACGGAACCATCGGAGAAGCTTTCTTCACCCTGTTCCGCGCTCTGACCGGCGAAGACTGGACCGACCTGCGCTACAACCTCGTTACCGCTGCAAACTACGACCTCATCCCCATCAGCCCATCCGTAGTCACCATCTACCACGTATTGTGGTTTTGCATCGCCGCATTCCTGCTGCTCAACCTTGTGACCGGCGCCGTGATCAATAACTATCAGGTATCAATCGAAGAGGCCGAAATGCGCAAGAAAGCGCTGAAAGTCGAAAAGGAAAGCCTCGACAACTGACCACGCCCCCTGACTCGACGCTTGCCATATCGCCAAAAATAACTATCTTTGCACATCGGTTCGCGCACATACGCGCGAATGGCTTGGCGCGCCCTTGCCTCGATGCTGAAACCAATCGCTTCACCCTTGACCGTCAATGAACGTTATCTACAATATGGCCGTGTCGACAATGAGCGGATTTATCCGTCTCTATTCGAGATTTCTGCGCAAAAAAAGCAGCAGAAAATTCTCGCGTTTTGTCAAGGGTCAGAGGGGATTGACCGATGCTATAACAGCCGAAATGAACTCGGCCGACCGAAGCCGACCGACGATATGGTTCCACTGCGCTTCGCTCGGTGAATACGGCATCGCCCGCCCTCTCATAGCCGAAGTCAAACGCCGCATCCCCTGCAACGTAGTGCTGACNTTCTTCTCCCCATCAGGCTATGAAGCGCTCGAAGCAAACCGCCCCGACACGATCGACCATCTCTTCTATCTGCCTCTCGACACTCGCCGCAAAGCGTCGGCTTTTCTCGACGCTGTCAAGCCCGACCGTGCCGTGTTCATGGTCTCGGAATACTGGCCCAACTATCTCGAACAGCTCAAATTCCGGGCCATCCCCACTTTTCTCATCTCAGCCATAATCCGCGACAACGCGCCATTTTTCCGCTGGTACGGCAAGACCTACCGTCAGGCGCTCTCTGCGTTCACCCACATATTTGTGCTCAACAACCGTTCGCGCTTCAACCTTAAAGTGCTCGGCTANGAAGATGCGACCGTTAGCGGCGACGCTCTTTTCGACAACGCCTCGCTCGTGGCCGCAACACCCTGGTCCGACTCTATTATCGAACGTTTTGCCGCAGGCGATCAACAGGTCTTTGCAGCCGGAAGCATCAGCGACTACAATGATGAGACACTCGTGGCCGAACTCTCACGCCGCAATCCCGGGCTGAAGATGATCCTCGTGCCCCACGATCTGCAACCCGAATCGATCGACCGATTGAAAGCAATCGACCCCGACCACACCATCTGCTACACCTCTTGTGAAAGCGATCCCNCNGCCGATCCCGCCGCTGCCCGCATCCTGATCATGGACTGCATAGGAAAGCTCGCATATCTCTACCGATATGCCACGATCGCCTACGTGGGCGGTGGATTCACNCCCCTGCTCCACAGCGTGATCGAAGCCACCGTCTATGGCATCCCCGTCAGCTTCGGACCGCGGATCGAACGNAAGGTGACACCNCAGCAACTCGTCGACCTCGGCATTGGAGCTATTGTNTCAACCCCCGACGANCTTTGCCGATGGTATGAGGAATTTGCCTCCAGCCCACAACGGCTCGCAGCCGCCCGGGAGAAAGCTGCAGCCTACGTNGAGCGCAANGAAGGCGCCACATCAAGTATCGTCAACAAAATAACCGCCGGACTATGAACTGGAAAACGCGACTGAAATATGCCATGTATATGGCTCTGCTCCGTCCGCTGTCGTGGCTGCCGCTCCCGGCGCTCTACGCCATCAGCTCCGCCATGCGTCTGATNGTGGAAAGAGTGATCAAATACCGCCGGCGGGTGATCCGCGAAAATCTCCGTTCATGCTATCCCGACAAAACNNNGNANGAGCTGCGGAAAATCGAACACGACTTCTACGGACAGTTTTGCGACAACATCGTGGAGACCGTGAANCTTCTCTGTATCTCCGACCGCACCATCATGAAGCGCCTGGAGGTCAAAGGAGCNGAACTGATCGAAAAAGCTGCCGACNGCGGTCATCCCGTCATACTCTATCTCGGCCACTATTGCAACTGGGANTGGGTGCCGGCGATCACTCTCTATTATGACCGCCCGAAAGTAAATGCCCAGCTCTACAAGCCGCTCCACGACCATGCCTTTGACCGCGTGATGCTTCGCGCCAGAAGNCGATTCGGATCCATATCCATCGACAAGGACAAAGCATTCCGCGAAATGCTACGCCTCANGCGCGATGTCGGCCCGTTCGTGACCGGATTNATCGCCGACCACCGCACGAGCACTCGCCAGACGCGATATTACACCGAATTTCTGCGCCATCTCACATGGTTCTACCCCGGAGGNGAAGAGATCGGTCGNCGAATCGGTGCCGAATTTATCTATCTCGACGTGAGCCGCATTAAGCGAGGCCACTACCGGTTTGAATTCAAACCCATCATTGTCGACGAAACCGACANGGAATATCCCGTCACCCGNCAATACCTGCGCATGATGCAGCAAACCATTGACCGCGCTCCCGCCTACTGGCTCTGGAGCCACCGACGCTGGCTGAGCCATCAGAGCGCNGAACCCATTTTAAACAACTCAGACAATAANAATCAAACATCATAATCATGAAGACAATATGCGTGATTCCCGCCCGCGCGGAATCAACACGATTTTTTGAAAAACCCCTCGCACTGATATGCGGCAAACCGATGATCCGATGGGTCTGGGAACACTGCAAGGAAGTCGAGATGTTTGAAGAAGTATATGTGGCCACCGACAGCGACAAGATCCGCCAGGCCGCCGAAAGCTTCGGTGCNAAAGTGATCATGACTCGCTCCGACCACGACACCGCCACCGAACGCCTCTACGAAGTGTCGACCCGCATCGAAGCCGACCTCTACGTGATGGTCAACGGCGATGAGCCCCTGCTCACACGCGATGCCATAGTGCAGTGTGTGCCCGACGGCCTGCAGCCNGGCGACTTCTTCGTGTCCAACCTCATGACNGACTTCACCAACCCGGTGGAAGTGGTCGACGCTACCAATCTGAAAATCGTTACAGCTGCCGACGACCGCTGCCTGTTCATCTCGCGCAGCCCGATCCCCTATCCCAAGGGNGCGATGGACTATGTGTTCCATAAATTCGTNGGCGTAGGCGCGTTTACCAGAAAAGCTCTGGATTTCTATCACAACACGCCNCGNGGTCCGATCGAAAAAATCGAAGANAACGATTCGTTCCGTTTCCTCGAAAACCACATGCCGATCTACTATTACAACTGCCATTGCAAATCGCTTTCGGTCGACAACCGNAAGGATATCGAAGGCGTNGAAGCATATCTNAAAGCTCAGAAATAAACTCCCCTTTTACGGAACCCGATGAGCAGAAGCAAGCAGAAACGAATGATCGTGGTCAGGCTTTCGGCGCTTGGCGACGTGGCCATGACCATACCGCCCCTCTACAGTCTCGCCAAAGCATATCCTCATCTGAGGATCACCATGGTCACACGTCCATTCTTCTCGCGTCTGTTTATCAATTGTCCGGAAAATATCGATCTGTTGCCGGTGGATTTCCGCAGCGAATACAAAGGTGCGTCCGGAATGTGGCGGCTCATGAGACGCCTTTCCGCTTTGCGTCCCGACTATCTGGCNGATCTTCACAATGTGATGCGGACGTGGCAGATCGACGCNTGGATGAAGTTGCGCGGTGTGAAAGTGGCCATGGTCAATAAAAACCGACGGGCNCGCCGACGCCTGTTCACCCANAAGGAGAGCCAGCCCAACTATATCGACCGATATGCCGATGTGTTTGCCCGCCTCGGNTATCCCNTNAAACTCACTTTCCGATCGCTGTATCAGGACACTCCCGCNCAGCCACCGATCATTCCCGACTCCCCCGCCGTAGGGGTGGCACCGTTTGCCCGATACTACAACAAGACCTATCCGCCGGAAATGACACGCCGCGTAGTGGAGATCCTTTGCTCGCGCGGAATCAGTGTCTACCTGTTTGGCGGACGAGGCGAGGAGGAGAACGAACTCTCGGANTGGGCTGCTGAAATCAAGGGAGCCNGCTGTGTGGCCGGCAAGTTCCCGATCGATCAGGAGATAGCGCTCATGAGCCGTATGGATGTGATGGTCAGCATGGATTCGGCCAATCANCATCTTGCATCGCTGGCCGGCACCCGCGTGGTAAGCATCTGGGGTAGCACCACTCCCGCCTGTGGTTTCATGGCCTACGGTCAGCCTCAATCCTCAGCCATCGTGATCGGCGCCGACTGTCAGCCATGCTCNGTTGCCGGCAAACCGACGTGTCCTCTCGGCCATCTCGACTGCCTTTGCCGAATAAGCCCGGAGCAGATCGCCGGCCATGTCATGAATTTGATCAACGAAACATCTGACGTTCAATGAGCTCACTGCTTTTTATATNTGGCTACTACCTGCTGACGCTCATCTTCTTCATGCTGATCCAGCGCCCGCTTTTCATATTTTTGACCCGCCGGTGNAACCCCGCCGGCAAGATATCTTCAGGTGATCTCGCCCGGATATTCAGCTACGGATTTCGATCCGACACGGTAGGTGCCGTTTATATATGNCTGCTCCCTACGCTCACNGCCATTGNGACTTCTTTTATCCCNNCGGGGNTNNCCGGANCGGTGTTNACCGGAGTTAACATCTTCACGGCTCTGACAGCAGGTCTCGCNGCGGCATCTGATCCGCTGCTCTACCGATTCTGGAAGTCGAAAATCGANGCNTCGGCNCTTAACTATCTGAAAACCATACNCGGNGTGACGGCAAGTATCAGNCCATGGTTTATTGTCGGTTCGCTCCTGCTCTGGGNCGNACTGTCGTNACTGTTTTTCGCCGGCGCATCGCTGGTCACCGATCTGACCGTCATGGCTCACCCCTTCTCGGTCTCGGGCGTATGGCCCACAGTGGGTGCAGCCGTGGTGGCACTTGTGGTGCTCGCACTGATGTTTCTCATTCTGCGAGGCACCGGTCACAGACCCAAGACCCCTTCGGTGTCATATTTCTGCACCAATATGTATCTGAACCACTGCGCGGTAAACGCCGATTATAATTTCTTCTACTCTCTGAAATCNTCGGCCGACCCNGCAAAGCGTTATCGCTACATCTCTCAGCATGAGTGTGATGAAAAAGCAGCCTCNTTCTANCCCTCGGAAGGGACTCCGCAGCAGCAGCTTTTGCTCACCGACCGCCCCAACATTCTGCTGATCATCTGGGAAAGCCTTTCGTGGCGACACGCCGGACACTCCACAACCNATCCCGAAACTCTTCCCTGCTTCAATAAACTCATGGANCAAGGTGTGGTCTTCACCGGCGTTGATGCCGGCAGTATCCGCACCGANCGCGGACTGGTCTGTNTGCTCAGCGGCTATCCGAGNCCTCCCGCCGAGGCCATCATAAAATACACTCGTAANCTTCCCCTGCTCCCGGCGCTCCCCCGTTCGCTCAAACGAGAGGGCTATAACACAGAAGTGTGGCACGGTGGCGATCTGACTTTCTATCATATNAAAGATTACTACCTGGCCGCCGGTTTTGACTCCGTCACTGACATCAGCGCCTTTGACGGCNAAAAATGCCGATGCAAATGGGGCATTCATGATGAGATCGTTTTCAACCGTGTGGCCGATCGGATAGAATCATTCACTGCTGCTGACNGTCCCTGGTTCATCACCCTTCAGACACTCAGCTCCCACGAGCCGTTTGACGTGCCCTACTCAGGGCTGCCATCCGATCCTATCGCCAACGCTTTTGCCTACACCGACCGGTGTCTGGAACGCTTCATAGAGCGCATCCGCAAAAGTGACGAGTGGTCCGATATGCTTATAGTCATCTCGGGCGACCATGGATTCTATCATGGCGATGCCATTGACCGCGACAAATATCCCCGGATTCCGATACTGCTGACCGGTGGTGCCATTGCCCGCCCTATGGTGATCCCTACCGTGATGAGTCAGACCGACCTCNCCGCCACCCTGCTCGGNCAGCTCGGCATAGACCACTCAGACTATCCCATGAGCCGCGACGTGCTCGCCGACAGCTACCGCGATCAGTTCTCGTTCCACTCCCACCAGACCGGTTTCATGGTGCGCGACAGCCGGGGATTCACCGAATTTGACATAGCTGCCGCGCGGTCAGTGGAGGGCGAGGATCCGGCCCGCGAACTGCGCGGACAGGTCACCCTGCAACATCTTCACGATCAACTATCCCGACTCTGACCCATGTTTTCCTTTCTTATCATAGCAGCAATCTATTGGATGGCCATAGCCGGATGGTTTGCCGTGGTTCAGAAACCGCTGTTCGGATTCTACAACCGCCGCGAGTCCGCCGAGCCGCTCTCCGCAAAATCATGGNTTGCAGCCGAACGCCACGGANTCCGCACCGACATGATCATCGCGTCATATCTGACAGCCATNCCCCTGCTNCTGCTCGCTGCGGCCGAAATGATTCCGCACTTCGACCCCTCCCTGCCGCTACTCATCTACAATATCCTGATCGCACTCGTAATCGGCCTGATTTCCACCGCCGACACCCTGCTCTATCGCTTCTGGAAATATAAGATAGACAGCTCGGTGTTTGCCTATATGCGCTCGTTTAAGGGAGCCACTGCCAGCGTTTCGGCGGGTTATCTTGCCGGAGGAATCNCGGCCTGGATAGCAGTAAGCGCCACATTTTTTGCCGCNGTCACACTCGCCGTCTATCTACCCGCACCGGCGCTCGGCTATCCCCCTGAATCTCTTACAGCGACCGGCTACGCGATCGTTCCGGCGACCACGCTGATAGCCATAGGCGGACTGTTTCTCGTGGTCCGCGGTCTGGGCATCAGNCCCAATTCGCCCAGCATAGCATATTTCAGCCACAATCCGCTGCTCAACCACACGGCGCTCAATCCCGCTTATAGCCTGCTCTACTCCCTCTCCCGGCAGGCATCCACCGCAAATCAGTTTGTCACGATGGAGCCTGACGAATGTGAGCGCATGTTTCAGCAGCTCTTCCCGGCCGGCACCACTCGCCCCGACCGCCGGCTTCTTCGCACGGATCGCCCCGACATCATGCTTGTGATATGGGAAAGTTTCGGTGCGGANTTTTCGGCCGCTTTCGGCGGACGTGGAGATGTTTGCCGGGAATTTGACCGCATGGCAGATGAGGGCATACGCTTCACATCGTGTACGGCCGGCAGCTTCCGCACCGACCGCGGACTGGTCAATCTGCTCAGCGGCTATCCGGCCCAGCCGACCATGAGTGTGATCCAACACACCCGCAAACTCCCCTCTCTGCCGGGACTTGCACGCACTCTTGCAGCGGAGGGCTACGTCACNGAGGCAATCCACGGCGGCGATCTCTCGATCATGAACAAGAATGACTATTATCTTGCTTCGGGCCACAGGCATCTTCTGGATCAACGCAACTTTCCGGCCGAAGCTCCCAAAGGGAAATGGGGCGTTCATGACGAAGCAGCGATGCAGCTTGCCGCCGACGAGGCTATCAGGCTTCACGGCGAGGGAAAGCGATATATGATCACACTCCAGACGCTCAGCAGCCACGAACCGTTTGACGTGCCCTACGACCGCCTTCCTCAACGCGATCTTAACTCATTTGCCTACACCGACATGGCCCTCGGCCGAATGATCGACAGGCTGAAACACTCCGAAGCGTGGTCCAACCTGCTGCTGATCGTGGTGGCCGACCACGGATTCAACGCCTCGATGCTTCCCGACTGCCGCCTGAGCTATTCCCACATCCCGCTGCTCATGACCGGGGGTGCGATCGCCGCACCGGCCGAAATAGATACCATCATGAGTCAGACCGATCTCGCCGCCACATTGCTGGCCCAGATGGATCTGCCTCACGACGATTTCATCTTCAGCCGCGACATCCTCTCGCCCGACTACCGCGAGCAGTTCGCACTCCATATCTTCAACAACGGCATCATGATAGCGGACCGCGATGGCTATACCGTCAGGGATACGATGCTCGATCAGACAATAGAAGGCACCGACGATCCCCGACACACAGCCATGGCCAAAGCAATTCTCCAGAAACTATATTCCGACCTTGACCAACGATGATCAGATATCTACGCCACATATTCCCCGACCAGCAGCTGAAACGTATCGGCCACTCGACAGTGGNCTCAGTGCTATTCAATCTTTTGATGGTCTACGCGATGTATTTCGTGTGTCGCCTCGTGTTCATTGCCATGAATCCCTCCACTCTTGCCGGCACCGGATCGTTGGAGGCCCTGAGGCTGTTTAGGGGCGGATTTCTCTTTGACACCTCGGCTATCTGCTACACCAATGCGCTCTACATCCTCATGGTGCTTTTCCCGCTTCACAGCAAAGAGACCCGGGGCTATCACAATGCAGCCAAACTGCTCTATATCACGATCAACGGCATCTGTCTGCTGATCAATCTGGCCGATTGCGTGTTTTTCGAATTCCGCCATCAACGGACCACCATGGCCATATTTCAGGAATTCGGGGGCGAGGGCAACCTCGGCAGCATAATCCTGACCGAAGTGATCAACCACTGGTATCTCGTGGCNCTCTATCTGCTGATGCTTCTGACTCTATGGCGCGTCTACCGTCATCCGGGTCAGCCCGCCCAACCACTCCGGCGCTACTATATCAACCGCATCGTGTGGCTGATCATCATAGGTTTCGCGGCATTCTGCGGGATGCGCGGCAATGTTTTTTTCCTCTCGGCCACACGCCCTATCTCCACCAACTACGCATTCCGCTACACACGCACGCCCGAGCAGACCGGCATAGTGCTCAACACCCCGTTTTCGCTTATCCGCACCATCGGACAGACCACCATACCCACTCCCACATATTTTTCATCGGATCAGGAGCTGGATGCCGTATTCACCCCGCTCCATCTGCCCGCCGACTCGATTGGCACACCTGATAAGAAAAATATCGTGATCATAATAGTGGAGAGTTTCGCCAAGGAATTCATCGGCGGGTTCAACCGCGATCTCGACGGCGGAACGTATAAGGGTTATACCCCCTGGACCGACTCGATGCTCGACAGCGTGATGTGGCATGACGAGATGATAGCCAACACCTACTACAGCATCGACGCTCCTCCGGCCGTGCTCGCCTCTATACCGCGCGCCGACCGACCGTTTGTCGTATCGCCCCATTCGGTAAATCATATCAACTCGCTCGCCACAGAGCTGAAAAACTTCGGCTATACATCAGCCTTCTTCCACGGAGCCGATAACGAATCGCTCGGCATCCATGCCTTCACCCGTCAGGCCGGTTTCGATNAATATTACGGCCAAAACGAATTTTATGCCGATCCNCGCTTCGGGGGCAAGAAAGAGTTTGACGGCACGTGGGGCGTGTGGGACGAACCGTTTCTGCAATTTTTCTGTGCAAAGCTCTCCGAGATGCCTCAGCCGTTTATCGGAGCGGTGTTCACACTATCGTCGCACCACCCCTTCCGCGTCCCCGACAAATATGCCGACCGCTTTCCCGACGAGGGTCAGTTTCCTCTCCACAAATGTATCCGCTACACAGACTATTCGCTCGGCCAATTCTTTGAGGCAGCCCGACATCAGCCGTGGTTCAACAACACCATTTTCGTGATCACCGCCGACCATACGAGCTCAAAGCGAACCCACCGCGAATATCTCAACGAGATGGGCAATCTCCGCATTCCGATCCTTTTCTATGATCCATCGGGATCGCTACCGAGAGGGCGACAGGCCGGCATCTCTCAGCAGATCGATATCATGCCCACGCTACTCAATCTTGTGGGCTACGACCGGCCTTACATCGCTTTCGGCAAGGATCTGCTCTCGACACCGGCCGAACAGAGCTGGGCCTTCAACTGGAACTCCCTGCCGACATATATCGAAGGGGACTATATGATGATCTACGACGGGACCAACGTCAGCGCCCTCTACAATATCCGCACCGACCGCTACGAAGAGCATAATCTCGCCGGAAAGGGGCTCGAAGTGGAGCAGACAATGAAGCGGCGCACACAGGCGATCATGCAGAGCTATCTCGAGCGCATGAACTCCGACAACGTCACCGTTAAAAACGACAAACCGACTNCTAAATGAATATAGTTCAGATATTTCCGGGCAAAGTGTGGGGCGGAGCNGAGCAATATGTGCTCGANCTCGGCCGTGCGCTGCAAAGCCGGGGCCACACAGTCAGCTATCTGTGTCGGGATGCGTCGGCGGTCACAGAGCGCCTGCGCTCGGAGAATGTCAGCTTCGGTATCTATCGCCGAGGCAACGTGTCGATCCCGCCGGACACCGACATAATCCATATTCATGACAGCAGTTTCGCAGGTCCGGTGGTCAAGGCGGCCGGCAGAGATGCAGATCGGGCTGCCGTGGTGTTCACGCGCCATATAGCCCGCGCCAGCAGAGTGCTTCCCTGGCGTCGCGGAGCCTATCGCCGGCTGAGCGCCATGATATTCGTGTCGGGGCTCTCCGAAACGATGTGGCGTAGCGTCAACAGATGGATGCCCGACGAAAAATGTGTCGNGGTCCACAATTCGATTCCGCCGGCCACAACATCGGAAGCCGCTCCATCGCTGCGAAAGAAATTCGGAATCCCGGACACCACGCCCCTGCTGATGTTTACCGGAAGAGTCCGCCGCTCCAAGGGGTGTGGCGTGATCATCGAAGCGCTCTCCCGGGTCAAGGAACAGTATGCCATGGTGTTTGTAGGCGCAGCCAAACCGACCGACTACACCTCTACGCTCCAGGCAATGGCCGAGAAAGCCGGAATAGCATCATCGATCCACTTCTACGGGTTCACTCCCGATGCGCGATCACTCGTGGCACAGGCCGATATCGGTCTCCAGCCCTCGATAGTGCGCGAAGCGTTCGGCCTGTCGCAGCTTGAATTCATGCAGGCCGGAAAGCCTGTGATCACCACCTCCAACGGCGCCCAGCCCGAATATATCGACTCCGGGCGCACCGGGATAATAATACCGGAAAACGATCCTCAGGCGCTCGCCGAAGCTCTCGGCCAACTGTTGCGCTCGCCCGGAGAACGCACCGAGATAGGGCGCGCCGCCGCCAACTATTATGCCGAACATCTCTCATATCCCACTTTCGTGGACCGAATCATCAATATTTACAACAAATCACTCGACCAACATGGCAACACCAACGGATAAACCAGTATTCTCGATATTCATTCCCACCTGGAACAATCTCCCGTTCCTTCAACTGTGTATCGAAAGCATAGAGCAAAATTCAGCGATGGCCCATGAGATTCTGATTCATGTCAACGACGGTTCGGACGGCACTCTCGAATGGGTGCGCCGGAAGGGCTACCGCTATACTCACTCGGATGAAAACGTGGGCGTTTGCTGGGCTATGAACGGTCTGCGACCGCTGATGACCACGGACTACGTGATGTATATCAACGACGATATGTATATGCTCCCGGATTGGGATCTGGTGCTCTATGAAGAAGTGCTCCGGCAGCCCGACAACCGCTGGTATCTCGCTTCGACCATGATCCAGCCCAAAGCACATCCACGCCGGCCCAATTCGGTGGTGGAAGCAGACTTCGGACGCACACCCGCCGAATTCGACCGACAGCGACTGCTCGAATCGTACCGCTCACTCGCTCCTGCCGACTGGCGCGGGGCAGTGCTTCCGCCCACGTTGGTCCACCGCGATATGTGGGATCTTGTGGGAGGTTATAGCGTGGAATTTTCGCCGGGGATGGCTTCTGACCCCGATTTCAACGCCAAGCTGTGGCTTGCGGGAGTGCGCACGTTTAAAGGTCTTGGCAAGAGTCTGTGCTACCATTTCATGAGTGTTTCCGTCAACCGCATTGTGAAAAACGACGGGCCGATCCAGTTTCTGCGCAAATACGGAATGACGATACGTGCATTCCAGGAGCAGATACTCCACGTCGATGAGCTTTGGGACGATCAGAAACCGGATTCACCTTCGGTTATCCGCCAGGAACTGGCACGAAGCTCTGTGAAAAAACTGCTTACGGTGTTTAAAAACATGAAAACACCCACCATCTGGGACCATATAAAGAAATCCAAGTGAGCCTATGATCTCTCTGATCCGTCTGTTAATCAACAAATGGCGCTTTCGCGGACGCGACATCACGGTGAAGCGCACCGCCCGGCTGCGCAGCGGCTCCACACTGGAGGGAATGAACCGCATAGGCCATCGGACGACTTTCCGCGGCACGCTCGGCTATGGATCGTATATAGCCACCGACTGCGATCTGACAGCAAGCATCGGCCGCTATTCGAGCATAGCTCCATACGTTCGGTCAAATCCGGGCATCCACACATATCGAGCGCCATTCGCCACGACGTCGCCGATGTTTTTCAACCGTGATCATCTCAGCGGTCGGTCGTTTGCCACCCGCGACGTGATCAATAATCTCCGCTACGCCGACACGGAGCGGCGATTAGACGTAACGATAGGGAGCGATTGCTGGATCTGTCAGGGGGTGTTTCTGGCCGGTGGCGTGACCGTGGGTCATGGCGCGGTAGTGTTGGCCGGAGCGGTAGTGACAAAAGATGTGGAGCCATACGCGATAGTGGGTGGAGTTCCGGCACGCACTATCGGCTATCGCTATGATCGCCCGACAATCGATGCACTCCTGAGAATCGCATGGTGGGATCGCTCACCCGAATGGCTGCGCGACAATTGGGAACTGCTTACTGACGTTGACCGACTGATCGCTTCTGTTTGAACTGTTTCTCGTTTGCTAATTATTTGGAATACAGCCGAAGTCTTCACTCCCGGTTGGTGACGAGTGTGGGAGGGATGGCTTTAGCCGTCTCTTTTACTGAGTTAATTTGCTGATATACAGGCTGACGGTGTTGCAAAACCTCCGATATAAAAGATGTTAAAAGCCTCAACTTTCACAAGCTGAGGCTTTTTTATGTCCATAAAGTTTTGTAACTTTATGGTATTCAATCTAGTAAATACAAA
>JAAVEX010000012.1 GCA_014801065.1 Barnesiella sp.
GCGGCCTATCCGACGCACAATTTTTCGCATCTCGCCTTCGAAGCCGAGTTCGAGCGATTTGTCGTATTCATCGAGAACAAGTGTGTTTACGCTGTTTATCTCGATATTGGAGCGCTGCAGATGGTCGAGCAGGCGTCCGGGGGTGGCTATGATGATGTCGGGCAGGGGTGACAGAGAGTTGGTTTCGTCGGCCATGGAGTGTCCGCCGTAGAGTGCCACCGTTTTATATCCGCGCGCCACGGGTCGCACCACGGATGCTATCTGGATGACGAGTTCACGCGAGGGCGCAATGACCACTGCCTGCACTTTGGCGCATGGGGCTTTGAGATTACGAAGCATCCTGATGGTAAAGGCGAGTGTTTTTCCAGATCCTGTTGGAGCGGTCAGAATTATGCGTGGTGATTTCGATTTGAGCATTTGCTGCTGCATGGGGTTGAGCGATTGTATGCCCAGGGCTTTGGATATGTTTTCGGTGAGTTCGGTTGCTTTCATCGTAGGAAGTTTTGGTTATGTATCTGCAAAGATAACATTTCCGGGGTAAGAAACTGTTTAAATTTATGCGAATAATTTTGATCGGCCGAGCACGGCCGATG
This sequence comes from Barnesiella sp., assembly GCA_014801065.1. Taxonomy (GTDB): domain Bacteria; phylum Bacteroidota; class Bacteroidia; order Bacteroidales; family Muribaculaceae; genus Paramuribaculum. Next base: position 594 of record JAAVEX010000012.1, read on the forward strand.
GACCCGACAGACGGCTAATGTTTTTTTGGAGAGGGGACGAGGGGTGGATTGGGGTGGGAGGACCGGGTTATGTTGTCTCTTTTGTTGGGCAAATTTGTTGATTTACAGGCTGATGGCTAAAGCTGTCGCTCCCACTTGGGTGGATGGGGATTTTGACTGGGGATGGGGGATTGTGCAAAAAAAAACACGGTGTGCCTTTTGGGGAGGCACACCGTGATTATGTGGGGATGGGGAATTTGGAGAGTGTTTGAATTTAAACCAAATTAGGTATTAAAGAATGGTGATTCAATTTTTGATTTCATCACAAAGGATCTTTTGGGCGCTTTTTCAAAGCTTTCATCAGTCGCAATGCCCGCATTGCTCCTTCTTAATTTTGAAAAATCATCCCAAAATCTCTCTTTGTGCTAAAATCATTTAAATCCAAACACTCTCTTAGTTGCGCATCTGGATGTTGCCGCCGAGACGACGGGTCAACGGCTGCTTCATTTCATCGGTCATTTTCAGCGAGCGATAGTTGCCGGCGAAAGAGCGAGAGTTGTTGCTTATGTTGGGTTTGCTTCCGGATGTGATCCACTGCAGAGCGATGTTGGTGTAGGGGTCTTTTTCTGAACCGAAATCGCAGGGATAGTATTGCGAGTCGTCAAATTCGACATCGGGCTTGAAGCCTTCGGAGTAAGATCTGAATCCTTTGGCGTTCTGGCAGTAGAAAGTGATGGGATAGAAGTAGAAGTCGTAGTTGCGGTAGGTGTAGCGAGTTCCTTCCATGCCGACGTTCTTACCATTGGTGGTTGTACCGATCAGGTTGACCTGGAGTCCAAGACCACGGAGACCGTTGATCACGAGTTCGCTGGCCGAAGCTGTATTTTCGGTGGCGATCACATAGACTTTGCTGAGTCCGAGAGACTGCGAGAGACCCTGGGGGATCAGATCGTAGGTGCCGGTGCCTTCGGGCACGTTTGCATCGCCGATCTTGTAGTCGCCCACTTCGCCTTTGGCGGCGCGATCGGCATTATAAGTGGTTCGCACGTAGATTTCACCCTGGTGAGCCGAACCGGCGATGAGTGTGCCGAGGAGTGTTGAAGAGAGTACGTGGCCACCGGAATTGTAACGGAGGTCGAGGATGAGATCTTCAACACCTGCTTCCTTGTACTGGCGGAAGATGTCGATCAGGTCGGCGTCAAAGTCCATGTAGAATCCCATGTAGTTGAGATAGGCGATTTTTTTGCCGGCTTTGGTGGTCATGATGCGAGAGGTGTAGATCGACGGATCTTTGTAGGACCATTTGCCGACGAACACGTTGGTGACGGGGGTGATGGTTGCGATACCGTCGGTGCTGAATTCAACATCATAAACGTCGAGGGTGCAGTTGCCGTTGAGTACGCGGCTTCCGAGTTCCTGATAGTTGTCGAGAGTGACAGCGATGTCGTTGACTTTGCGGATGAATTGTCCACGTTTGATGCCTTCCTGATCGGCGGGCGATCCGGGTGTGCACCAGAGCACTGCGAATCCGATTTCATGACTGTTGTCGGTGTCGAACTGCGCACCCATGATGAGAAGGCCGGAGTCGGTGTTTGTGTCGCCGGCAGCGCGTGAAATTGGCGCGGTGCTTTCAATGTTGGTGTACCAGTATTCACGCTTTCCGTTGTTCCAGTGGCCGTCTTCGGCATTAACGTTGTCGAAGGCAGCGATGCGATTGAGCATCTGGTCGAGGAATTTCTGATAGTCGAGCGTGTAGTCGAGCTGGAGTTCGGGGATGTTTTCGTTCCAGAGATAGCGTTCGGCCATGTATTGGTAGAGCCATTTGTTGACTTCGCGGTAGCGGCCGTCGCCTTTTTCGAGGACACCGTCGCCCTGGCGCAGAGTCAGGACGCAAGGTTCGGCATATCCGTCGACTTTAACGTTGACGGTAGTGGTTCGGCCGATTTCGCCTTCGTTGGGATCAACTTTGACGCGGAGAGAAGAGAGTCCCTGTTCGCCCTTAGGGGTCAGGATGTGGACCCATTCTTCGTCGGGGGTCGATGCGGACCATCTTGCGGGAGCGTCGAATTCAAACACGACGGTCTGTCCGTTGATGTCAACGTCGTTGACTTCTGACCACTGCGCAGTTTCGATGCCGTTGCCGGGCAGAGCAGGATCGTCGTCGCTACAAGCAGTGAATCCTGCAGATAGACAGCCTAAAGCGGCTGCAAGCGCAAAAGATCTGAATTTGTATATGAAATTTGTCATTGTTATATTCTTATATAATTAAGGTGTGAATAGACACGTTGGATTATTTCATTTTAGCGGCTGTTTCGGTGCGACCGGCTTTGATGGAAGCTTTGCCCACGGTGCTTGTCACGGTGCGAGGAGCAGAGGGGTTGTGTCTAACCATTCGAGCCGAATTGGGATCTTCCTGCTTGGTGAGCACGAGCTCAGAGTAGCAGCGGAAGTGCATAGTGGGGTTGCCCCAGCCGGTAGCGGGAGTTACCATACAGGGATAGTAGTAGAGATCCTGAGCTGCGAGGTAGGCACCCTTGATAGTGATGGTTTTTCCGTCGGCAGATACTTCAACAGGGAAAGAGTCGCCGGCGCGGTTCATTTCGCGTCCGTTGCGGTTGCTGATGCCGTAGCCCCAGAGCACACGATTCTTGGAAGTAGCAGTGTCGTAGCCCATGAACCATGAGTAGTTTCTGCCGTAGGAGGGGTCGGGAGCGGGGACTTTGATGTCGGTATCGCTTGCAAATTCGATGAACCATTTCGGGCCATAGTATTTATAAGCGTCGTCCATCGAGAGACCGGCGTTGACAAGATCGGCGGGTGTCACGAACGGACAGCTGCTTTCGGGGCCGAAGCCGAAGCAAGCGAGGCGGTTGAGGTTGCTGTATTCAGTGGTGGTCAAGGCATCGTAGCCGGTAGCGATAGTTACGGGGAAGGTGACAACGGTGCCATCTTCATCGCTGGTAGTAGATGCGATGTATTTGCCGGGCATGTTCTTGCGTACGGCACCTCCGATCTGAGGCATTTCGTCGGTGGTGAATACTGCTGTTGACACGGTGGTCACATATTCGTCGCTTCGTGCATAGACTGCAAACATGTATTCAGTGAGGGGCTGCAGACCGTCGGTTTCAAATATAGTACCTTCATCTGAAAGGATGCCTTGGAGAGCAGCTTCAGAGCAAACATCGCCGTTGGCAAATACAATGTTGGTGAGTGAAGAACCGTTGGAGAGAAGTCTGTCGATCTGCGACTTGATGAAGAATCCGTAGCGAACTTCGGCAATGTTTGTTCCTTTGACGTTGAAGGCGCGTGTAGACCACGGAGCAACGACTTCGGGCTCTGTTTCGGTTACGGTAAGGGTAGGTTTGGGTCCGGTGGGTTCGCCGGTGACGAAGTCGTAGCGGATCCATTTTTCACGTTGCTGGGCGTCATATCCGACGATTCCGAGCACGTATTCCGAGTTGGGGATAAGTCCGAGGGCTTTGTATTCGATTGTTCCGGTGTGGACACGTTTTGGAGTGTTCATTTCGTCGTCCCAGAAGCCTACAACGAGGTTGTGCATCTGAGCTTCGCCTTCGCTCAGAGCGTAGTCGAATTCGGAGCGGGACTCTACGAGCAAACGATATTCAACGATTTCGGGGTCGGGNACAATAGTAACTACNGCCTGAGTGGAAGTAGTGGTCACGTTGTAGTCAATATTGTAGGGGGATTCGTCGGCTTTGCGTGTTTCGAAACGAATGCACTGGAAAGTTTCGGGGATGATCTCGCCGTCGTCGCCAACAACGCCTGCCATAGCCAGATAGGCTGTTCCGGTGTGGAGGATGGAGTGGTTGTCGTCGGCATATACGGAGAGTTTGTCGAAGTAGTGGTCGCTGGTTTCAGTAGCGGTCAGACCAAACACTTTGGTGAAGAGCTGTTCGTTGATTTCGCCGAGCGAGCCAACGATGTTTTTGATGGCCAGGAAGTCAGCTTCTTTTTCGATCAAGTGTCTGACGCGAGTTGCTCCTTCGGGCATTTCGATATGGTAAGCAACATCTGTCAGACCGATTTTGTCGAGGGTGATGAGATCGGTGTAGGGGATGTTTGTCGAAAGNTCGGTTGCGATCACTTCGCTGTAGACGTAGGGGTTGATACGGCGAACGGCGGTGTAGACAACATATTCTTTTGCGCCTTCGATGTCGTTGGAAACCACTTCGGCTTTGCCGTCTTCGAGCATACCGACGGTGCCGGTCTTGAAGAGCTGTTCGGCATCGGTGACGGGTTCGTCGCCTTTTTCAACAATGATGTATGCATAGTCGGAACCCTGAGGAGCTTCAATAGTGAAGTTGGTCTGGGTTCGCTGCACATCGTTGACGGTCACTTTGTGGACCGGCGGCTCGTAGCTGACGGCTATTGTTTTGTCGTCGTCGCTACAAGAAACCATTGTTGCTCCGAACAATAGCATTGCAGGGAGCAGACGTGAAAAGATTTTTTGCATGATTGATTTGATAATGGTTGATATTTAAATTAAGTGATTTTGCAATATTTGTTTGCAAAAATAATCAAAATTGCGGAATGTTATTGCAATTTGTGGGAAAATGTTGGATTTTTTTGTTAAAATGAAAAAATGTGATGTGCCGAGCTTATTGTTCGGCACATCATTTGTATTTTTTTGGGGATATGTGCAGTTAATCAATGCGGCCGGGGAGGGCAATGGCACCGGTGATTTTGGCCGGNGAGCGCTGTCCGTCAATGGTCAGACGGCTGATTGAGTTGAAGCTGCGGCTTGCAGTGGAGGGTGCAGGTTTCGAACCGGTGTCGATCCATCGGAAGGCAATGTCGCACAGGGGATCGGATTGAGTTCCGAAGTTGNCGTAGAGATAGGAATCTTCATCGATTTCGTAGTCGGGGGTGAAACCGTCGGCGAAGTCGCGGAAGTTTTTGGCGTTCTGGCTGTAGAANGTGATCGGAGCCAGAGTGTATTTATATGATCCGATGGTTTTCTGAATGGCTTCCATGCCGACGTTTTTTCCGTTTGTAGTGGTGCCGATCAGATTAACGGTGGTGTTTACACCACGCAGACCGTTGATGATCNGTTCGCNGGCGGATGCTGTCNATTCGGANCACAGCACGTATACGTTGTCGAGACCGAGGCCTGCGGCGGCGGCTGTAGCGATGTTTTGATATGTGCCCTCGGGGGTCGATGCCGTGGCGAANTTATATTCTCCCACTTCGCCTTTGGCTGTNCGCGCGGCGTTGTAGGTGGTGCGGTTATAGANTTCTCCNTTGTGGTTGTTTCCAGACACGAGAGTTGCCAGCAGAGTGCTTGCGAGTACGTGGCCTCCACCGTTGTAGCGNAGATCGAGGATGAGNTCGGTGGCTCCTTGTTCTTTAAACTGCTTGAAAATATCGATCAGTTTGTTGTCATAATCCATGTCGAAGTACATGTAGAGGAGATAGCCCACTTTTTTGCCGGAGGAGAGNGTGAGCAGGGTGGATTTATAGATGGCCGGATCTTCAAATTCGACTTTGTCGATCTGCAGATTGTCGGTGGCATCATAGCCGGTGATCGAGCCGGATGAGTTGAAGTTGAGGNTNAGATGGGTGACTGTCACGTCACCATTTTTGAGTTTCTCGGCAAGAGTCTGGTAGTTTGATGTGGTGATGGTGGTGCCGTTGACTTTAGAGATGGCATCGCCGCGTTTGATTCCGGCTTTGTCGGCAGGCGATCCGGGCACGACGATGGCCGGCAGTAGCCAAACTTCACTTGTTGATCCGGGCGCATAGGTTGCAGAGAGGTAGGTGATTCCGGATCCGGTATCCGTTTCGTCAAAGGCGCGTGAGGCGGTTGCGGAAGAGCGTTCGATGTAGGAGTAGAAATACTGGCGTTTTCCGTTTGACCAATGTCCGTCGTCGCGGTTCAAATTGTCGAGTGCGTCTACGCCTTTGAGGATTGATTCGAGGAACTTGTCGTAGGAAGCGTTGCCGTTGAGGGTCAGTTCGCTGATGGGTTCGTTCCAGAGATAGTTCTGGTCCATATAGCTGTAGATCCATTGGTTGACTTCCGACATTTTTGAGGGATTGGAGGTGGTTGGCTTGTCGGGTGAAGCCGGAGCATCGTCGTCGGAACAAGATGCGACTGAAACAGATAGTGCGATGGCTGCAGCCGAAAGCATTATCGATTTGAAAAAATTTGTCATAGAATGATAATGGTTGTCGTTAGTTTCTGGTTGGTAAGATAGAGGTTTCTGGTTTGTTTTACATGATTCGGTTAGCCGAATTTGCTCGTTTTTCGCAGCGANGCTTCGTTGATGATTTTGATCTGACGGCCGTCGACCACGATGAGCCTTTCGTTGACAAACGTGGTTAGCGTTCGAATGGCATTGGAAGTAGTCATGTTGGAGAGGTTGGCGAGGTCTTCGCGCGACATGTAGACACGCAGCGTCACTCCGTCGTCCTCAAATCCGTAGTGGTCGATCAAAACCATCAGGGCTTCGGCGAGACGTCCACGAATGTGTTTTTGGGTGAGGTTGACGGTTCGGGTGTCGGCGCTACCAAGGTTGCGGGAGAGTTCGCGGATGAAAAACCAGGCTGCATCGCGGTTGCTGTCGATGATCTGTTTGACAACGGCCATCGGGATGCATCCAAGCGTTGAGGGTTCCATGGCGGCGGCGGTGTGGACGTATGGTTCACCGGCGAAATATGCGCGGTAGCCGAAATATTGGACNGGGCTGATCAAGCGGAGGATCTGCTGGCGGCCGCCCACTCCGTCTTTGTAGAGTTTTGATTTGCCTTTAAGCAGACACCAGAGGGATTCGGGCAGTTCGTGTTCGGCGTAAATGATCTGGTTTTTTTTGAAATGGTGCAGGGTGAAGTTGTCGGTGATCAGTCGCTTCTCGTCGCTGCTGAGAAGTGTCCAGATCTCCGAAAGGTCCTCGCTCATCACTTTTTCCAATGCTTTCCGGATCATTGTTTATGTAAAGGTGTTTTACAAATGTGTTTTAAAACAATGTCGCAAAATTACAAAATAAATTGCAAAAGTGCAATATCCGGGTATGGAATGTGGTTTGAGCGAGTCTTTGGCGTGGAATTATCGCTTGCCGGAGGGGGATTGGTAGAAGTGCAGGATGCGGATGCGGAGCAGGGATTCATAGCGTGCGGAGACAACGTCGCATGCGGCTTTGATATAGGTGGATTTGGCTTGTTCGAATTCTGTTGCGTTGGCGCGTCCGAAGTTGTATTTTTCTTGCATTGCATCGAGAGCTTCGCGGGCGGCATCGCGCGCAACGATGGCTGCGTTAAGCTTGTTGGCTGCTGATTCGGCGCGTAGAGCGGCCTGGCGTATTGCTTTTTGGAGGTTGGATCGAGAGTCTTCAAGCCGGAGTTCGGCGTTGAGTTTTTCAACGTTGGCACGACGGATTGAATTGCGTGTGGAGAAAGCGTCAAATATGGGAATCGANAGAGTGAAGCCGAGATATTTATTGAAGTTGTCGCGCATCTGCCGGCCGAACGAGGGGTTGCTGATTCCGGAAATGTTGTAATAGTTGCTACTGATTCCGGCGTTGAAGGATAGTGTGGGGTAGTAGCCGGTTTTTGCGAGCCGGATGTTTTTTTCGGATGCTTCGATGGCGAGTTGGGATGCGCGGAGAGAACTGTTGGAGTATAGGGCCGAAGAGTAGACGGCATCGGGATTGGGTATGGCAGAGTTGTCGTCGGTTATGGGGGCTATGTTGAAGCTGTCGGTGTTGTCCAGTTGCAGGGCCTGGGCGAGATCGAGAAGAGCGATCTTATGATCAGAGGCAGCATTAACGGCCGTCATTTGATCCTGCGCGAGTTGAGATCGGGCCTGAGNGAGGTCGAGTTCGGGAATCTTGCCTGCATCAAGCAGCACCTCCATTCTGGAGAGTTCGACTTCGGATATACGCACCTGCTCCAGGGCTATTTCATGCAGCTCGCGGGTGTAGAGAGCTTGCAGATAAAGGGATATGACCTGAAGNTCGACATCGTCCTTGGCNGCCTCTATCTGCATGAGCATAGTGTTGAGATTGGCTTTGGAATAGTCAAGGCGACGTTTGGCTGACAGGCCTTGAAACAGGGGTAGGTTGACACCGAGATTCCAACCGAACTGACCTGTGTTTCGGTCGGCGTAGGTATTGTCGGAGGTCAGTCCGCGGCCGAAGTTGAATGTCTGCGACGCTCCGGCTTCGGCGGTGGGGAGAAAGCGGTCGCGTGCTTCGGTCACGGCGAGCTCGGCCGAAGTGGCTTCGAGTTGCTGTGATCTAACGGTGAGGTTATGGTCAATTGCATAGGAAATGCAACTATCAAGAGTCCATGGCGTGGACTGGGCGGCAGCAGTCAGAGCTGATGTGGCTATGATTAGTGATGATATGTGGCGATACATGTGGGCAAAAGTGATAAGTAAGTATTCAAATTCTAAGCACCGGAATTGTCACAACAAGTAATTAAATACGAACATATTACTGCTGTTTGATTTCCGAACCTCGCAGACGGTCGGTTTTGTTAAGGCCTGATTTGACCTCGATGTCAATGCCGTCGCTGATGCCGGTCTGAATGGCCGTGCGGCGGAAAGTCTGCTGGGGTACGGTGTNGGTGAGAAGATAAACGAATGTGGAGTCGCCGGCAAATTCCACCACACCTTCAGGGACTTTCAACACCTGTTGGGTCTGGTTGAGCGTTATGGCGGCGTTAGCGCTATAGCCTGAGCGGAGCGAAGCTGATCCGGCAGGAATGGCAGCTTTGATTTCGAATGTGTTAGCGCCGTTGGCCGTGGTTCCTTTGGGGGAAATGTATTCGATGGTGGTCGTTGCAGAGAACTCGGGGAGAGCACCAATGGATATGGTCATTGGCATGCCGACGGCGAGGGAGCCTACTTCTGTTTCGTCGGCTGTGCCTTTGAAGATCAGATTGTTCATGTCGGCAACGGTTGCGATTGTGGTTCCGTCGTTGAATGTATTGGCTTGAATCACTGAAGTTCCGACCTTTACGGGAACATCGAGGATCAGACCGGTGATGGTGGCTCTTACCTGGGTGTTGGCTTCTGAAGCGTTGTAGCGTGAGATACCCTGGCGCACGATATTGACGGCATCTTCAGCGGCTGAAAGCTCGGCGCGAGTGCGATCGAGAGTGTTTTTTGTGGTTTCGAATTCTTCGCGTGAGATCACTTTACGCTCGAAGAGCATCTCGTTGCGCTGATGTTTGAGCTGAGCATCTTCGAGGGCTATACGGGCTAAGTCGACCCGGCTCTGTGCGTCGCTGAGCTGAGCGGCGTCGGGGATCACCTTGATTGTGGCTATGACATCGCCGGCTTTGACTATGTCGCCGGGCTGCACNTTGATTTCNGTGATGATTCCTGATATCTGCGGCTTGATCTCGATCTCGTCGCGCGGTTCGATCGATCCGGTGAGNACGGTGGATCGTTCGATGACACCCTCCTGCGGTGAAACGATTTCGTAGACCACCGGTTTTGGNCGAGAGTTGAGATAAAGAAACACAAAAGTGCCGACGAATATGGCTGCTATGATGAGCCAAAGAAGGATTTTGAAGAACTTTTTCATATCGTTGATGATGATTTTTATTTATCGTTGAGGGCTTGAATCGGTTTAATGCGCATTGCCTTTATGGCCGGTATGAGTCCGGCGAGAGTGCCGAGCAGAAGGAATGTGATTAGAATTATCAGNGCGCCGTGGAGCGTGATCTGGAAGTTGGCCGATCCGGTCANNGGATTGTAGGTGACCGTGTCGGCTATATATAGTCCGAGTGTGGCAAAGCAGATGCCGAAAGTGCCGGCCAAAGTAGTCATTACCATGCTTTCAGAGAGGATCTGAGCAATAATGTCGCGCGGTTTCGCCCCGATGGCACGTCGGATGCCGATTTCCTGCGTNCGCTCTTTGACTATGATCCACATTATATTGCCAACGCCAATGATTCCGGCAAGCAGAGTGCCGAGCCCCACAAAAAGGGCGAGAACGTTGACACCTAAAAACAGATTGCCNACCTGCTCGAAATTTTCGGATATGTCAATGAAATTCAGNGCNGCTTCATCGTCGGGAGCGACATGATGGACCGCAGTGGCCANACGTCGGATAGGAGCCTCTACTTCACGCGGAGAATGGCCCGGGAGCGCNGAGAAAATGAAAGCNCCCACTTTCGATGAAGTGTTGTAGGCGATTTCCATGGTGGTGTGTGGTATGATGACGCAGTTTTCCATACGTCCGTTGAGCGAGACTTCCTGTGTCTGACTGACTACACCTATTACCATAAAGTANACCCCGTTGAGCTCTACGAACTTGCCAAGAGGGTCGTCGTCGGCGAAGAGAGCGGATGATATGTTGGAGCCCAGGACGGCATATTTCTTGCGCTGGGCCACATCGCTTTCGTTGAGCACGCGCCCTTTTTCGATCACNGGGAGGAGTATTTTGAAATAGTCGCTCTCGACTCCGGCTATCTGTGCCATGGTAGAGTTGGTGTTATATTTCACCGATCCGCCAAAAGAGGTGAGGGCAGTTGAGAGTTCGATCTGTGGAACAGAGCGGCGGATGAAGTTGATGTCGTTGAAGGTCAGTTGCCATTCGCGGCCTTTGTTGAATCCTTCGTAAGCGCGAGTGGTTCGTGATGTGAAGCAACCGCCCATGTTGGTNGACATGCCTTCGAANTTTCGCATAAGCAATCCTTTGAGACCGCCGGCACCGCCAATGAGCAGCGTCAGCATGGCTGTNCCCCANAAAATGCCGAAAGCGGTGAGGAATGTTCGGGTGCGGTTGCGCGATAGTGTTGCGGAAATCTCGCGCCAGTTGTCTATGTCGAATATGGTTAGCTTCATTTACGGAGTTTGGGGATTCTAATCATTGTGGAGAGCTTCTACCGGTCGGATTTTTATTGCTTTCATAGCGGGGAACAGTCCGGCCAGNGCACCGGCAACAATCAACACTATGGTCACTTCAAAGGCGATGGAAAGATTGACGGTGGGGTCTTTGAGAAAATCAGATGACTCGAATATGTGGGCTATAATGGTGGTGATTGCTGTTCCGGCCACTATTCCTATATATCCGAAAATAGTGGTNATGGCCACGCTTTCAGCCACGATTTGAATGAGTATGNTCCGGGGCTTGGCTCCTATGGCCCGGCGGATTCCGATTTCGTGGGTGCGCTCACGCACGGATACGAACATGATATTGCTTACGCCNACTATACCGGAAAGGAGTGTCAGGATGCCGATGATCCANACAGCCATGTCGAGNATGGANAGNGCCTGGCTATTGGTGATATAATTGTTGAANCGATTCCAGAGATATATGCCNCCTTCGTCGTCGGGATCATAATCGTGGGCATTGGCAATGGCTGTGCGAACGGAATGTTCGGCTTCATCGCCATCGTCAAGCGTGGAGACATCGTGGAGGTAGATCATCATTTCCGATACTTCTCCGTCGGGGCTCTGAAGGGCCATGGCNGTGGTGAAGGGGATGTAGGATCCTGATTCCCAACGGTGGGAATATACACCGACAACGAGCCACGACAATCCCATGCAGTCTACTCGCTTTCCCACGGCATCAGNTTCGTCGCCGAAAAGCAGTCGAGCGTTTTTCTCCTCAAGGACGATCACTTTTCGCTTTTCGTCGAGATCTCGCTGGCTGAGGAAGCGGCCGTGGGTCATGTCGAGCTTGGCCCGGCGGTCTTCGCCCGGGAAGTGGCCGTAGACGGATGAGGCGATATAGTCGCGCGAGGTGGAAACTCTCGACGAATCAAGCACGATTGTGGCGCGCACGTTTTCGATAAACCGGCTGTCGCGTGCCATAATCTTCTCTTTGTCGGCATCGACAAGGCGTATGCTCCGGCCCTCTTTGTAGCCCTTGTAGGGCTTGGTGGTGACACCGGGCCATACGTTTATGATCATCGACTGGTCGGCCGAGGCAAACGAATGGAAATTGTTGTAGACCCCGCGGCTCATGCCGAGCAGCACTATGAGCATGAATATGCCCCAAGCCACGGCAAATCCGGTGAGTGCCGTTCGCAGACGGTTGTTGCGCAGTGTCTGAAGAATTTCGTGGAANAGATCAAACATTGTCGGGGAGGATTATGCCGTCGGATATGCGGATTATGCGGTTGGTCTGTTGCCCGACAGCGGGGTCGTGGGTCACGATCACCGAGGTCATGCCATCGGCGTTAAGCTGCCGGAACACTTCCATCACCTCTTTTGAAGTGTGGGAGTCGAGAGCGCCGGTTGGTTCGTCGGCAAGAATTATCGAGGGTTTGGTGATGAGAGCGCGAGCAATGGCCACACGCTGTTTCTGTCCGCCGGACATTTCGGATGGGAGATGGTGGGCGCGGTCAGCGAGGCCCATGCGGTCGAGCTGCTCCATGGCGAGGATGTTGCGCCGCCTACGCGACACACCTTGATAAAAGAGCGGAAGTGCAACGTTTTCGATAGCATTTTTGTAGCCGATGAGGTTGAATGACTGAAACACGAAACCGATAAGCTTATTTCGCAGCTCGGCGGCGCGGTTCTCGCTCAGGTTGCGAATNAGTGTTCCGTCGAGGATGTANTGTCCGGAGTCGTAGTTGTCAAGAATCCCAAGAATATTCAGGAGAGTGGATTTGCCCGATCCGGATGCTCCCATTATAGAAACGAGTTCGCCACGGTCGATGGTCAGGTTAATGCCGCGGAGCACGTGGAGCGGCACTGCTCCGGGATATGTCTTGTTGATGTCCGTTAGCTGAATCATTGGTTTTGTGATTGGTGTTCAGATGTTAGACGTATCGAAGACGGAAAACGTTGCATGGTGATGAAAATTTTTTTGAAAAAAAGGTGGAAAAAGTTTTGGAAAAATGAACCGTGACCTTTAATTTTGCGTTACATAATCACAAGGGACGAACAAAGGACTTCGGTTTTTTCATTCCTCCCTCTCGTACATTGATTTACCGCACACCACATCAAAGTTGATTGGGAAACTCATCAATTATATGTGAAATACCGAGACAAGCTTAGTCGTCCGATGGCGGGCCCCATCCTCTTCGGAGGAGGCTTTTAAGCCCAGGCGGATTACAAAGGTCGGCGAGCACTCAAATCCTGTCATTCGGAGTTTCATCGCATCCTTTGGTGTGGCCCCTATAAAAATAGACCGGCACAATTTGTCATTTGACATTTGGTCCGGTCTTTTTTTATATATTATCCTGAAAGAGGGTTATAAGTAGCGGGCTATTGATGATTTGAGGTTGGAGATGTCTGTGATTCGTTCTACGATTTCGCCATTGTTGATAATGAAAATAGCGGGGAGTGAGCCGACGTTGTAGTTGCGGAGATTCTGGTCGGTCGAACCGTTGTAGACTGTGATCCAGGGCTGATTTCCGGCAGCCATGCGCCATTGAAATTCGTTGCCGTCAAATCCGAGCTGAAACACTTCGAGGCCCTGCGCATGGTGAGCGTCGTAGATTTCGCGTAGAGCTATGTTGAGCGGTTGAGAGAAGTCGGCAGAGTAGTTGGTGAAGTTGAGCACCACTAATTTATTGTTGACGGTAGCGGTGGACAGTTTGCGATTTGTTCCTTTTTCGTCGAATCCTTCGATTTCAAGGATGCGAATTTCGTTGGCTGCGATAGTGTCAACACGGTTGGAAAATTTGCCTTTATTTTTGATCCATAAGTCCTTAAGATACTGAGTGCGCGGATCGCCGGGGCGGAATTCCGAATAACTGTTGGCCACGGCACCAATGATTCCGAGATCCTGACGATTGTCGGTGTTGAACAGACGGTGGCCATTGATCTGCTTATTGGTGATGTAGAAGGCTACGATGCTCGACGGGTCGCCCATGATCATGCCGCTGAGCTCGCGTTTGAGTGAGCGGGCGGTGTCGAGGTCGGCCACATTGTGATGGGCAAGAAAGCTGTTAATGCGGTCTTCGACGTGGGTGATCAATTTGGCGTTTTCCGAGCCATCGAGCTGATAAGACCGGGCGAAGTTGGCGGTGTCGGCAGTGAGGGTCAGCTTCTCGATGCTGTCGATAGGGAAGTAGATATATTTTCCGTTGAAGTTCAAGCGGAAAATGTCGGGATACTGTGCGGCCGGCTGGCTTGTGGAGAACGATCCGTCGGAGCCAACGGTAAGAGTGTCAAGAGCATACCAATAGCCTGCGGGATTGGCAGCTTCGAGTACTATCGTCGATCCTTCGGGCGCGTCCTTAATGTTGGCATCGAGCGACCATTGAGGCTGCTTCGAACATGAAAATATCGCCATGGAAACGGCTGCCGCTGCTGAAGCGAGATATAGGAGTCTGTTCATGAGAAATGTGATTATGCTGAATGAAAGTTTATGCGATGCAAAAGTAATCAAAAGCAATGAAATTTCCATAGAATATTATCCCGGAGTGGAGAAAAAGGAAATTTAACATCTTCGATGTTGAGAAAAACGTTTCTTTCGTTTGTTTGTAAAATATATAAAGTGTAAATTTGCTTATGTAAGTGGCCGGGCGAAGTTTGCCGTTAATCGGAGGATCATCTGAAGGCATTTACATTTATGAGAGACTGAAATTCAAGTAATAATCATATATACCTTAAAAACTTATGGAAAATAACGAATTGTTAGCAACCGTTACCGAGAAGGCCAAGGTGTGGCTTGGCAACGGTTATGATGAAGAAACCCGCACTGAAGTGAAACGTATGCTCGATGCCGATGACAAGACGGAACTGATCGAATCGTTCTATAAAGATCTTGAGTTCGGCACCGGTGGTTTGCGTGGAATTATGGGTGCAGGCAGCAACCGCATGAACATATACACAGTGGGTGCGGCAACACAGGGTCTTGCCAACTATCTGAAAGAAGCTTTTGCCGATCTGCCCGAAATTTCGGTGGTTGTTGGTCACGATGTGCGAAACAATAGCCGTAAATTTGCTGAAATAGTGGCGGATATTTTCTCGGCCAATGGTATAAAAGTGTATCTTTTCGATTCGTTCCGTCCGACTCCCGAGCTTTCATTTGCAATCCGTCATCTCGGATGTCAGAGCGGTGTGAATATCACTGCATCCCACAACCCCAAGGAATACAATGGCTATAAGGCTTATTGGGCCGACGGCGCTCAGATCATTGCCCCCCACGATGTCAACATCATTGACAACGTCAACAAGATTAAGGGAGTTGAAGAGATCAAATTCGAGGGCGATAAGTCGAAGATCGAGATCATCGGCGAGGAGATGGACAAGGCTTTCCTCGATGCAATCAAGGGCCTGTCGCTTAGTCCCGAAGCTATCGAACGTCACAAAGACCTTAAGATCGTTTACACTCCGATCCACGGCACCGGCGTGAAGCTGATACCCGAGTCGCTCAAAAATTATGGTTTCACAAATATCATCCATGTCGACGAGCAGGATGTTCCTTCCGGCAACTTCCCCACAGTTGAGTCGCCCAACCCTGAGGTGCCTTCAGCAATGGCAATGGCAATCGCCAAGGCTAAGGAAGTGGATGCAGACCTGGTGATGGCTTCTGACCCGGATGCAGACCGCATAGGCTGTGTGCTCCGCGATGCAAAGGGTGAATATGTGCTGATCAACGGCAACCAGATCGTCATGATCCTCTTGAACTATATCATGACCCGCAATGCCGAACTCGGCCGTCTGACCGGCAATGAATATATCGTTAAAACGATCGTGACCACAGAGACGATCAAATCGATCGCCGATGCGAACAAGATCAAGATGTTTGACTGCTACACAGGCTTCAAATGGATTGCCGCCGTGATCCGCGATCATGAAGGCACTGCCCGCTATCTCGGTGGCGGCGAAGAAAGCTATGGCTTCCTTGCCGAGGACTTCTGCCGCGATAAAGATGCCGTTTCCGCAATCTCGCTTATGGCTGAAGCCGCTGCCTGGGCAAAGGATAAGGGGATGGATTTCCTCCAGATGCTTCAGGACATCTATATTAAATATGGATTTAGCCATGAAGAGGGTATCTCCGTGGTTCGTACCGGCAAGGCCGGCGCTGAAGAAATCCAGCAGATGATGAAGAATTTCCGTGAAAACCCCCCGAAAACTCTTGGCGGAAGCGAAGTGGTTGTAGTTAAAGATTATGACACTCTGACAGTGACCACAAACGGCAAGGTTGAGAAGATGGATATGCCTACCACGTCCAACGTGCTTCAATATTTCACTGCCGATGGCTCGAAGGTGTCAGTTCGTCCTTCAGGCACAGAACCCAAGATCAAATTCTATATCGAAGTCCACGGCAAGATGGAGACTGCGGCCGACTATGATAAGGCCAACGCTGATGCTCTCGCCAAGATCGATGTGATCAAAAAAGAGCTCGGTATCTAATCCTCACATCCCCTTCACGATAGATCTCCTCTATCATAGTAATACTCAGCCCCGAAGTTCTATCTCCGGGGCTGAGCCTTTTATGTTCAGAAGATAAACCGACTTGCCAAATTAAAGGGATTTGCAGGCATCCCATCCTATTTTGCCACATACAAGCATCCTCCCTATATTGGCTATGGTGAAGCAGAGCTACCAGTAATAAAGTATCAGTTTACGAAAAACGTCGAATGGATAATTAGGGGCGCTTAATTGATTAGTGGGATGAGACTTAGAATCGTATATATATGCCTATGTGCAGGCTTAAGGGATTGATGTGGCTCTTGGTTACATAATCGCTCAACGCTTTGACCTGCTGGCCCTGCGCGACAGTATACGTTACAGGGGCGCTATCGGCAGTTATTGAAGAGGCAGAATTGACTTGATATTTGCCTCCATATACGTCTGTAAGACCGGTATTATATCTTACGCCTAGATCTATTGAGACAGGACCACCTACATAAAATTCCAAACCTGCGCCAGACAACAAGGATGCTGAGAACCCTTTAACATCGGTGTTGGCTTTTACGGTATTTTCAAGATTGGTTTCCCCAAAATCATTAAGATAATCTGCTTTCACGACAAGCTGATCATATTCGGGATAGACTCCATAGGTGTTGGCGAGTCCTGAAGTTGAACTTACCTTTGCCGAGCACTTAAACCCAAGGCTGAAGCCCACATCAGCGTGAATCCCAAGCCATTTATTAACACGAAATTGATATTGAAGATAGATTGGAATGTTTAAATAACCAATATCGATTTTCTGCTCTACATCTGAAAGCGTAGTATATCGCTGATAGCGGTTCCCGTCCTCGTCGGCTGTAGCCGGTGCTGCATAATCGAAGCTAAAATCCGACACTTTAAATTTTGAAGAAGCAGCTTGATATGCCAGTCCTAGATTAAACTCAAGACTGTTGGCACTCTTTTGCCAAAACCGGTATCCGAAATCGATACCGAAAGCGTTTGATGACGAGGTTGTTGTCATGGAGGGGAAAGCCGTTGATAACGACATTCCGTTGCTTATGCCTATGTCACCGTAGGCTTTAGCGGCAAATTTCTGAGCGAAGGTCGGAGCGTTTAGAAACCCGACGGCACAAAGGAGAATCAAATATTTTACTATATGTTTCATTTTATTTTATGATTTTATATGATGAAGCAGATGTTTTTACGATATAAATGCCAGGAGCCAATTTATTCAAATCTTTTCCAACATAATGGCCTTCAATTGTAAATATGGCAAGGGTCTGTTCGGCGTTTGTAGAAGTTTTACCTATGAAATCGATGGGATTGAAGTCATTGTCCAATCGGCCGTCAAGGTGCCTGCGCGAACTTACATATACTGTTCCATCCGCCTCAACATAGTAAGCAAACACCCAAAAATCATTTCCACCATTCCAATATACGTCGGAGTCGGTATGTGCGTAACGCCAAGGAGAGTCCTCTATCAGAGAGGTTCCATCGGATTGACTATCATATCCAAACACATAGCGATAGCCCATACTTTCGAGCATCTTGTCATCTTGATCCATCATCGCTATAAAAGTATTGCTCGATCCGTCACCCTTGCGGAGCAGTTGAGTGGGAGCAAGAGCTTTAGTAATAACCGTCACTCGGCATGATGCTGAAATATCGCCGCATTTAGCAGTGATTATCGCAACTCCGAACGATACACCAGTAACCGTACCATCAGTCGCAACAGTAGCAATATCTTCATTGGCGGACTCCCATGTTATAGCTTTATTGGTTGTGTTTTCGGGAAGAACAGAGGCTTTGAGCTTGTCACTTTGGCCTACGAGAAGTGTTAATTCTTCGACATTGAGAATGATTCCCGTGGCAGTTATCGGATTAACCGTCACTTTGCAGGTTGCGGTTGCTTTTCCGCAAGTTGCGGTGATGTTGGCCTCGCCGACCGATACGGCGGCGACGGTACCGTCTGCGCCGACCGTGGCTACTGCTTCGTTGTCTGATTCCCATGTGACAGTCTTGTCGGTTGTGTTTTCGGGAAGAACGGAGGCTTTGAGTTTGTCACTTTGGCCTACGAGAAGCGTCATTTCCTCGACATTGAGTGAGATTGCTGTGGCAGTTATCGGATTAACCGTCACTTTACACGTTGCGGTTGCTTTTCCGCAAGTTGCGGTGATGTTGGCCTCGCCGACCGATACGGCGGCGACGGTACCGTCTGCGCCGACCGTGGCTACTGCTTCGTTGTCTGATTCCCATGTGATAGTCTTGTTGGTTGTGTTTTCGGGAAGAATGGAGGCTTTGAGTTTGTCACTTTGGCCTACGAGAAGCGTCATTCCCTCGACATTGAGAGTGATTACTGTGGCGGTTATGGGGTTGACTGTTACTTTGCAAATGGCGGAAACTTCTCCGCAAGCGGCGGTGATGATGGCATTTCCTATGGTATGAGATGTTATATTGCCGTAGGTGTCAACGGACACAATTGAGGAATCGGAGGATGTCCAATTTATATCTTTTATTGTAGCGTCTTTTGGAGAAATTGTGGCACCAATGTGATGTGTTTCACCAACGTTCATATTGATTACTGAGTCTTCCAATAAAATGGTTTTTACACTAATGGGTGCAACTATATTTAATTTCTTAAATATTGATGACTCGTAATATTTTTTTGTATCATTTGGAACATAAATAACTCCATGAGTAAGCACATCCTGCGCCCAATTATTGGATCCAGTTAATAAATTGTCCGGACGTAATATTTTCGAAAATATGGTCACCTCAGGACTTCCCATTCTCTTATGTCCATAAAGTGACGATAATGTCTTTGGTAAATGGATATACATAGAGTCGGCCGCACTTATATAATAATCATCTGAAGCTCCAGGTAGCCTATCAAGATATTTTGATGCGATATTTAAGGATTGTATGCCTTCCCCTACATATAAGTAAGTGGGACTACCTATTCCATTATTAATAGTCTTTAGATTTGGACAATCTATTATAAGACTATCGATGTTAAGATAAGAATGAAGGGTTGCTGTCCCAGCAGAGCCATTTGCTTGATGATATGTACCATCATTCCATTCGGTAATTGAACGAGGAACAACGAACTTTTTTAATTTTTTTGTTGTAGTGAATATTCTTACATTTAATGTGTTATTTGTCGTAGATAGATAACTATTCCCAGCTAAATAACGTCCACCTGACACAACCATAGCATTTGACAAATCAAGAGTACCGGTAAGGCTGTATTTTGAATTGAGTTCGTCAATATATGCCATGTCATCGGCATTTATTTCACCTGAAACGATAAGGTTTTCTACGGTTAATTTGTCGTCATAAGGAATTCGCTGAGATAGTGTCCCAGCTACTTTGTTGTCAACAATGAGGTTTATAGACTCTGCTCGGCACAGTGAGCTACTGCATAAAAGAATGATAAAAAATAGAAACTGTTTCATATAGCATAAATGGACCTATATTTCGGAGATAATTAAAGTATTTTCATGAGTAATACGGGACTTGTCAAAAACTCCTAATACTACTACATCAGATTGGATATAAGGAGCAATGGACTTTTGGGCATCAAGGGAATCTATATAGGTTTGTATAAAGTTGTCGTATTCTTCTCCCTGAGATGGTGCTATGATTATTTCGTCAAGAATTGCTCCATTCTGTCTCAACTTACCGATAAGGTGGACTTTCTGATTTACAACAGTTAGCGCTTCAAAAAACTTCATTTTAATAAAATTGACAAACGGACTCCCCTCGTTGGCGTTTAAATAAATAAAAAAAGCGTGAGAGTCTGTATGTTCTGCTCGTCTCACAAACTGAGGCTCTGGAATGCCTTTCGGAATGAAACGAGCAGTTAGAGCCTCACGCAGATATGTGACTATGATGCATTTCCCTCGCGGAAACACATTCTTATTAATCACAATCAGAAAGGCATCCATCACTGCTTCATTTGACTCCGATTGAAATTTTCCAGATTTCAGTTTGCCAAATGAGCGTCGATAAACGCTTCTAAATAGTATGTCATTGCCAATCTTCCGATTGACAATGCAAATGTACGGTTATTTTTTGAATATTGAAAAAAGATTTGGAATAAGTTTCGGAATGCTATATGAGTTACAAATTGTTTTTATTGGTAATATAACCGGGGAGTTGGATAGTGGGATTGGGGGAGGTTAGTTGATGGAGTCGAGGTAGATGTAGGTTTGGGTGGATTTGCCTTGGTTGTTGACTGTGACGGTGGTTTGGTTGATGACGCGGTAGGGCCAGCCGCATGAGAGATAGTCGGAACAAAAGTAGGAGGAGTAGTCGCAGTTTTCTACTTTTTGGGAGTCGAAGGCTTCGTTGAGCGATTCGGAGAGGGATGTGTCGGTGGTGATGTCAATAAGTTGGCCTACAAGTGATTTCAGTTCGGCCGGAGGGATGATGTTGACAATATCAATCGCAACGGAATAGGTGTCGTCTTCCGGGTCGGTTGTGGCGGTGGTGTAGGTGTCGTTTTCGTAGGCGGTATCGGTGGCATCTTCATGGGATTGTGTCTGTCCTTCTTTGAAGGATAGGCCATGAAGAAGGAAGATGAGCCTGATTTCTTCGAGATAGCCTTCAATCAGCCGGTCGGTGTCGATCATTTCGCTTATTTTTGAAAGGTCGATTCCTGGTTCGGCGAGTTTTGATAGAGCGTCGGTCTGGATCATGCTGTTTATTGCAGCTTTTAGCATTGATTCGGCTTGCTGTTTGATCTGGTCAAGGTTGTTGAAGTGGGTGATTGCGCCGAGATCGTCGGTCTCGAAGGAGATTTTTGTGCCTACTATCTGATGGGCAATTTCGGTGGTCATCCGAGACAAAAGCGATGCGACTTCCGAATCAAAGATGGAATCTGCCCTGACGTCGAGAACAGTGTAGTCAATCTTATAGCCGGTAGCTGTGGAGTCGGCTACGGTCAACATCACTTTTGTGGATGCTCCGGCGATTTTTACCGTGTCGGTCGGGGAGAGCTGCCAACGGCTTTGATTGATCCAATAGACGAGGGTATCGTTTTTGGCGAAATATCCTACAACGTCGACTGTGGGGTCGGGTTGAGTGGTGACGTCGGTTTGCGAGATTGCCGATTGTGAAAAAAGCAGGATGTATAGTAGAGAAAGCAGTAGATGGCGCATGGCGTTGGATGTGATGTTAAACATTATTGACCTCGCGCTTGAGGGCAAACGCGAGGCCTTATTGGGGGAGGAGAAGATCAGAAGGGGAAGTTGATGCCGAGGTTTACTTGGGCGTTGGAGTTGAGCGGAACGCCTTGCTTGGCGAGTTTGCCGAGGGTGCGGTCCATGCCGAGAAACAGGTTGAAGCCTTTAGGATGCAGGTTGACGATCCATCCAAAGCCCACGCCGAAGGTTCCGGCGGAGAGGTTGATGCCGGCATCGAAACATTTCACGGGAGCAACGTTGGCCGAAACGCGGAAGTCGGTCCAACTGTAGGCTCCGTTGATGCGGGTGGTGTTGAGCAGGCCGAATGAGAGTTTACGGTAGGCGGGAAGAATGTATTCCACTCCGACATTGAGTGTGGCTGCGAGGGCGCGTGTTTTGCTTCCGGCGTCGCCGAGATCTTCCAACTCGTAGAGCGATGAGAGATCGTCGCGGATGATTTTCCATTCGTTGTCGAAGGAGTTGGGCGCTTCGTCATCGACGTTGAAAGTGTATCGGTCGGTGTTGAATGTTTTCTCTCCGCAGGTGGAGGCTACCATGTTGTTGCTCCAGCTGATGAATCCGAGATCGAGAATGGAGGCGCTGAGTCGCCAGTCGCGTGCAGGCTGATAGATTACACCCATATCGAATGCCACGCCGAAACCGTTCAGCCCGGTGCCGTCGACTTTGGCTCCATTAACGTAGCGATGGCCGGTGTGGTTGTTTACTTTTGTTTTATATTCGAGNCCCTTCACGCTGGCCTGAATCTCGCCGTTGCTTACTATTGTCCAATCGTCGACACCGAGGTTGAGTTGAGCGCGGTCGAGTCGGGCNTCGGCNTAGCCNCCTCCGAGCAGGAATTTCATGGTNGCGCCTACACGCACCTTGTCGGAGAGNCGATGGGAGTGGCCGAGGGCTAATTCTCCNTAGGCCACGGCGCGCGCACCGAGATTGGATATGTCATAGGTGCGGTTGGCAACACCCTCTTTGAGCAGCGAGAANATTGATCCGGGGAGATTGACTCCAACATTTGCGCGTGCGTTGATGGAGATGGTGTTGTAGCCTCCAAGAGCTTTGAATCCCGTTGAGAGGATGTTGAGTTTGATGTCGGATCCGATGCGATTTTTGTCGGAGATATTTTTCATTGCTTCNTCAACGGATATGCCGGGATTGAGGAATGTGGTGGTGTGTCCGTCGACGTTGTAGATCACATCGCTCACNTGNAGAGTTCCGTTCATGCCGATATTGACATTGCCTAAAGCGGGCATAGCGATGAAATTGCGCGAATTGTCGAATGCCGGGTTCATTTCAAAACGATATGTGTAGTCGTCGAGAAAATANGCNGACTCGGTGTTTTGTGCAATGGCGGAAATGGATGAGCAGCAGATGATTGCTGATGCCANATGGCGTATGTTGAGTTTCATTTTAGAAATGGCGTTGGNTAGTAGATTGGNAGGGTGTTCATTAAAGTTTTTTCTGGTAGTATCCGGTCACTTTCGGACGTACGTTGGAGAGNCGGACTTTCATGTCGGGACTGAGCGCCGAACCATCGATGGCAGTGGCAACGGCCGTAAANGAGATTCCATCGAGTCTGCTTCCGTCGATAGTTCCGTCGACGAGGATTGTGATTGTGCGTCCGTTGGGATCGGATATAATGTCGGCACCGGTGATTTCCACACCTTCAATGCGTTTGCCCTCCGGATCAATCGGATAGCCGGTGAAGTTAACGTTGACGGGGATGTCGGTGGCTATGTCGAGGGTTATTTCTATTTTCTGAATGGTCATGTGGGCGAGATCTTCGCTATGCCAGCCGTCGATGGTGCTTTGATAGGTGATNGTTGAGCCTGACACGAAGTCGAGCGGAGCGAGAAATTTGTAGTGGCCGTGGAGAGCGCCAAGGTTTTGNCCNAGGGGGAAGCCTGACACTTGCTGAGTCGGGACNTTGGGGTCAACGAGCGCGAGCGCGAGGCGTGTGGGGACTCCGTTTCCGCTGAGCACTTGTCCGAGTGTTGAAAATGGCACATGTGTGGCNCCGGGGAAATCGGGGTCGGATGCTTCTTGGGGAGAAAGGCAATAGTAGTAACTGCCATTGGTATTGTTGGGGCCGATCTGAAACCAAGGATTGTCNATGGNGTACTGATGGCTGACATTATCGCGGAAAGCATCCACTGTCAATCCCGTGCGGGCGTAGAGATTATAGCTCTGCAGGGGGTTGTTGATGGCCANGAATATCTGAGGGTTGACGATAGAGAGGTTGGTCGANGGCTGTGCGAGCAGTTCGGGCATGTGGNTCAGATCAATGTCGGTTAGTGCGGCATCTGAGATTTTATAGCGCATGCTACCGGTAAATGANGTGATCACNGCATCGGTGAGNGTGTAGTCGTTGCGGAGNGTGACNTGGCGGGGCAGTGAAGTCAGGCCGTTTTTGATATCGGATATCGAGATGTGGGCGAGACCGGATTTGAAGTAGAGCGATCCNTTGAAGTGNAGTGAGTTTTCATCGTAGTTGTAGTCGCCACCCGCATGAACCATATCGACGCCTGAAGCGTGAAGGCGGAGAGTTGCCGAAGTGCCGTTGACGTTTAATGANGGGATGTAGAGTTCACCGGTTTCACGGGTGTATGTTCCACCCGCAGTTTCGGTCATGTCGAGACCTTTGGGAAGCTGAATGACAACGTCGTCGAGCGTNAGGTGGTTTACGTAGTTCTGCAAGCCGTCGAGCTGCACGATGATGCCGAGTTCGAGCTCNCATCCAACGTGGTCAATCGAAACGATCATATCACTAACGTTTTCGGACGAATAGTTGAAATATGTGGGAGGCGATGCGATCTCGTAAGTGAATGTGAAAGAGTCGCCGGTACCTGTCGCTTTTGTTGAAAATGGGATATTAGTCAGGTTGATGGGAANGGCGGTGGAGGTCACTGCCGGCGCACTGAGGGATATTTGGGGCACTGAAATATCGTCGGATGAAAATTCTCCTTCACGAACTATCGTGTATTTGCCGTCGATCACCTTTACGATATCGTCTTCGTGAAGATTAATGATGGATCCCATCGAAATCTCGTCAATGTTGATCGGGATCACAAGCTGATCGACGTTGACTTTGACAGTGGTGTCTATGTCGGAAAGGTCATAGTTGTCATCGACACATCCGGNGAGGGTAAGCATTGCTATTGCTGATCCTACGATTTTTAGATAGTTGTTCATAAGCGATGTGATGAATAATGTGATGATGTTTTGTTAAGTAAGTATTCAAAATTAAACGATAGTAAGTAATTCATTTATCTTTTATACTATCTGCGGCTTCTTTTTTTGCTNTTTTGACTTGTCGTTCAGTCGCATAGCTCGCTATGCTCCTTCTCTCCGCACCAAAATCTTCTAAAAAATAAGCTCGCNTATAGTATAAATTAATTATGAACACTTACTTATGATTTATACGGCAAAAGTAGGCAAAATGATTGTCAGAGGAGATGTATAGATGTTAAAAAGATTAAATTATGCTACGCTGATGTTACAATTGAAAGGCGATGTATCGGGAGGGGGATCCGATACATCGCCTTCGTTTGTGGTCAGATTTGGAAATTATTTTTTCTTGGGAGCTGCCTTTTTGGTTGTTTTTTTGGCAGCGGTTTTAGGTGTCGATTTTTTAGAGGTTTTTTCCTCTTTGGTTTCTAATGCGGCGGGGAGTTCGGGAGCCGATTGTTTTTCGCCTCGGAGGAGATGCTCCTCATTGTAGTGTTCGATGTTTTTGCGCATCGATGACACTTCTTTGTTGAGGGTGGCTATTTCCTGTTCCTGATTGCGGATGGTTGTGAGCAGGGCGTTTAGCTCTTCATTTTCGATCGAGAGGGGATACTGCTCCTCGACGCGCACGATGAAGTCGGCAAGGACGTTCATGTAGTTTGTAAAAGCTTGAAACGGAGTTTCGTATGGGCTGAAACTTGAGTGGGCTGCTCCGTCGGCAAAATGTTTTGTTGCCATATAGAATAGATGGTCGGCGGCCTGGAGGTAGTACCAGTCCTGCTTCAGGCGGCGGTCGTCGCACAGACGAACGCGCTCAGCCACGGAGTAGAGCTTTTCGAAGGCTTCGTTTTGGAGTTTGTTGCCCAGCCAAGCAGATGTGTCGCGCGACTCATCGGTCCATGAGATGGGGTGCATGATCGAAAGTTCGCCCACAGCTTTGAGCTTGCTGACAGCGTCGGAGGGCGTCCAGAATTCAACGCCTTTTTCACGAGCGAATGTGGGGATGGCTTCGAGGAATTGGAATATGCCGGTTTCGCGGGTCTGAAATTCGCCGAATGTCTCAAGGTTCATACAGATGTTGATGATCTGTTCTTCGGCAGGGGTAGATGCGATCCAGTCAATATATTTGTCGGCGGTGAGGGGATAGGCATCCCATTCGGTGTCACTGAAGCGTTTTGAGATGTCGTCGCTTAGCTTTGCGTTGCGCAGAAGGATTTTCAGTTTGGGCGCGGAAGCTGCGGAGTAGACGTAGTTGGGCGATTTCCAGCCAAGGATATGTTTAGCGCCTTCGGTGATCACTCCCTTATAACCCATGGCAAGGATCTGGGGGGCGAGTTCGTCGTCGTAGATAAGCTCAGTGTTGCGGAGCACTTTCGGACGCACGCCAAAGAGTTCATGAATTTTGTCGTCGTGGACTTTCACCTGATTGGCGAACTCTTCTGGATCGGTGAGTGAGGATAGGGAGTGGGCGTATGTTTCGGCAAGGAACTCTACGCGTCCGGTAGCGGCGAGTTTCTTGAGGAGATCGATGAATTCGGGCACGTATTGTTCGAACTGTTCGAGTGCGACTCCGGTCACTGAGAGGGCGAAACGGAAGTGGGGGTTCTGTTCGAGCATGCGAAGGAGAGTTTCGGCCGCAGGGATATAGCTGCGGTGGGCTATGCGGGTGACGATATCGTCGTTGGCGAAGTCGTCATAGTAGTAGTGGTCGTTGCCGATGTCAAAGAAGCGATAGCGTTTAAGACGGAACGGCTGGTGGATCTGAAAATAGAAACAAATAGCTTTCATGATTATATATAAGAGTGAGAGGTGTTCGTGAAAATGTTTATATTAATATGGTGGTGTGTCAGGAGATTTATTGTCCTATTACCCGTTTGTAGATTTCGATTACTTTGGCTCCGGCTTTGTCCCAGGTGATTCTGTTGACTTCGGCGAGACCGTCTTCACGCAATTGTTGATACATTGCGGGATATGTGATGATCGAGTGGATGGCATCGGCCATTGCATCGATGTCCCAGTAGTCGGTTTTGATAACGTTGTCAAGGATTTCGGCGCAACCGCTCTGCTTCGAAATGATCGATGGCACACCCATCTGCATAGCTTCGAGGGGAGAGATGCCGAACGGTTCGGACACGGATGGCATCATATAAACATCGGACGCTTTGAGCATTTCGTAGACCTGTTTTCCTTTCTGGAATCCGGGGAAATGGAACCGGTCGGCAATTCCGCGCTCGGCGGCGAGGGTGATCATTTTATCCATCATATCGCCGGAGCCGGCCATGACGAAGCGTACGTTATGGTCCTTCTTTAGAACTTTGGCGGCGGCTTCAACGAAATATTCCGGGCCTTTCTGCATTGTGATTCGGCCAAGGAATGTTACGATTTTTTCTTTCGGTTTGGTCACTTCCACGTTGAGAAGTTCGTCGCTAAGCGGGGTGACGGCATTATGCACCGT
Source organism: Barnesiella sp. (assembly GCA_014801065.1). GTDB lineage: Bacteria > Bacteroidota > Bacteroidia > Bacteroidales > Muribaculaceae > Paramuribaculum. Next base: position 27,745 of record JAAVEX010000012.1, read on the forward strand.
GGTCACTTTTGCCGGATCTATTCCGTATTTTTCAATAACGGTCTGGCGGGTCAGATTGCTGACGGTGATGATGTGGTCGGCCTGATTCATGCCATCTTTTTCAATAGCGAACACCGTTGGGTTGACATTACCGCGGGAGCGGTCGAAGTCGGTGGCATGTACGTGGATCACGAGAGGCTTTCCGGTCACTTGCTTTGCGTGGATTCCGGCGGGATATGTGAGCCAGTCGTGGGAGTGGATCACATCGAAGTCAAGGGTGCGAGCGATCACGCCGGCGCAAATCGAATAGTTGTTGATCTCTTCGAGAAGATTGTCGGGGTAGCGGCCGGAGAATTCGAGACATCCGAGATCGTTGGTGCGCATGTAGTTGAAGTCGGCATAAATATGGTCTCTGAGCCTGAAGTAGAGGTCGGGATCCATATATTTGCCTATGCGGTGTTCGACGTATTCGCGGTTTACATCTCTCCAGGCGATAGGTACTTGCGATGCTCCTATTATGTTGGCGAAGCTTTTGTCTTCATCGCCCCAGGGTTTCGGGATAACGAATGTGATATCCATATCGCCACATTCCCACATACCTTTTGTGAGGCCGTAGCTGGCAGTGCCGAGACCGCCAAGAATATGAGGCGGGAATTCCCATCCGAACATTAATGCTTTCATAAATGGTGAAAAAGTGGCGTTAGTTAGACATTGAATTTCTTAAGGGCAGTGATGGTGCGCAGGATTCCGGCCACGTTGGTGGCATGGCTGATTGCTCCTCGGCCAGAGAAGGGCGGGTTGCCGTCGTAGAGCTGCGAGAGCGAACCGATACAGCCCTGGGTCATTTCGTCCTCATAGCCTATGAGCATACGGTCGATATAGCTTATTCCGCTATGTCCGAACACTTTGAGGTAGGCATCGGCATAGAATCCGAAGAGCCATGGGCGTGCAGGTCCATTGTGGAGGGCCATTTCGCGTTCGTCGGGCGAACCTTGATAGTTCGGACGGTAGCCGAAGCTTTTGGGCGAAAGAGAGCGCAGTCCTTTTGGGGTCAGGAGTTCACGAGTGACGACATCGAGCACTGATTTGCGCTGACGGCGATCGAGCGGGGAGTAGTCGAGGCCGATTGCGATTGCCATGTTGGGGCGCACTGAAGGGTCGGCGTAGTTATCGTTGACGTAGTCAAAGAGGTATCCGTAGTCGTTGAGGAATGTGGCGATGAATGCCGGTTTGAGTTTGTCGGCGATTTCATCGACAGATGCTTTCAGACGGCTATAAGATTCGTCTTCGTTGCAGATGGCTGAGGTGAATTTGAGAGCGTTGTACCATAGGGCGTTAAACTCAACGAGGAGTCCGGTTCGAGGCACAACGGGGCGTCCGCCGAGCGATGCGTTCATCCAGGACACGGGAGTGTCGGTTCCGACTGTACGCACCATGCCGTCGGGCTGCATCTGCAGGTTGGGGTGTCCGCCGTTAATGATGTAGTCCATGATTTCGGCGATCAGCGGCATGTAAAGGCGGCGCGTTTCGTCGGCACCATAGACTTTGGCATACTGTTGGAGGGCCCAGATGCACCATAGCGGAATATCGGGGAGATCAATGCCGAGGATGCGACTGTCGAGCGATCCGGTCTCCATAAAGTTGCGGAGAGCCTTGGCGCCGGTTTCCATGATAGCTTCGAAGTCGGCGCGATGGTCGATTGCGATAGTGTTGCCCGGCAGCGACATGAATGTGTTTCGTGCAAGAATTTTACCCCACGGATAACCGGAGAGCATGTACATTCCTTCCGGTTCTTTGAGGTAGAATTGTTTGGCGGCGTTTTTCAGACAATTGAAAAAGCTTGTGCGATAGGTGCGGGTGGCGATTTCGCCGTCGTACATCTTGGTGAGCGAACGCGGTTGCACTTCGGAGAGTCCGGCGGAGAATATGATTGATTCACCTTTTTTTATAGGTATTTCGAAGTAGCCGGGGACCCAGAGATCTTCAACGTAAGGGACTCCGCGCTCCATATCTTTGATGTATTCAAAGCCGTGGTACCAATTGGGTTCGTAGTGCCATTCCGGTTTGTGGTTAAACTGCATGTAAAGGGTGGGATAGCCGGGATAAAGACAAGCCGAAACGCCGTTGGCCACGTGAGGGCAATCGGGGTTAAGGTTGCCGTTGGCCATAACGAGTTGGTTTACTTCACGGAAAGCCAGCATGGGGCGGAATCGAAGCGTTGTCGGGGAGTGAGCTTCGACCAGAGTGTAGCGGATCAGCAGGCGGTTTTCGTGGGAAATAAACATTTTTTCCTTTGTGAGGATNACGCCTCCCACGCGGTAGGTGGTTCGAGGCACGCTCTCACAGTCGAATTCCCGGATGTACTTGTGGCCGTTGGGGCTGTAGACGCCTCCCTGATATCGGTGAAGGCCGAGGTTGAATTGCGCTCCGTGTTGAATGACGGACACGTCCATGGAAGATAGCAGAACATGCCAGGAATTGTCCATTTCCGGCATNGGGACCACGAGAAGTCCGTGCTGCTTGCGAGTGTTGCAGTCCACCACCGATGTNCAATGATAAGCGCCCGCCTGATTTGTGCGGAGCATTTCTTTCATGAGAGATTGCTCCAGGTTGATCATCAGGCTTTTATCAAATTTTAAGTAGCTCATGGTTAGATATGTATGTTTTGTTATTTCGTTAAATTCTTGATAAAATGGTTATAGTCATGCGAATATAGCCATATTTTAACATTTATACAATTATTTCAACCTAAAAATTGAGCACTTATTGAATTTAACATGAAATTAACGTTTTTCGGTGTTGAGTTTATGAAATTGGCGCATGATAAGAATGGCGGTGATAAGCGTGGCGAGCATGTCGGAGATAGGGAATGAATACCATATACCGGACAGTCCGAACCAATTGGGCATCAAAAGCAGCAGTGGGATGAGGAATATCACCTGGCGTGTGAGGCTGAGAAATATCGATTGTCCTACTTTTCCAATGGATTGGAAGAATGTGGTGGCTACAATCTGGAAACCTACAACGAAAAAGACCGTCATTGCTGTGGATAGAGCATGGGCTGTCACGTTGATAAGGTCGGGGTCGGTGGTGAATGCTCGTGCGATCAATCTCGGATATGTCATGGCAAATAAGAATCCGAGGCTTACTATGGTGGTGGCACATCCGGTGGTGATCCAGAANGCGCGGCGCAGGCGGTGGAGATTGCCCGCTCCGTAGTTGTAGCCCACGATTGGCTGCATTCCTTGACAAAGACCTACTACTGCCATGACGAGCAGCGATGCATAGGTGGTGAAGATGCCGGCGGCGGCTACTGAATTATTGCCACCGAAGGCATAGAGGCGAGTGTTGACAATGATGTTGATGAAGCANCTGGCAAGATTGACAAGTGCGGGTGCGGCGCCTATGCCAATTATACCGAGCACTATGCTNCGGCGCAGACGGAAGCAGTGGCGTGTGAAATGTATGGTGGAATTCCTGGAGCAGAAATGGACCACGACATAGGTGGTGAAAACGGCCATGGAAATGTCGGTGGCTATTGCTGCGCCCTTGATGCCCATGTCGAGCACGAAGATGAATATCGGTGCGAGAACTACGTTGCATCCGGCTCCGATAAACATTGTGATCATGGCTTTGACCGGATAGCCGGAAGCGCGCATCACATTGTTGAGGGAGAATCCGATGTTCATGATCAGCATGCCCGGGAGGATGTAGGCCATGAAGTCGTGAGCGTATGGCAGCGCGGCCTCGTCGGCGCCAAACAGACGAAGTATATCGTCGAGAAACAGTCGCATCAGGGTCAGGTAGACACATGCGTTGAGAATGATCAGTGTCAGAGAATTGCCAAGAGTCTGTTGGGCTCCTTCGCGGTCTTTTGAGCCAAGCATGATGGATACTTTAGCGCTCGATCCGGCCCCGATAAGCACACCGATGGCTGCTGAAATGTTCATCACCGGAAAGGTGATGGTAAGTCCGGTGATCGCGTCGGGTCCAACGCCCTGACCTATGAATATTCGGTCGATGACGTTGTAGAGCGACATTACCAACATACCGACCACGGCGGGGATGCTGTAGTCCCACAGCAGTCGGCCTATCTTGCCTGTTGCGAGTTTCGATATATTGCCGTTGGTGGCCGATGTAGATGTTTTGAGTTCAGTCATTGTCGTTGATATATTTTCCTGATCTGATTCTATAGAGTGTTTCTTTAGCTATGCCGAGATATGATGCTATCTGTGTGAGTGTGGCTCGTTCGGTGACGGTCGGGTAGGTGGTCACGAACCAATGATAGCGTTCGGTGGCGTTCATCAGCTGGAACATCAGCAGTCGTTCCTCAAGGCGCATCGTGTTGTCGAAGAGTAGATTGAGGAAGTAGAATGCGAGCTCGATGGAATGGGCTTTATTGTGCTGCTCCATGATCTTTCTGACATCTTGGCGCGGGACGATGATCATGTCTGTCGGTTCGAGAAATTCGATACACATTATCGTGTCCGGGATCTTAAGAAGAGTGATCGGGGTGGCCACGATTTCATCGTCGAAAGCAAACGAATAGGTTCGTTCGCGGCCATTGCGTATATAGAATGCCCGAGCCGACCCTTTGCGCACGAAGTAGGTCTGAGGGAGTGTTTCGGGATCTACCTCGATCGTGTCGCCGCGTTTGAAGTGTTTCTCGATAGTGACACTATGGAGAAGCGACAGCAATTCGTCAGAGAGGTGGATGTATTCTGAAAGTCGGTCGATCGGATTTGGCATGGCTGCGGGGGAGGGGACTAAAGAGGTGATGCAATGTAGCTGATGATCGTAGTGTGGATGTCATACGGGCTGTAGTCGGCGCGCTTGGGTCGCTGCGAGCGATGGTAGACGAATGATTTCTGACGGTCCCAGGAGCGGAAAGTCAGCTGTCGTGTGGCTTTAGGAGGAATAGAGCATGGAATCGTCACTTCGCGGTTGTGGAGTTGGCGGCCATGCATGTCGAAATAGTCAATTGAGAGAGTGACGGATGTGATAACTCGGTCGGTAAGGTTGCGCAGAAATATCGATTCGTTGGTGGATCTTAGCGGTTTGTCGTAGCCGGAAAGGATCAGCATAGCGGGGTCGAAGGAGCGGATCGTATCGGCCGAAGTCACGGTGGTAGTATCGGTTGCGATGGGGTGAAGGCGTTTGCGTGTGGTACGTTGTGCCTCGGCAGAAACGGTACATGCTGTTATGAATGCAGCAATTAGTATGGCAGCGATGGTCGACGGTTTCATTGGTCAAAGATAGATAGGTTCGCGTGGCACCGGAGGCTCCGGAAAAATGCGTATGCATCCGTCAGTCTGCGTGTCGGTTGATGTATTGGGGTGGATTGTATATCGCCATAGATAGGGTAGAAGCCGCCATAGATTTATGCTGAAGGCGCTTTTCTTTTGTTTGAAGCGAAGCGACGTGTCATTTTCAGCGAGGGTAAGGGTGAAGGTCTTGGGCATAATGAGTGTCGATCCGACGGAAGAAGTGTAGATGCGGGCATCATATTCGCCTTGAGTCGATGAGGGGGTGATAAATCCCATTATGGTTCCGGGCCGAATGGCTCGTGAGTCGGATGTGAACAGTATGATGTGGTAGAGATTGACGGGAGCGGTAGGGTTATTGATGTCGGGGTTGCTACGCACGATAGCCACTTCCGAGCCTGTGGCCGGGAATTTCCATATACCTTCGATGTGATGGAGAGGGAGCTGACGCAGGGTCTCGATCATAGTTGAGTGGGCGAAGCCGCTGTCGGCAACACTGCGTTGCGGAAGTCTGTCGATCAGGCGTTTTTCGGCATGAATGTTCAAGCTGCCGATCAGAATTGACAGAAAAAGTAATATTTTGTGAGCGTTTGCGATAGGACGAAATGGATGGGTTTATGATTGGCTTTGGAGTTGATGAGGTCAGATGGATCCGAAGTGGTAAGCAAATCCGAAGCTGAAGATTTCTTTAAGCTGAAATTTGCTCCACTTTGTATCTTCGATATGGGGAGTCGAAGTGTCGTAGCGCATGTGGATGTATAGTCGGGTGGAGAGGAAGCGGTTGATGTTGAAATCGAANGTATGCTCCCAATCGCCGTAGGCATAGTCGTAGTCAGTGAACAGGAAAAGGCGAGAGTGGTAGACGATATTGTAGGCCATTTTCCATTCGAGTGTACATTCAGCGCTCGAACCCACTTTGTTTTTCGTGTGACGACCTGCATCGAGGCCATAGAGGGTGGGGTCGACGCGCGAGTCGGTACAAGTCTTGAGGTTCCANGAGAGCGGCGATATGGAAGTGCCGAATGTGGCTGTTTTCTTTTTGTTGTGTGTGGAGTAGGTCATACCGAGACCGAGGTTGAGCTCGCCGGGCGAAAGGAAAGCCGATTTGACATCACGGGAATTGGTCGGAAAACTTTTAAGCATCTGCGTTTTGAAGAGGAGGTTGGCTGANTAATACCATTTTTTTGCAGCTTTCAGACCGAATGTGGAATTGATTTGAAAAATATCCTCGGAGATGTTTACGGCATGGATGCTATCCTCGGGGGCGCTGTTGAGGGCCAGTTTATAGGAAATGGATGTGTCGAAGAGGAGATTGGGATGGACCTTCTGATTGAGTTTGACGTTATAGAGCAACTGTCCAATCATGTTGAGATTGTTTTTTCCGCCCTGATACCAGTTGGGCGAAATGTAGGCTTGGGAGAACTGAANCGATCCGTCGAAGGTGTGTAGCCAATGTTTGGGTTTGATATTGGCGGCAATGGGTTTGGCTTTGTCGTCGACCTTGATCTCCTGAAAGCGTATGCGTGTGTTGACCTGATCAACGTAGGCACGATATTCCGTCGGGACAGAGGGCATATCGGAGGCNTTGAAATAGACCGAAAGCGGCTCCGACATCATGAAGCGGTGTTGCATGGCTTTGAGCAGTCTCTCGCTGCGCGAATAGTCGTCGAGCCATGCGTAGGCTTTGGCGAATCGACCGCGATCGGGCGTGCGTGAAAAGAGCGGNACCTCGTCGGAAAAGGAATAAGAACCATAGACCANCGGNGCATATTTTCCGGCNGGGAGCTCATTTGAGTCTTTCAGATATAATGTGGGAGCGGTGTCGGGGATTAGCGGATCGNGCATACTGCGGTAGTTAGCCCCGGACNGTCCCGGNTGCCAGCCGANGGTGTCGGCCCCCGTTACGGCTTTGTCGAAAAACGGCCGCAGCTTGACGGAGGCTACCGATGACGAAGCGGAGATGGTCGAAAAAATCGTCGATATAATAAATGTAGCTAATAAGAAAATGCGATGAAACATGATTGAGGCTATGAATGTGTTCTCTTGTGCAAAGCTACGAAAATTTCCGCATTGGAGCAATATCGGTTGAAAATTTCGTCAGGTATGGATAAAAATCAGTATATTTGCACACTCAAACGATCAACATTCTNNAGATATGGATTTTATAGAAGAACTGAGCTGGCGAGGCATGATCCATCAGATGATGCCCGGAACGGAAGATCAGCTTAAAAAAGAGATGACAACGGCCTACCTTGGAATTGATCCTACGGCCGATTCGCTACATATAGGCCACCTTGTCGGTGTGATGATGCTAAAACACTTCCAGCGCTCCGGCCATAAACCTATCGCTCTTGTGGGGGGTGCAACGGGTATGATCGGCGATCCGTCGATGAANAGTCAGGAGCGTAAGCTTCTTGACGAAGAAACGCTGCGCCACAATCAGGAGGCCATCAAGCGCCAGCTTTCTAAATTTCTCGATTTCGAAAGCGATGCTCCCAATGCCGCCGAGATGGTGAATAATTACGACTGGATGAAGAATTTCTCNTTTCTTGANTTTATCCGCGATGTGGGNAAACATATCACCGTCAATTATATGATGGCCAAGGATTCNGTAAAGAAACGTCTGTCGGGCGAGAGCCAGCAGGGAATGTCGTTCACTGAATTTTCATATCAGCTTGTTCAGGGCTATGACTTCTTGAATCTCTACCGCGAAAAGAANTGCCGNCTGCAGCTTGGCGGATCAGACCAGTGGGGCAATATCACCACCGGAACAGAGCTTATCCGTCGCACGGTTGGCGGCGAGGCATACGCTCTGACNTGTCCGCTGATCACTAAGGCCGACGGTGGAAAATTCGGCAAGACTGAAAGCGGAAACGTGTGGCTTGACCCGCGCTANACTTCGCCGTATAAGTTCTATCAATTCTGGCTCAACGTTTCGGATGCAGATGCCGAAAAATATATAAAGATCTTTACCGAACTGACCCGTGAGGAGATTGAAGATCTCGTGGCGCAACAGGCTGCCGACCCCGGTCAGCGTCCGCTTCAGAAACGTCTCGCCAAAGAGATCACCACTATGGTTCACTCAGCTGCCGATTATGAAGCAGCGGTGGAGGCATCGCAGATCCTCTTCAGTAATAAGGCAGGTGAAATCCTTCATAAGATCGACGAACCTACGCTGCTTGCTGTGATGGAGGGTGTCCCCCAGTTTGAGATAGAACGAAAGGATATCGAAGATGGGGTGAAGCTTATCGACCTGCTGACCGATAAGGCCGCAGTATTCTCGTCAAAAGGAGAGATGCGCAAGATGGTTCAGGGTGGTGGCGTAAGCGTCAACAAAGAAAAGATCACCGATCCATATACTGAAGTTTCTGCTGATATGCTCTTGAACGATAAGTATATACTCGTGCAGCGCGGTAAGAAAAACTATTATCTTCTGATCATAAAGTGATCTTACGACTTGCACGATCGAATAAATTTTCATAACTTTGCATCGCAATCAGCCCAATGAGGTTGATTTGCGGATTGGGATATGGTGTAATGGTAGCACTACAGGTTTTGGTTCTGTCTGCCCAGGTTCGAATCCTGGTATCCCAACCAACCTAAGTTAACCGAGAAGAGGCTGTGTCAAAATAGGCGCAGCCTCTTTTTATTAAAATCAACAAAATAGTGATTTATAAACAGTTTGTTAAAATTATTTAATCTCAAGTTGGTTTGAGAGTTATTAATTTTATATTCACTTACTTTGCGCCATATATCTGAATGACTCCGAGTTATGAAACAAATATGTTGCTTAATTGGTATATGGCTATGTACATTCAGTGTAATAGCGCAAAGTGAGACTAACGACAGTATCAAAACACAGAAACTTAACGAGGTNGTGGTTGAAGGCCGCAATCAAAGACTGGGAGCGGAAGTATCAACCTATATTCCTACTTCAAAACAACGTAACGCTTCTCAGACAGCCACTGATTTATTGAATCGTATGGCAATTCCTCAAATCAGGATTTCAGCGAATGATGANATAACGGATTTGGCGGGAAAGAGNGTCGATCTCTTTATAGATTATCTGCCTGCATTCAAGGAGGATCTGCAGGGCATGAGGATGCNGGATGTAAAGAAAGTTGAGTATTACGATTTTCCTTCCGACCCGCGTTTTCAGGGGAAGGCACATGTGATTAATTTCGTGATGCAGAAATATGAATATGGTGGATATGTGAAAGCCCTCGGGTGGGAGAATACAAGCAATGCGGGGCAGATCAGCCTTTATAGTAAGCTGCAATATAAACGTATGACATTTGATGTCGCAACGGGATATTTCTATCTGGGTCAAAAACATACGGGAGGAGACGTTTATGAAACCTTCCGGCTGCCACAAACCGACGGCAGTGTCAGTACGTTTGAGCGTAATTCCATTCAAGACCACGGCAAATTGCGCAAAAACCAATATTGGCCGACTTTTAAGGCACTCTATTCCTCCGATAAAATTACAATTCAGAATGTTGTCGGAGCAAATTTCGACCATTCTCCGAGCAACAACAGTTCGGGATATGTAGAATATCTGCCGGCCATTTCCGATCGAATCGATTATACACAGAATACTGCTTCCCGGATCAACTCACTCTCGTATAGCGGCTTTTGGAATTTTATCCTAAATGATAAAAACACAATTACCTTCTCGCCGCGATATGCTTACTCGCATACCAATACAAACAGCCTATACACAGAGGGAAAAGCTAATGGCTATTATAATGCAGCAAAAGATAACTCTCATCAGTTCAGCGGTAATCTGACTTATATGCATTCATTTGGCAAATGGGGTTCTCTTAATGCCATGTTTCAGACTATCATAACTTCCAACCAAACGGATTATTTCGGTACGGCATCCACGAGTGACAATGCCCGTACATATCGTGTCGGTCCGGGGGCTCAATACAGCATTTCAAAAGGTAAATTCTACGGGATGGTAGGTTTCGGCTATCATTGGGACCGACAGAAATACCTTGACTACAAAGAAGATTCNGGAGCACCGTGGATCGACTTTTCTCTACAATATTCTCCAAATGACCGACATTCGGTTCGCGGAGAATTTCATCACAAGAAATCAATCCCATCATCGAGTTACCGCTCATCGGCTATTATTCAGAGCAATCCGCTGATGAGTTATACCGGCAATCCCAACCTTGTTTCCTATGGTAGTTATGATGCCGGATTGAATTATACATTTATCCCGAACAATACTTTCAGCCTGTCGGCTTTTGCATCGACTTGGATTGTGGATAACAGATACGTTTATGATTATGTGCCGACTGAAACCGGAATTTTGCGAACAATCAAACAACCCGGCGGTGGCTATTCGCAGTGGACTTACGGAGCATACGCTACATTACGCCTGTTTGACCGCAAACTCCGGCTTACAGCCCAATTGACAGGTACGTCAGTCCATAACGGAACGCCATATGATCTCGATAAAACTCATTTTACTTGTGCGTTTCAGGCGGCCTATTACCTTGATAACTGGAATTTCTCCGGGATCTATTATTCTCCGCAGGGTTATCCCGACGGATGTATGGTCGGAACCTGGATGAAAACAAAATCATATTATCACATTGCAGCAGGATGGTCAAATTCATCATGGAATGTACAACTGCAGTTTGCCAACTTTGCACGTTGGAGTTGGAAAAGCAACAAAGGCATCATGTCCAGCCGGTATTACGATAGAATCGAACAGACCTACTCAATCAATGACCACGCTTTGACTCGATTATCAGTCACATATACCTTCGGCTACGGGAAGAAAATCAAACGTGGCGACGAGGCAGCCCAAGTATCGGGGGTCAATTCCGGAATCTTGAAATGACAATTCTCAGATAGTTTATTCTCTCAAACAAGATGAGAATGGTCTGCTGCCGACGTGGCCTCTTTTTCAAATTGATAATCATATCGGCTAATATAAAAATCCGCTTGCTGTTGTNGGGTGCAATGCAAGCGGATTGATTTTTTCGTGGGTCAGTGGCAGACTATTGTTTGGCGTTTTCGGATTCATTCCGACCGGGATCGGAGGACCNACGACGGTGCTGGCGATAGTTGCGACGGTATTGTTTTTTCGGGGCAGGGGATCCGTCGGCTGAGGCCGGCGAGTCTTGCTGTTGCGGCTGAGCTTGTGCCTGCGGGCGTTGGTTGGGCCGGGAGTTGGAGCGCTTTTTGTTGCCGTAACGGTTGTTGTTGTGCGGACGTTTGTTGGATTTCCGGATCTCGGCGGCCGGAACGTCGGCGGGCCCACCTTCAACGGGCAGACGCTCTATGCGCTTTCCGAGAAACTTCTCTATAGCAGCCCAGCGACGGCGGTCGCGGTCGCTCACAAATGTGATCGATTCNCCGCCGGCACCTGCGCGCGCTGTTCGNCCGATGCGATGAACATAGTCTTCAGCATCGTGGGGCACGTCGAAATTGACCACCATAGTAATATCATCAATGTCGATGCCGCGTGCCACGATATCGGTGGCTACAAGGATGTCGATATGACCTGATTTGAAGGAGTGCATCACTTCGTCGCGCTTGCTCTGGTCGAGGTCGGAGTGCATTTCTCCAATTTTAAATTTGGCTTTGCGGAGCTGACGCGAAAGATCTTTGACTCCCAGTTTCGACGACGCGAATATGATCACACGCGTGGCGTTTCGCTCAGCAAGAATCGATTTCAGAGTTTCCACTTTCTGCGGTTCGTAGCAGAAGGCCACCTGTTGATGGATCTTCTCGGCCGGACGTGAGACAGCAATTTTAACCTCGGCCGGATTGCGCAGGATAGTGCGCGCAAGTTGTTGGATTTTAGGCGGCATGGTTGCTGAGAACATGAGCGTCTGTCGCTCCGAGGGGAGATGTTTGACCACCTGCATAATGTCGTCGTAGAAGCCCATGTCNAGCATTCGGTCGGCCTCGTCGAGAATGAAAAAGCTCACACGCGACAGGTCGACCTTTCCCATTTGCAGGTGAGCGAGAAGTCGGCCCGGCGTNGCAATGACGATATCGGCTCCGAGGAGCAGACTTTTCTGTTGACGTGCGAATGTCGCNCCGTCAGTCCCTCCATAGATAGCTGCGCTGCTTATGTTTAGAAAGTAGCCGAACCCTTCGAGCTGGCGGTCGATCTGCATGGCCAGCTCGCGTGTNGGCGCCATGACGATGCAGTTGACCGCATCNGCGGGAAATTCGCCATCGGCAAGACGGTTGATCACCGGNAGAAGATAGGCAGCGGTTTTTCCCGTGCCGGTCTGTGCTACGGCAATCAGATCGCGTCCTTCAAGAGTGAGGGGTATGGATTGTTCCTGAATCGGTGTGCATTCGCTNAAGCGCATGGCATCAAGCGCGTCGAGCACATCGTAGTTGAAGTCGAATTCGTCGAATCTCATTTTGTATTGGTGTTTTATTGCCGGCCGGATGTGGTGAATGGCAGTTTGTCCGTCCATGTTGATCCCGGATTGCGGTGGGGAGGTGTCGGTCGGTTGTAATTTCTGCAAATTTAACTAAAATTGCTCATGCAGCCAAATTGCGTGTTGGTTGGAGCTTGGAGCTTGGAGCGCTGTCAGTTGAGATGGGTGTTGATCGGATGATAGAGCCAATGGCGATAGGCCGGNCCGAGGCGGCGCACGTAGCGGTGCCAATAGCNGTCGTCACCTCCGCTGAGCAGTTCTTTCACCGGGAGAGCGGAGTCGACTGCCCATACATGGTCGGAGATCTCCTGCTCAAGCTGCCGCGGACTCCAACCGCTGTAGCCCACGAAGAAGCGAACGTTACCTTCGAGCGGAAGGCCACCATTGATATATGACAGCATTTCGTCGAGATCGCCCCCGATATGTAGGCCGGGGATTATTTGCCGTGAGCCCGGGATCAGATTGCCGAGGGTGTGTAGGAAGAACAGACGGTCGAGCGACATGGGTCCGCCCACCCAGACNGGTATGTCGCTGTCGATGGTCACTCCATCGATCAGAAGATCAAGCGACTGTCCCGACGGACGGTTCATCACCACNCCCATGGCCGATTGATCGGCGTCGCANTCAATCATNCATATCACTGAATGGCGAAACCAGTTTTCTTTAAGAAACGGTTCGGCGATCAAAATCGATCCGACTTCAGGCGCTCCTGTCGGGATGTCTATGTTGAATAGTTTAGAGTCGAGGTCTTTCATGAAGATAAAATTAGATAAAAATGACGAGATTACGAAAAAAATTATGCCGAAACTCGATCTCTTTGTTGTATTCTTCCGCCGGATGAATATGCGGAGGATGTAAGTGTAGAGGACGAAATAGAGTCTACATAATTTCAAAAAACATGTGACGAGATGCAGTGTAAAGATAGCTAAAAAATGGTATATGGCGTGAAAATGGTTGAAAAAAATGTAATCATGGTACGACTGAATGGCGCTGAGATATGTTATCTTTGCAGTAAATATCTAAACAACATAACAATGGATTTAAAGAAAATAAAGTCATCGGCTGATCTCAAGAATATGAACATGGCCGAACTCAACGAACTTGCAGGAGATCTGCGCAAAGCGTTATTGACCAAATTGAGCCGTCACGGCGGCCATATCGGTCCGAATCTCGGCATGGTTGAGGCTTCGCTTGCCATGCACTATGTGTTTGATCTGCCGACGGATAAAATCGTCTACGATGTGTCCCATCAGAGCTATATACATAAGATGCTGACCGGACGTATGGATGCGTTTATTAATCCTGACGATTATGATAAAGTGTCCGGCTATACGAATCCTGATGAAAGTGACACCGACCTATTCACTATCGGTCATACATCGACCGCAGTCAGTCTGGCCGGAGGTCTGGTCAAGGCTCGTGAACTGACCGGAAAGGGAGGTCGAGTAGTGGCTGTGGTGGGTGATGGATCGCTCAGTGGAGGTGAGGCTTTTGAAGGACTTGACTATGCTGCAACGCTTAAGAGCGGATTCATAATCGTGGTCAACGACAACGAGATGTCGATTGCCGAAAATCATGGNGGACTCTACACGAGTCTGCGTGATCTCAGGGAGAGCAATGGAACGTCGGCCAACAATTATTTCCGTTCGCTCGGACTCGATTATCGCTATGTGGCCTATGGAAATGATGTCGCNTCGCTCATAGGCGTGTTTGAAGAGGTAAAGGATATNGATCATCCNATNGTGGTNCATATTCATACTCAGAAGGGTGCNGGCTATGCACCTGCCGAGGCCGACCGCGAATCATGGCATTTCGGAGGNCCGTTTGATCTCGCTACCGGTGCGTCGCTTAATGTGAGCGAAGCTCCGGACTACGGAACGCTAACGGCTGAGTNTCTTCTCAACATGATGAAAGAGGACAAGAGCGTGGTGGCTATCACCGCCGGCACTCCGGGAGTGATTGGTTTCACCCCCGAACGCCGNAAGCTCGCCGGCGATCAGTTTGTCGACGTNGGCATAGCNGAGCAGGAGGCTGTGGCGCTGGCTTCCGGAATAGCCAAAGGTGGTGGCAAACCGTTTTTCGGAGTGGTCAGCTCCTTCATTCAGCGAGCCTACGATCAGCTTTCGCAGGATGTGTCGATCAACAAGACGGCCCCCGTGTTNGGCATCTTCTATGGAACGGTGCTTGGCATGAACGACGTGACGCATCTCGGATGGTTTGACATCGCATTGATAAGCAATATCCCCGGAATCGTATATCTCGCGCCGACATGCATGGAGGAATATTTCGCTATGCTCGACTGGGCCATGAATCAGAATGATNATCCGGTGGCCATTCGAGTGCCGGGCACCAAGGTGATATCGACCGGACGTAAATATCCCGCCGATTATTCGGATCTGAATTCTTACATGGTGGAACATCGTGGCGACCGCGTGGCGATCATCGCTGCCGGATCTTTCTTCCCGATCGGACAGGATGTGGCCGGCCAGTTGAAAGAAGCGGGTATCGATGCCACATTGATCAACCCGAGATACCTGAGCGGTATTGACCGTCAACTGCTTCTCGAGCTGACTAAAGACCATGACGTAGTGGTCACGATTGAAGATGGTGTGCTCGACGGTGGATTCGGTGAGAAGATAGCCCGCTTCTATGGCGATAGTGACATGAAGGTGAAATGCTACGGTGTGGCCAAACGGTTTGTCGACCGCTATAACTACGACGAGATCCTAAAAGCCAACCGCTTGACGGCTCCTCAGATAGTGGAAGATATNATGAAACTGACTGAAGTGGAAAAATAAGCAAATAAGCAAATNAAAAAAGAGTTATCATGCAGATATTTTGTTATATTTGCATGATAATTGTTTTATGAGCCATTATCGAATAATTAAAAAAACGAAAACACCAATAAATATGTCGACAGTCACTAAAGAGGCCGCTCTTGAATATCACCGTGAGGGCCGTCCCGGAAAAATNGAAGTTATCCCTACCAAACCATACGCCACACANCATGATCTGGCGCTTGCCTACTCTCCCGGTGTGGCATACCCATGCAAGGAGATCGAAGAGCATCCGCAGGATGTTTATGAGTANACGAATAAAGGCAANCTTGTAGCCGTGATCTCCAACGGTACAGCTGTGCTCGGTCTTGGTGATATCGGTCCGTTGGCCGGTAAGCCGGTTATGGAGGGCAAGGCGTTGCTATTTAAGATATTTGCCGGACTTGACTGTTTTGACCTCGAAGTGGCTGAAAATGATCCCGACAAGTTTGTGGAGATAGTGAAGTCGCTTGCTCCTACATTCGGNGGGATAAACCTTGAAGATATCAAGGCTCCGGAATGTTTCGAGATCGAGCGTAAACTNAAGGAGCAGTGTGACATCCCTGTGATGCACGATGATCAGCACGGCACGGCGATCATTTCCGCTGCNGGTCTGCTAAATGCTCTCGAACTCCAGGATAAGAAGATCGAAGATATTCGCCTGGTGGTCAACGGTGCGGGTGCGGCCGCCGTGTCATGCACACGCCTGTATATCGCCCTTGGTGTGAGAAAGGAAAACGTTGTGATGTGTGACAGTAAGGGGGTTATCAACCGTTCGCGCACAAATCTCAATGAACAGAAGCGNGAGNTTANGACAGACCGCGACATTACNACCCTCGCCGAAGCGATGGTTGATGCCGATGTGTTCCTCGGACTGTCGGTGAAGGATGTGGTCACCACCGAAATGGTGCAGTCCATGGCTCNGCGTCCGATTGTTTTCGCTCTTGCCAACCCTGATCCCGAGATTTCCTACGAACAGGCCATGGCATCGCGTCCCGACATTATTTTTGCAACGGGCCGAAGCGACTATCCCAACCAGATCAACAATGTGCTGGGATTCCCCTATATTTTCCGAGGAGCGCTNGANTCGGGAGCCTCGCAGATCAACGAGGAGATGAAACTTGCGGCAGTTCATGCTATTGCCGATCTTGCCAAGCTGCCGGTGCCCCCGGTGGTCAACACTGCTTATGATATGGTCGACATTCAGTTCGGTCCGCAGTATATTCTGCCGAAGCCCCTCGATCCGCGTCTGCTCACCACAGTNGCTCCGGCCGTGGCCCGCGGCGCGATGGAGAGCGGTGTGGCCCGCCGTCCGATCGATAATTGGGAGAAATACGAGGAAAAACTGCGCAAANTGATGGGCTATGACAACAAGCTTATGCGTCGCATGTTTGATCAGGCCCGCAAGCAGCCCAAGCGAGTGGTGTTTGCCGAAGCCAACACGGACAAGATGCTCAAAGCCGCGGTTATTGCCCGCAAAGAGGGTCTGCTCATACCGATTCTGCTCGGCAACGAGGAGATGATCGGTAAGCGTGCCCGTCGTCTGGGACTCGATATTGAAGGAATCGAAATCGTCAATCTGCGCCACGACCGTGAGGCGGATCGTCGCGGACGTTATGCCAAGAAGCTCTATGAAGCCCGTCAGCGAGATGGTGTCAGCTTCCCCGAGGCTAAAGAGAAGATGTTTGACCGCAACTATTTCGGTATGATGATGGTCAAGGAGGGAGATGCCGATGCTTTCCTTGGCGGTACGTATTCGGCCGCCCATTCCATTGGCGAGATAGCCAAAGAGGTGGTNGGAATCCGTCCCACCTACGATCACTTTGCATCTCTGCATATCATCAACACAAAGCGTGGCACATTCTTCCTTGCCGATACTCAGGTAAACAAGAATGTAGATGCCGACACGCTGTTTGANATTGCACGGCTNACGCGCAATTCAGTGGAGTATTTTGCCCACAAACCTGTGATGGCCATGCTGTCCTATAGTAATTTCGGATCGAGCGATGAGGCGGAATGCAGGATATCCCGCGAGGTGACAGAGCGCATGCGCAATGCATATCCCGATCTGCTGATCGATGGTGAAATGTCGATCAACTTCGCTATGAACACCGAGTTGCGCGACAAGACATTCCCCTTCAATCGCCTTAAGGGTGTCGATGTCAACACCCTGGTGTTCCCCAATCTCAGNTCAGCCGGTACGGCCTACCGCATGATGCTTGAAATGGGCGTTGGCGATTCGATNGGNCCGATACAGATGGGTCTGAATAAGCCGATCCACTATATCAGTTGCAACTCGCCCGTGAGAAACATCCTTAACCTTGCTGTGGCAGCCGCGCTTGATGCGCAGATGGCCGACAATGGTGGTGGTGTGGTTGATAAATAAATAAATAAACACATTCTTAGACGAAAAACAATCCGCTATGAGACTTAAAAACATAGTAGCCGCGATAGCGCTTTCGATCGCCGGCCTTGCGAATGCCGGTCCNAAGTATATTTTTTATTTTATTGGNGATGGTATGGGTGTGGGAGCAGTGTCGCTTACCCAGGCCTATAACAGGATGGTGGCNGANAGTGCTGAGCCNCTNGTCATGATGCAGATGCCGGTGGCNTCNCTTGCTTTCACTCATTCGGCTTCATCGCCCGTGACGGACTCGGCAGCCGCCGGTACGGCGCTTGCCACNGGAAACAAAACAAAAAATGGCATGATCGGTATGACGGCTGATTCAGTGCCCGTCACATCTATAGCCACTCAGCTCCATGATATGGGCTACGGTGTGGGNCTCGTCACAACGGTCTCGCCCGACGATGCAACCCCGGCATCATTTTATGCCCATCAGCCATACCGCGGCATGTACTATGAAATCGGACGCGATGCGGCTTCTTGCGGTTTTGAGTTTCTTGCCGGTGCAGATCTGCGCGGATTGACCGATAAGGATGGTAAACCCACGGATCTTGAATCTGCGTTCAAGGACCGCGGCGTGTCGATAGTCTATGGCCTTGACGAACTTTCGCTCACCGATGGCAAGCGAGTGGTGCTTCTTGCCAAAGATCCTATGAGTGCCAACGAACTCGGTTTCGTTGTTGACTCTATCGAGGGTCAGATGTCNCTCTATGATATGACTGAGGCTTGTCTGGCGCATCTCGAAAAAAACNGTGACGGACGTTTCTTCATGATGGTGGAGGGNGGAAGCATAGATCACGCCGGACACTCCAACGATCCCGCAACGCTGGTGATGGAAACGCTTGGNTTTGATAAGGCTCTTGGTCTGGCAATGGAGTTTTATAAGAAACATCCGCAAGAAACATTGATTGTGGTTACAGCTGATCATGAAACCGGCGGTCTGGCATTGGCCAACAGTCGCTATCATTACAATATCGAGCCGAAATATCTGCAATATCCGCGCATGTCGAAAGATGCTTTCGTCATTCATTTAAAGTCGTTGTTGCGTTCACGCATGGTNATCGACTGGCAGATGATCAAAGANTTGCTGACCGATCGCCTTGGATTTTTCCGCAATATTCCGGTGAGTGCCGGNGAGGAGATCNGCCTGCAGGCAGATGTGAAAACGATGCTCGNCGCTCGCAGCGAGGGAAAGATGAAAGAGGCCGAACATGCCGCNGGNAATTTGGCAAACGATGTGTATAAGATCGTGAGCGGTGTGAGCGGAGCCGGATGGACCACGGGCGATCATTCCGGTGCTCCTGTGCCGGTGTTTGCTATAGGAGTGGGGGCCGAACGATTCTCGGCTATGCAGGACAACACTGAAATCCCTGTGAAAATCCTTAATATAGCTCTTGACCGATGAAAAAAATCGGGTTGCTATCCGATACCCATTCGGTGTGGGACGATCGCTTTGCCACTCACTTTGCCGATTGCGATGAGATATGGCATGCAGGTGATATTGGAGATATCGCCATCATAGAGCGTCTCGAAGCTGTCTGCCCGGTGGTGAGAGCTGTCAGCGGAAATATTGACGGAATGATGATGCGCCGCCGGTGTCCGGAAGTACAGGAATTTACCACAGAAGGGGTGAAGGTCTGGATGACGCATATCGGAGGTTATCCGGGCAAGTATGCGCCCGGAGTTCGCAGACTGTTGGCTGAAAAAGGAATCCGACTGATGGTGAGCGGTCACAGCCATATATTGAAGGTGATCCCTGACCGCGAACTCGGATTGCTGCATGTCAATCCCGGAGCCGCCGGCTATCATGGATGGCAGAAGGTGAGAACCCTCGTCAAGCTCACTCTTGATGCCGGGCGTATAACGGGACTTGACGTAATAGAATTGGGGGCTAAGCGTATGAATAAAATTTAGTCAACAATAATTAGATATAACTATAGTTCAATGACAATGAAAAAATCCGTATATCTCCTGGTGGCTATGATCATGTGTGGCATGATTTCATGCAAGACCACCGAAGCCAACTATCGGGCTGCTTATGAGAAAGCGCGCGAAAAGCAAACTGAAACCGGCGATTCGCTGACCACGGCAATGCTACGCAAAAGTCAGGATCCGCAGACCATGACATTCAACGAGAATGACAAGCGCTACGCGCTGCCTGTGTTGACCATACCCGTAGTGCGGACAGTAGATGCGGGCGCTCAGGACGGACTGCGTCGCTACTGCGTGTGTGTAGGTCGTTTTAAGCAGGTGTTTAATGCTAAATCGATGTGTGAGCGTTTGATGGCCGATGGTTATAGTGAAGCATGTGTGGTTCATGACCGTCAAAACAATTATTATGTTCTGGCAGCCTCTTCCGATTCTCCATCAGAAGCATCAGAGCTTCTGATCAAGGTGAATGGCGATAAAAATCTGTCGCTTCGGGAGCCGTATCCCTATATTCTCCGGCCCTCTCATCTCGTGCGCTGACCCGGAAGCCAGGTGAGGCGTTTCCATAGGGCTTCGAGCGGGCCCTGGCGGTGGGAGGCAAGCCAACGGTTACTTGCTATGGTCAGGAATGTGGCTATTGCAAGACCTATCAATAGCGAAAGCGTACTTCCACACAGACGGTAGAGTCCGAAACCGAAGTTGTAAAACAGGATCACTCCGATTATCGATTGCACTATATAGTTGGTGAGCGACATGCGTCCGAAGTTTGTAACAAGACGCTGGAAGCGGTAGCCTCGATCAGCCGCATGAAACCAACATAACACGAAGATAGCCACAAATCCAGCCATCATGACGAAGTTGACCGGCATGCCGAGCGCTATCCCGAAGCGGTATTGCCAAGTCAGGTTGGTGAGCGTAGGCGAGATCAGCTCTCTCATAAGATAAAGTGGTCCGAAGAGTGCGAGGGATCCCACTAATACCCGTCCCCAGAATCTCACGGAGCGAGCGGACCGGATAAACATTTCCTTGCGTCCAAGCCACATACCGAGCAGAAAGAGTGCCGGTGTCTGACAAATACGTCCGGCTTCTACTTGCCAGAAGTTGCTGTAAAGCTGTCCGTTGCCGATATTGTCGCAGATAGTCTGCCAGAAGTTGCCATGCATTCCGACCTGTTCGGCCTGAGCGGCAAATTGGGCAAAATGATTGTTAAGACTTTCATATCCCGGAATCACCGATGCGCAGATCATGTGGATCCAATCGATGGGCTGAAGGAGCAGTATGATGGCCACGGTCAGTATCGTTTTGTCTGACCATGATGAGGCCGGAATGAGAATCAGCCCGCACACCGAATAGAAGAGCAGAATATCGCCATTGTAGAAAAGCGCGTGGAGCTGTGCGAAACACGCAAGGAGCAACATGCGCCATGCAAACCGCAGCCTGAAATCGTCGCCTCGGCGACGGGCATTGCGCATCTGTATGAAGAAACTGAATCCGAAAAGTAGCGAAAATGTGGCGTAGGCTTTTCCTGCCATAAGAAACCAGACGGTCGATGAAACGTAGCCGTCGAGTGTGTTGAGCCACTGCGGTTGCCAGTCGATGGAAGTGAACAGATTATAGTGTTCCATCGAATGAAGTATCACTATTGCCAGCAATGCAAATCCTCGCAGAGCGTCGACCACTTCAAGTCGTTGCTGGCCTAAATTGGTTTCTTTTGTCATTACTTTTGTCATTGTGTGGGATGGTGATTCAAATGATTGGTTTATATGGTTGGGAGGGGCTATCGTTTGGAAAGCATATCGGCTACGGCATCGGCACATCGCTCGCCGTCGATTGCTGCCGACACTATTCCTCCGGCATACCCTGCTCCTTCACCGCAGGGAAACAGTCCTGCGATGTTGGCGCTTGAGAGCGTTTGCGCATCGCGCACTATTCTGACGGGGGCCGAAGTGCGCGTTTCATCTCCTATGAGGGTGGCTTCCGCAGTGAGGAATCCCCGGTGTTTACGTCCGAACTCCTCGAATCCGCGTTGCAACCGGCGTGCGATCGGCTCGGGAAGCAATTGGTCGATGCGGGCCGGATGAATTCCGGGCGCATAGGATGTGGAGGGGAGCGACCGGCTCGGCCGACCTTTTACGAAGTCGGTCATCCGCTGGGCCGGAGCGTTTTGGCTTTGTCCCGATTCGTCGAAGAATGTTTTTTCAATCTTCTGCTGGAAGTTCATCATCTTAAGAGGATCGTTCCCTTCAATATCTTCAGGAAGCACCTCGACTACCATTCCGGAATTGGCCCAACGTGTGCCGCGGTTGGAGGGTGACATTCCGTTGACCACCATTTCGCCCGGAGAACTTGCCGCCGGAATGATCACTCCGCCGGGACACATGCAGAACGAATAGACAGCGCGATCGTCAACGCGTGTCAGCATAGTATATTCAGCCGGCGGAAGATATTTCCCGCGCCCGTCGCGCGAATGATAGCGGATCGAATCGATAAGATGCTGCGGATGTTCAAGTCTGACCCCCACGGCAATCCCCTTGGGCTGAAGTTCTACGCCTGATTTGAGAAGGAGATCGTAGACATCGCGTGCGGAATGGCCTGTGGCTAATATCACTGCGTCGGCGGCCACTGTCGATTGGTCGTTGACCACGACACCTTTTATGTTTCTGTCGTCGGCTACGTTCAGGCCGGTGACACGCTCTCCGAATCTCACTTCGCCACCGCTGTCGATAATAGTGTGGCGGATAGCTTTGATCACCTCCGGCAGTCGGTCGGTGCCGATATGCGGATGAGCGTCGATCAGTATATCTTCTTGAGCACCGTGCTGATGGAATATGCGCAATATTTTGTCGACCGGCCCGCGCTTTTTGCTTCGGGTGTAGAGCTTCCCGTCGGAGTAAGCTCCCGCACCACCTTCGCCGAAACAGTAGTTTGAGTCAGGGTCGACGATACCTGAACGTGCGATCGCCGCCATGTCCTTGCGACGTGAGTCCACATCCTTTCCGCGCTCCAACACAATCGGGCGTATGCCAAGTTCAATGAGTCGGAGAGCAGCAAAAAGGCCCGCCGGTCCGGCTCCTACTATGACGCATCGGCGCGCACTGTCGGAAAGCTTGGAATAGACGATCGGAGTAAACAACGGATGGGCGGGAGCGTGCTCATCGATATATGCTTTGACAGCGAGATTTACCATTACATTTCGCTGACGTGCATCGATTGATCGGCGCAGTATCTTAAGGTCGAGAATGCGGTTGGGGTCTATGTCGAGACGGGTGCTGACAGCGGCCAGCAGACGCATCGGAGTATAGGCTGTTGCGGGATCAACCCGCAGTTCGAGTTCGGTTGTCATTTAGAATTAGATGAATGAATGAAAGCCCTATCCTGACGGCGGTTGACAATGATGAGCGTAGCGATAGCAAATATGAACGCTACGAAATCAGCACATGCCACACTCCACCACACTCCGTCGATTGCCAGATAGCGAGGCAGAATGATCAATAGCGGGATCAGGAATATGAGCTGTCGGGTTAGCGAAAGGAATATCGAAATCTTCGGTTTGCCAATTGACTGGAAGAAGTTCTGGATCACGATCTGGCAGCCGACAAGCGGGTAGAAAAGGAAGAAAATGCGGAATCCGTGGTCGGAGATTTCGATCAGATGTCGATCGACTGTAAAGAGTGACGATATTATGCCGGGGAAAAATTCGGTGGCGATCCATCCGAGAGTAGTGATCGTTACACCGAGCCGTATGCCGATGCCAAGTGTGCGTTTAACGCGTGTCCAGTTTCCTGCGCCGTAATTGAATCCGAGAATCGGTTGCATACCTTGCGTCACACCAAACACGATCATGACGAAAAACATCGTGGTGCGATTGAGTATGCCGTAAGCACCCACGGCAAGGTTGCCGTCGGCTGCACCATAGTCAAGAAGCGCTTTGTTGATGAAAATCACCACCACGCAGGCGCATACATTCATCAGAAACGGCGACAGCCCTATTGAATAGATCCGGCGGATTATAGCGCCGGTGAACCATTTCCGGTCGCGTCGGAAGTGAACAAAGCTGTTGCGGTTAAGGAAATGGAACATCACCCAGACACAGGCCACACTCTGTCCGCAAACGGTGGCTATCGCAGCTCCTTTGATTCCCCACCCGAAGCTGAAAATAAACAGGGGAGCGAGAATCACATTGACCCCCACCGATAGCAGGGCTGATATCATCGCTTTGCGAGGATAGCCGGTGGCGCGCATGATGTTGTTGAGTCCTATAAATATATATGTAATAGGTGTGGCGTATAGAATTATCTGCATGAATTCGCGCGCGTAGGGCAGAGTTTCGGGGGTAGCACCGAAAAAGAGAAGTATCTTGTCGAGAAACATCAGGGTGATCCCGCCGAACACTATCGAATGGATCAAGCAGAGAAGGGCCACGTTGTTGACCACATCCGTGGCGCGTTCAATGTTTTTTTGTCCGAGGAAAATAGAAGAAATAGTGGCGCCACCCACGGCAATCAACGTACAGAAGGCCACCACGAGGTTCATCAGAGGAAACGTAATTGCCAGACCGGCGATGGCCATGGCGCCGACTCCGCGCCCTATGAAGATGCTGTCGATAATATTGTAGAGCGACGTGGCCACGCTGGCAATGATGGCCGGCACGGAATATTGCACGAGAAGCTTGGAGATCGATTTTGATCCCAGTTCCATGGGGGAGGATGCGGGTTGAGGTTGTGACATAGTGATGAATTGAAATCGTCTACAAATTTAACATAAAAATTTGTTATAATGTTTAACGTTTTTCATCAGGCCACGGGAGAGGATGTTTCGTGCCGTCAGGATCTACCGTATAGGGCCGCTGGCCATCCATTCGGCGGAGTTCGTTGCCGAGCAGATTGCTTAGAGCTTCCGTCAGCTGCGGATATCGGTCGGAAAGATCACAGGTCTCACCGATATCAGTGCGGATATTGTATAGCTCTTTCGATGAATCATCGTAGCGGTAGATGAGTTTGTAATCACCCAATCTGATGGCCGCAGTAGGTCCGATACCGAGATCTCGTTTGGTCGACTCGTCGATCATGTTGGTCCAGTTGTTGGGAGTGTTCCATACGAGCGGTCGCAATTCGGCAGAGGTTAGCTCCGGGTTATGCAGAAGCCGGGTGAAGCTTCTGCCGTCTACTGTCTGAATCGTTTCGGGCGATGTGATTCCGGCCATTTCCAGAATCGTTGGAAAGAAGTCTTCAATGATCACTTGTCCGTCGGTGGTTCTCCCGGGTTCAGTCACTTCGGGCCATCGTACTATCATCGGTTCGCGCACACCCCCTTCATAGGCTGATCCTTTACCACTCCTCAATGGAAAATTGTGTCGCCGGCCGGTTTCTTCGGGCATCTGTCCGCGGGCGTAGAAGTCGAGGCCGCCGTTGTCGCTCATAAATATGACAATTGTGTTATCGGCCTGTCCCGACCGGTCGAGATAGTCGAGAATATCGCCCAGACTTTTGTCCATTCCTTCGATCAGGGCTGCATACTGCTGTTCGGTGACATCGAGGTTATTATATTGATCCGTGAAGCGACTATCGGCACGAAACGGGACATGGACCGCATAGTGCGACATGTAAAGATA
The DNA here is from genome assembly GCA_014801065.1 of Barnesiella sp. Lineage (GTDB taxonomy): Bacteria > Bacteroidota > Bacteroidia > Bacteroidales > Muribaculaceae > Paramuribaculum. The sequence goes on from JAAVEX010000012.1 coordinate 53,169, forward strand.
GAATGGCGATCCCGTTTTAGCTACGCTGTCGGCTGCAGCGATAGCCTCTCGTGTAAGGGCCTCGGTCAGAAATATGTCGCTATCCCAGTATTTTTCAAGGTCAGGGATTGCATAGTCGCTGATCGGCGAGCCGTCGGGATTGTGGCCAAAGCGATTGGAGGCGAGGTAACCTCCTTCGGGCGGCCCGCCGGCGGCCGTTCCCGCTATGCTTATGTCGAAACCCATGTTGCGCGGATCGGCAGCCGGAGTGTCAAAAGCTCCGAAGTGAGCTTTGCCCACATGAATGGTGCTGTAGCCTGCGCTGCGCAGAAGCTCGGGCAGGGGAGTGGCCGGCGCTGAATTGTTGATACTGTCGGTGGGCTGGATTCCGTTGTAGTTCCATTGCGGCAGAGTGTATCGATCGGTTGGGTCATCGGTGGGTCGGTCGCGGTGCATGGTCCAGTTGGTCACTTTGTGGCGAGTCTGATTCATGCCGGTCATCAGGCTGCAGCGCGACGGCGAAGAGATCGCGCAGGCATAGGCCGAAGTGAATTTGGTGCCGGAGGCTGCGAGACGTTCCATGTTGGGAGTGCGATATCGCATGTTAAGGGGAGTAGGGCGGTCGTGAAACGGTAGAGAGGTGTCTTGCCAACCCATATCGTCGACCATAAACAGTACGATATTTGGCTTCGAAGTGTTGGCATTAGCCGAAAAGGTCAGTGCCGATATCAACGAAATAGTTGCGGAGTGTTGGAAAATTGATCGCTTCATATTTTGCAAAGATAATTAATAATGTGTAGCGAGGAAAATCCCCGAAGTGTTAAAATCGACGTGGATTTTAAGATGAAAGTGTTAAAATAAAGCAGATCGTTATTTTTTTATTGAAAAAATAGCGAAATGTTTAAAAAAAGATGTAAATTAGCGGCAAGTTTCTAAGATATGAATGCACACATAAGTAATAAACCATTATTTCTTGAGATCCGGCATGGAAATCTCAGGAAATGATCATGTATAATATTTAGTACTAATATTTCTAAGGAATAAACCAATTAAATAATAAACCATTAAAGCTTATGAAAAAAGTTTTACTCCCGCTAATTTCATTGTTGCTTACATTTGGTGCTTCGGCCGCGACCCTGAAGAAGGCTCGTGCGGCCAATCAGCAAATGAAGCCAATGGCAATTGAATCGTCGTATGAAGAATTTCCCTTCACTTATCCGATCGTGGCTCTTTATGACGATGCCAACTACAAAGTGCCTAACTTCTATGTGATCCTCTCGACCTCTGCCGACACTAAATACGACGGCAAGACCGGTACGATCAATGCCGCCCCCGGTAGCTATACGCTGATTCTGGACTTGTATAACAATGTTCCCGAACAGGTTTACCTCCCTTCAGGCACATATAAAACTCTCGATGATCCTGACACTCCCACCCCGTTTGGCTACGCATCTGACTATTCCATGTTCAATCTCTACGATCCCGAATCCGGTCAGATCTCATTACTTCTCGATCAGGGACAAGATGTGGTGATCGAACGCAATGAGGAAACAGGTTACTACTCAATCTCTACCTTGCTCGAAATCGAAGGCGACACTTATAATCTCACCTATAATGGTCCGCTCGCTTTCTCTTCAGCTACTGAACGCGGCACTGTCTATCCTCAGATCAATCACGATGTGACTGCTGATCTCAATATGGGTGGTATCGCATTCTATCAGGGTGTGACTGAAATTTCCAGCAATGGTGTCAGCTACTATAATCTCTTTGACGTTAGCTTCGACAGAACCAACGGCCGTATGGATAGCGAAGGTTACAACCTCGTTATGATGGTGGCCCACAAACGTGTCGTTAAAAAAGCTGATTATCAAGTGATGCCCGGTACATATACCAAAGCTACCAATCTTGACCGCGACACATGGTATCCCGCACGCGAAATCGACTATATGGGCTATGTTGTTCCCTTCGGTTCTTACATCCGCGAGATGAAGATCGTTGGTGGCGAACGCACATATTCTTACGCTTATCTTAAAGAAGGTACATTCACCGTTGAGGACAACGGTGACGGTACTTACAAAGGTACTCTCGATGCCGTTTCTACTCTTGGCTACAGCGTCAAGTGTACTTGGAGCGGTGAAATCACTCTCAACACTGACAACGCTACATTCCCAACTACTATATCTGACCTTACTGACGACGTAGAGCTCGATTTCAGCAAACTTGACTTCGGCCGTATCTATCACAACGGTATCTCAGGTGGCTGCCGCACTCTGGTCGTTGACCTCGGATCGCCCACAGGTCAGGATGAAGGCATCCAGTATGGTGGCGACCTCCTCCGCATGGAATTCCTCGTTGATCCGAAAGACCATCTTCTCTACCCCGGCCTCTATACTGTGGTTCCCATCCGTTGGAACTCTAACGAACTCGCTGCCGGCGGTACTTACGAACCGATGTCGCTCAACAAAGGTTACTTCAACGGCAATGGCGCTCAGGTCGGTACTCGCTACGCTCACTTCGAAAATGACCGCTACTGCGTTTACGATATGGTTGGTCCGGCGGAAGCTGGTTCAGTGTTTGTAGAAACCGATGATTTCGAAAACTACAAATTCACTATCGACCTCGAAGATGATGCCGGCTTCAAAATCACCGGTGTTTGGGACAAGCCTATCGTTTACTGCTACAACCCCGAATCGATCAATGACGACGATATCATGGGCGTAGAAGAAATCGGCTCTGATTCAAACGGTATCAATGTCGTGGTTGAAGGCGACAATCTCTTCATCCTCAATGCAGGCAACGAAGCTGTGGCTCTCTACGACGTTTATGGACGTCTGGTGCTGACAACCACTGCCGACAAGATGATCTCTACAGCCGAGCTGGCTAAGGGTATCTATGTAGTAAAAGTTAAAAATACATCTGTTAAAGTAGCTCTCTAAAAAAATGAATAAACTTATCATATCTGCTCTTGCACTGGCTGCAGCAGCCCCCACTTTCGCTTATGTCGAAAAAAATGAAGTGATGACCGTTGAAAAAGCCGACGGCACGACTCAAAAATTTCTGATCAACGAACTTGACCGTGTGTCGTTTGGCGTTGAGGAAACTGAATATGCTCTCTACTTCGCTCCCGCCGGTGCGTCGGCTCTCAAACTAGTTTCCGTTCCTTCGGTATTCCTTGCCAATCCCGCTTCGCCCGGCGATCCCTACGAATATGGTTTCTCGGCTGTTGCCGCTGCTGAACCGGCTGAAGCCCGTCAGGGTGAATATGCTGTTCAGGTGTCTGTTGGCGAACTCAAAATGAACGAATCTGACGTTGACCTCGCCGGCGGTGCCACTTCCGGCATCAACGTTGCCGTCTATCACTACACTGACGGCGAAGTAGACAATGTTTGGGAAACTCAGGCTGCCGGTTCGTTCACTATGTCGACCAACAATAAGACGCAGATCGTAAAATTTGAAATCGAAGCTACATACGCCGATGGTAGCGAACTCTATCTTACATATAGCGGCAAACCGACAGCGGTTGAAAGCATGAAGGGTCTCAATCCTCCCTTTGAATATGTAAATCAGGGTCAGTATTTCAATGCCGACGGCAATCCCGAAACGGTCTTCAATGTGACCGCTATGAAGTACACTTCCGGTAAGCGCGTTCAAGGCGTAAGCTACGAGGGATTTGAGTTTACTCTCGACAACGGAATGGAATGTTATCTCTGTGTAGCTGAGGAACTGGTTAATGCCGGAACAATCGATGTTGCTGACCTTAGCGCAAATCAAATGCAGTTTAAATATGGTTACAATATCCAGCTTGCATCGAAAGGGACCCAGTGGTCAAACTGTGCACAGGTAGGTACATTTAATATCGTCGATAATGGAGATGGAACATACGTGATTGACTTTGATATGACCAATCTCTATCTCAATATGTATGGATCGCAGGGCGGTACTCCCGAACGCGTGGTCCTGAACTTCAATGGCGCAGCTAACTAATAAACCAATCTGACTAATCAGACTAATCCGACGAAAGTCATGAAATACACCGCTATAATTGTATCAGCGCTGCTTTCGATAGGCGTATTGGGCGCGACAGCCGACAAGCTGTCGCCCGATACCCGCCTGCGTCTCGAGCAGCGTTCGAAAATGATGAATACGAACTCAACTGAGAGTGAAAAACCCTCAATGAAGGTGTTTATCTCTGTTGAGGAAGGATTCGATCCCATGAATCTTGCGATCGAAGGCGTTGAAATTCAGAGTGTGTTCAACCGCATCGTGACTGCGGCTGTTACTCCTGAAGCCATCGTACGACTTTGTGAACTCGACGGCGTTAAATATATCCAGCGCGCCCACAAAGTGAACCTTTGCAACGATTTCGGACGTCGTGATCTCAAAGTGGATCAAATTCATAAAAACGAAGGCAACGAGCTCCCTCAGCCTTACACCGGAACCGGTGTGGTGGTCGGTATGATCGATACCGGGGTTGAATATGGCCATCGTTCGTTCTATTCCACTGACGGCACTGAGCTTCGTATCCGTCGCGTCTGGGATATGAATGGTTTCGGCACTCCTCCCGAAGGCTTCACTTATGGTAAAGAACTTAAAACAGAATCAGAAATTCTTACAGCTACCTGCGACTCAAGATATGATTATCACGGTTCGCACACTATGGGTACGGCAGCCGGTGGTGGTAATCTCCCCACTAAATATTATGGTATGGCTCCTGATGCCGATATCGTGTTCGTAAGCTTTAAGACCGACGACAACTCAGCAATTGCCGATGGTATAAAGTATATCTTCGACTATGCCGACGAAGTTGGTAAGCCTTGCGTGATCAATATGAGTCTTGGTTCTCACCAGGGTCCTCATGACGGAACTTCTTATGTCGATCAGATCATTGATGAAATGTCGGGTCCCGGACGTATCATTGTGGGCGCTGCAGGCAATGAAGGCGAAGCGCGCATGCACGCCAGCAAAACATTCACCGCCGGCAGCAAGACTCTGAAGACTCTGCTCACTTACAATTCAGGTCAATCTCACAAGCTCCACTATCTTGATATCTGGGGAACACCCGGTTCAAATTTCACAGTCAAAATGTCGATCTTCGACTCGCTGAAAGGCCGTGCGCTCTACAGCAGCGACGCTTTTGACACCGCTAATCCCGACAAAAACGTCTACTATTTCACCTATCTTGATGAAGAGGGTGCGGATATGGACTGCGTGATAACCGGCGAGATCAACCCCGAAAATGGTGCTCCCCACGTGTATATCGAAGCTTCTATGGGCGATCTCGGCACCGGACGTATGCCTGGTCTGACAATCACCGGTGAGGCCGGAGCTACTGTCAATCTCTGGAACGTTGGTCAGCATGAGTTCTCTTCCAACAATATTGCTTCGCTCACAAACGGCGACAATAATATGACCGTAGGCGAAATCGGTGGTACCGCCAACCGTATCATCACTGTCGGATCGTATGACGGACGCGACACTGTTTATTTCACACATGGAAATTATTATGCGTTGACCGAAACGGCTATTTCAAGCTATAAAAAGCACCAACACTCGGTGTTCTCAAGCTATGGTCCTACGGCCGACGGTCGCACAGTGCCTCATATCCTTGCTCCCGGTATGCCCGTGATCTCTACGTTCAACCGTTACGCTATGGACGCTACAATGCTTGATCAGGAGACTTGCGATTACACTACTGATGCTTCGGGTCGTAAGTACTACTATATGTACAGCATGGGCACATCTATGGCTGCCCCTCACGTGGCCGGTTCGATCGCTCTTATGCTTCAAGCCAATCCTGAGCTTACGCCCGAGCAGGCTCGTCAGATCATTCAGGAAACTGCCGTCACCTCTTCTGAAATGGGCACTCTTCCCAACAACACCTGGGGTGCCGGTCGCCTGAACACACTTGAATGTGTTAAACGCGCCGTTAGCCTAAATGATGTTCAGTCGATCACCGACGTTGATGTGGACAATGAATCCACTCAGGCCTGGGGTGAAAACGGAAATATCATTGTTAGCACTCCTGCTGTCGGATCGAAGGTGCGTATCTACAACCTTTCAGGTCTTCTTCTCAAAGAAGCCACGCTTACTGAAAGCTTCACCACGATCGACGCTTCGGCTTGGGGTCATGGTATTTTCGTTGCTGAAGTGGTTGGCAGCAATTCGCGCAGCTCATTCAAGATCGCGCTCTAATGTTTTAATATCAAAAATGTAATCATGAAGAAAATTTTCACAATATTGTCCGCTCTCGTTATGACAGTGTTTTGCGCTGCGAACGCTTCTGCTCAGGAGAGAGAGACAGTGGTGTCTGTATATCTCCAGAATGGCGATGTAGAGTACTATAAACTTGCCGATAAACCTACGGCTACTTTCACCAACGATATTCTCGTAGTTGAATCTGAATCTTTCAGAGGTGAGTATGACTACTCTCTCGTCAGTCATTTCGCTTTTGAAGATGCAAATGATGTGATGGCTATCGAAGAAGTGGGTGGTGACAAGGCTTCGTTCTCAATGTCCTACACCGACAATGCCACGGTCAATATGACTGCTCCCGATCTGAAGTGGGCAAAGGTGTTCTCGGTTCAGGGTGTGGAAGTCACCGCTGCCAATGCTGATGAGAATGGATCGCTTACGCTTGATGTGTCCGGTCTTGCTCCGGGTGTCTACGTGGTGACTCCCTCTTGTCACTCGGCAGTTAAAATCGTTAAACGCTAATATATTTCGCTTTATAGACAAGCTCAACAGGTCGATTATCTGACCTGATAATAGAAGGGACGTGCCATGGTCGAATCCGTGCGACAAGTCAATGAATCCTATCGGACGCGCTGTGGCGCGTCCCTTCTGTTTTGTCCCCTCATGACCAATCCTATACCTCGATGAATAATACTGCTCAATATTGGAATCTCGATCGAATCATGCACCTCGTGATAGGGGTGATACTTGCTGTGATTATCGTTTTGCTGATCAACTATCTCAGCGAAGCGCTGCTGCCATTTTTTGCCGCGTGTCTGATAGCTTATATGCTCCAGCCTTTGGTAGAGCTCAACAGGCGTTGGACGCATGAAAAAGGGAGAGTGATATCTTCGATTCTTACAGTTGTGGAGGTGATTGCCGTCGTAGCAGGAATTACATATCTATTTCTGCCATCGGTGGTGGATGAACTCGACGAGCTGCATCGGATATTGCATCAGATTACTTCGGGCGAGCGTCAACTGCCCGATGAATTTGTAGGGATTGTAAATTTTGTAGAGGATCATTTCAATCCGCAGGAGATCAAAGGCATGCTCTCGGGTCTGAAAATTGAGTCGCTCATCAGTAAAGGAACCACTCTGCTCGGCGCATCGCTCAACGTGGTTCTTGATATATTGGGGTGGGCGCTGACAATCATATATGTGCTCTTTATCTTGATTGACTATCCGCAGATAAGTCGAGGTTTTAAACTGATTGTGCCTTATAAATACCGCGAAAATGCTATATCCATTGTTCACGATGTGCAGGACTCGATGAATCATTATTTCCGCGGTCAGGGTTTTGTGGCGCTCATCGCCACTGTGTTTTATTGTGTCGGATTCTACATAATCGGCCTCCCGCTCGCCATACCGATGGGGCTGCTTGTCGGGATACTGTACATGATTCCTTATTTTCAGTATGTCACACTGATACCGGTAGCAATAATTTGCCTGATATACTCACTCGGCGGGGGCGACACGTTTATGTCGCTTTTCGGCAAATCGCTGTTGGTTTATGCTATAAGCCAGTCGGTGTGTGATTATATCATCACACCCCATGTGATGGGCAAAGAGATGGGGCTGAATCCTGCCGTTATTCTTCTTGCGCTATCGGTGTGGGGGAGTCTGCTCGGTATTATCGGTATGATCATAGCACTTCCTGCCACATCTTTGCTGATGTCGTACTACGAGCGATATATATCCAATCCCCGCCAGCGATCGGAAAAATGTGGCGACACGGATTAAGAAACTGGTCTAATTTATTCTCATATATTTAAATAGTTTCTAAATGTTCATGAAGTGTGTGCGCGCGCCTCGTTCCTGTTCGGGCAGGCCGTTGGCTTCACGGGCTTTGGAAATCGCTTTTATCAGAAAGGCCATGTTACGTCCGAGATTTCGCATGGTCTGCAGTCCTTCAAGATCCGCCTCTACATGTTCGGCCGTGAATCCATGCACCTCATTCCAATAGGTGCTTGACACAATCGGCATAGAGCAGATGGTGAAATATTTGTTGATCTCGTCGAAAGCGGATGTAGATCCGGCTCTGCGCGAGGATACTACTGCTGCCCCGACTTTCATGGTCTTGTTGATGGTGTTTGATGTGCTGTAGAATAGCCTGTCGAGAAGTGAGAGGATCTGTCCGTTGCTGCCGGCATAATATACCGGCGTGCCAACCACCATTCCGTCGGCATCAGCCAGTTTCGGAGCAATTTCGTTGACAATGTCGTTGAACACACAGCGCCCGTGTGTGGCGCAGAAGTTGCAGCTGATGCAACCACGTATATCTTTATTTCCGGCATTGATACGTTCTACTTCGATTCCCTCGGACCGCAGAGTTTCTTCTACTTCTCGAAGGGCGCGGTCTGTGCATCCACCTGTTATTCGAGGACTTCCGTTGATAACGAGTACTTTCATCTTGCTTATAGTTCCTATTTGATCATACAATACGTTAGCTTATATATTTTTGTTCGTCAGCCAAGGACCACGTCGAGAATCATCATCATAACGAANCCTATGGTGAAACCAATAGTTCCCCAATTGGAATGTCGGCCTTGTTGNGTTTCCGGGATCAGTTCCTCCACAACCACATACATCATCGCCCCGGCTGCAAAAGACAGTAAATAGGGGAGTATAGGGATGATGTAGGCCGCAAGCAGAATGGTAAGGATAGCTGCTATCGGTTCGACAAGTCCGCTGAGAGTCCCGATGGCAAATGATTTCCTACGAGTATTGCCCGCGGCTCTCAAGGGCATCGATACGATTGCTCCTTCCGGGAAATTCTGAATAGCAATTCCAATGGATAGAGCTACTGCCCCGGCCATGGAAAGATAGGCATTTTGCTCGATCGCCGCGGCCAGAGCGACGCCCACCGCCATTCCCTCAGGAATGTTGTGGAGAGTGACGGCAAACACAAGTTTGCTGGTTTTGGATAACCGGCTTTTAGGGCCTTCACTCTCATTGCTTTCAATGTGTTGATGTGGGATAACAACGTCGAGCAGCAGCAGAAATCCAATGCCGAGAATGAATCCGGCTGCCGCAGGAACCACGCTTAGAAAACCATCATGACCGGTCATCTCCATCGAGGGTATGAGAAGTGACCACACCGATGCCGCCACCATTACGCCTGCCGCAAACCCCGTCAGCCCCTTTTGCAAAAGTGAAGGGATACGGTTTTTGATCAGGAAAACGCAGGCTGCTCCGGCCATAGTGCCTAAGAAAGGAATGGTTAATCCTGTTAGAAGTCCGTTCATGATCTGTTTCTGAAAATTCGTACTTATACATATAATGTCGGGANCCGATATTTTGTTGACTTTCGCCATACATTTTCACCATGGTGTGTAGTCAAAGGTTATGTTATTTTTAGTAATTTTGTTGCGATGACNATTAAACANCGTGACACTATGTCTGTAGCCGACAATATTATCAACGAGATGNTTGCACAAGCCTCACCGGAGGAGTCCGCCCATCTTATGCGTTTCTTCAAAACCGGAAAGGGTGAATATGGCGAGGGCGATCGTTTTCTCGGAGTTAGAGTTCCGTTTACACGATCAGTTGTCAAAAAATACAGAAAAGAAACCATGCTCAAGGATGTGGCTCCTCTGCTCGCATCTGAATATCACGAGATTCGCCTCGCCGGATTTCTGCTNCTTGTNGATCTCTATCAGCGAGCCCGNAAGGGTNGNGATTCAGCGATGCAACGCCGCATAGTGGATTATTATCTTTCGGTGATAGAACGTGGCAATAATTGGGATCTCGTCGATCTCGTTTGCTATAAATTGTTGGGNGAATGGCTTGCCGACAATCATAGNGAAAGAGGGCTGCTCGACCATCTCGCTTCCATGGATGGTCATTTATGGCATCAGCGTGTGGCTATGGTCAGCACGATGGCTATGATCAAACGCGGTGAATTTTGCGATACATTCCGATTGGCTGAACAGCTTCTTGATCATCGCCATGATCTCATACATAAGGCCGTTGGGTGGATGCTGCGTGAAGTGGGGAAGCGTGGCGGTCGCCCACAGCTTGAGGCATTTCTCCACCGTCATGCCGCCAACATGCCGCGCACCACACTCCGCTATGCCATAGAACATTTCTCAAAGGAGCAAAGAAAACACTTCCTATCTTTAAAAAGCGGAGATCCACGATCTGTTGGTGAACGAATGTGAAGTATATCAACATGGATTGCCGTTTGTTAAATCAGAAGATGGCACAATAGTATTCGGTGAGTAAATGACTGATGATATGATAGGCTCAGCCGCTGATCGAACGGAGGCCCCAGATAAGACGTGAGCAGTTCCACAAGGAAGCAACCGAGGAGTATATGTCGGATCCGGGCGGCCGAATTGGCAATGAAGACTTGAAAACATGAGCCATGAAGAACTGACGCTTTGGGGCAAAATCAAGGCAAAAGTTCAACAGTTTCTTAAACATAACTATTAGACACATCTTTACTGTATCTGCGAATTTGCTCAATATCGCACCAATATTGCCTAAGTCGCCATCTAACAAACTTTGTATTTTTGCGTTATAACTAAAGAATAAAAAATAAAACAGAGCGAGAAATAATATGGAAAAAATCTGCGAAAAGATGATCTTCAAACCGGCATATCCGTATGTCGATGACGCTGTGGTTCATGGTGTAATGAGTAAGTTCAATCCNGGAGACCGTATACTGAAAGCCGGCACACAATTACACCCGGCCTGCTCCCCTCTGAAGCATGACCTGCGCATGTTGCAGGACGTAGCTGTCAAGATGCGCGACGGCGTAACAATCTATACTGACATATATCTTCCTGCCGATATG